>JBDTNM010000320.1:0-3633 GCA_039933735.1 bacterium | reverse complement strand
CCCACTCCGGCATGTACGGCATGTACGCCCTCCAGGAGAGCGTCCGCCAGATGCGCGGTACCGCTCCCGCCCAGGTCCCGGGTGCGAAGATTTCCGTCTCGCACGGCGTCGGTGGCATGTTTGCTGCCTCCGGCACCGTCATCATGTCGACCGAGCGACCTTCCTAAGCGACCTTCCTGGTCGCACTTCGGCCCAACCAAACCAAAGCGCCCCGACGGTCACGTCGGGGCTCTTTCGTGTACTCGCCAATCTTGTCCTAGGCCGCGTCGTACGCCTTCTGCAGTGCCGCAATATCGAGCTTCTGCATCGTGAACATCGCCGCGATCATCTTCTCCACTTTGGCCGGATCATCGCCGCCCATCATGTCTTCGAACTCCTTCGGCACGATCTGCCAGGACAGGCCGTACTTGTCCTTCAGCCATCCACACTGGCTCTCCTCGCCACCGTCCGCCGTGAAGTAGTTCCAATAGCGGTCCACCTCGGCCTGCCCCTCGCAGCCGAGGTAGAACGAAACGGACTCATTGAAACTCCACTCCGCTGGCCCGCCCTTGAGCAGTTGGAAGCGCTGCCCTTCCATGGTGATTTCGGCCGTGATCACGCCGCCATCGGGCATCCGGTTGAGCGCTTCGGTCTGCAGGCCAGGAAACACACCGGTGTAGTACGCGATCACGTCGTCGATCTCTCCGACGACCCAGAGGCACGGGGTAATTTTCGCCATTTCTATCCTCCAATCACCTGAAAGTATACCGACCGCATGAGCACGTCGAAGCAGGGCGTGTCACAGCTTGCGTGCCGCCGCTTGCGCTTGCCCCCGTGCTAAGACAGATTCTCCAGCACAACACGCGCAGGTCAGAACATGCCAGAAACCTCCGAAACCGCACCCGGACCGGGCACAGGACCCCTCATCATCGGGCTAGCCGGCACCATCGCCGCCGGTAAATCCACCGTCGGCCAACTGCTCGTCGAGCGCGGCGCCCACCATTGCGACGCCGACAAACTCGTCCACCGCCTCTACGACCCCGGCACCCCGGGCTTCGACCGCGTAGTCGCTGCCTTCGGCGAGGAAGTCGTCGGCCCCGATGGCTACGTCGACCGCAAGATTCTCGGCGCAAAGGTCTTCGGGAAGCCCGCCGAGATGAACAAGCTCACGACCGCCATGGGCTCAATCACGGAAGCCATCAAGGGCGAAATCGACAAGTGGCGAGCCAACCTGCCGGCCGGCGACATCTGCGTCATGGAGGCCGTGAACCTCATGGAGCCCGGATACGCCCGTTGGTGCGACCAGACATGGCTTATCGGCGTCGACGATGACATCGCCCGCACCCGCCTCATCGAAACCCGCTCCATGTCCGAAGCCGAAGCCAACCAGCGCCTCGCCTCCATGATTCCACTCGAAATTCGCGCCCCGGGCGCGGACTTCGTCTACAAGAACAACGGCACCCTCGATGAACTCCGCGCCGCTGTGAACGTCGAACTCGATCGCCTCCTCGGCCTCCGCAAAACGGGCGAACAACTCCAATCCACGTTCCCTGCCTGGTGGGCAGACTTCCTCGAAAAGAACAAGGAACGCCTTAAAAAGTCCGGCGTCACGATCCCTGATTCCGCGAAGCCAGGCGCTTAACGCCCACCTCACGGGACCTCACACCTGCATCTCCACGAACTGTCGCGGCGAAAGATACGGCCCGGGAAGTGATGGCTCGCGAGCAGTTTTCGCTCCCCGGTTACGAGGTCCGAGGCTTCAACTGTCGCCAACAGATCCCAGAGATGCTGGTCCATTGGGTCGGGACAATTCGGCCCACTCATTGGCGCCTCGAGAACGGCTTGCCGCTCAATCGCCTCGATAACCGCATCCCACTCATGGGTGGCGAGTTCCAGGTATCGAATTGCGCGCTCGCTGTAGAGGACACGTCGGTACTCGGCGAGCAAATCCAGGCTGACCGACATCTGAGGCCACTTCACCATGCGGAGGACGGCCGCGGGATTGCCCGGGCGGACGCTCAAGCCACTGAAGAAGACATTCGTATCGACGATGACCAGGCGTTCATCGCTCACCAGGCTTCATCTTCGAAAAGTGTTCCTCGTTGACTTCCCGTTCGATCTCAAGCGCCAACTCCATCACTTCTTCTTCAGTGGCCTGGGGCCGAACCTTGTCGGCGTGAGCCCAAATCACCATGATGACTTGGTGTGGGCCGTCCCAAGCGCAACGAACGTCACGGCCCACCACCGCTCCGTTGCCAGCGCACCGACCGGCCGCTAACCAGCCGCGCTTTCGCTCGTCGCCGATTGGAGCGCCCGCGCCATCGTCTTTGCGTAGGGTGAGTCCGCCGCCGCAAGGCATCGATAGAACGCATCCGCCTGCAATCGGTGCCCCGCCTCGCTCTTATGCAAAGCGTCTTTCAGGAAAAGGTCGTCGATGTTGGGGGCCGCGAAATATTCGGGGCGGCAATCGGCGATCAAGAAGTGGTGTCGCCGCGCGAGCCCGCTGATGAGCTCTCGGTCCCGCTCCAGCACGTCGTTTGCGCCCGGGCTACCCCATGATGCTCCCCTCGTGATGAACGGCTCGCAATAAACGGCGACCACGGTGTGCTCCAGCTGCGAAAGCGCCTGCACGATCTCCTTCTGGATGCCCGTGACCTCTTCGAAGGACGCCAGCGGAGCAATACCGATGACCTTTCGCCCAAACGCCCGCACCCAGTTATTCATCCGGCGCGGTTTCAATGTTGTGCTTCCGGTTCGCTCGTCGAACTTCGTCTCCGCCGTCCGGAACCAGCGCTGCGCCTTCGGGCCAAAACGCTTGCCGAGCTTGGCGGAAACGGTCGCCACTGCGCACGGATATGCTCCGAACGAGAACACGATGACGTCAGCGTTCGCGCGCTCGATCGCCGCCTTCGCCATCGGGACAGCTTTCGGCCCGATCGGAAACAGCCGGATGTGTTCCAGCTCCACTGGCTCGCCAAGCATCGCCGGCAACTCAGCCTCGGCGAGCCAGGGCCACGCTTTCGACGTGTCGGGCAAGCCCTGCCCCGAAGTACTGCTCGTGCCGAGGATCAATAATCGCAACGTCGTGGCTCCCGGCGAATCGTGGCACAGCCGAAAGTCACGGAAAATGGCGCCGACAACATAAGTCCGGGAACATTTGGTTACGCCCTTCGTCTGGACTGTCGAAAGTAGAACTGTCATGAGCGACCATTGGCACGACCCTGCCAACCCTCAGGCGCCCAACCCCGGTCGTTGGAAGACCTGCGTCATCGGATGCGGCTTGTTCGCAGGAATCGTCCTGGCGTGGCTCGTCATTTATCCGGGCGTACTTCTTGCGGCGATGTTTTGGGATTCGCGTCCCCCATCCCAGGTCGACTTTGATGCCAGTCTCTGGCGCGACTCACCCGGTCAGGAAATTCGCTGGCGAATGCATGAGGACCTTTTGACAGACGGCACTCTCGAAGGAAAAACCGTCGCCGACGTCGAAGCGGTGCTTGGTCCCGGTTGCGATTGTGGTTACTCCTACTTCGGCGCGCTCGCCTACAACATGGGCCCCGAACACGGACCATTCGCAATCGACAGCGTTTGGCTGGTCGTGTATTTCGGCCCGGACGGCATATTCCAGCGCGCCCTCGTCGTCACGGACTAACGTCT
>JBDTNM010000319.1:0-3650 GCA_039933735.1 bacterium | reverse complement strand
TCGGTCACGGCAATGCGTGCCAGCCGGGCGATGTGGAGGACTTCTTCGGACGTGAGCGCCATGAGGCAAGCGTAAGAGAAAAGAGGAAAGGGGAAAGCGAAAGGCGACCGATCGCGCGCTTAACAAAGATGGTTTTTCAGGGGACGGGGGTTTGGTAGGGTGACGGCAGTGATTTCAGATGTTGCATTTGGGATTTTGAGTTTCGGAGGATCCGCGAATTGAGTTCGCTGATTACTCGAAGGCGTTTGCAGGCACGCCGCGCGAGGCGCAGCCATAACTCGCGCCCAATCCTGATAGCCCTTGTCGGCCTGCTCGGCCTCGGTTCGATTTGCGCCGCGGCCGGACTTGGGGCGTTGTTCACGGTCTACAACTCCTACGCCCACGACTACGTGCCGATCGAGCAGAAGCTGCAGCAGCGGAACGTGGGCCTGACCGAGATCTACGACCGAAACGGGCCAGATGGCGAAAACGCTGTGCTGCTAGGGCGGCTGACGAACCCCGATGCCCAACTGCTGGAGCCGGTGCCCCTTTCCGAGATTTCGCCCTTCCTGGTAGCGGCCACAGTTTCCACCGAAGACAACTCGTTCTGGGATAACCCGGGAATCAACTTCACCGGACTCGCGCGCGCTGCCTACGAGAACTATGTGCTAAACGAGTTTGGCGGCGGCACCGGCGGTTCTTCGATCACGCAGCAGCTGATTAAGAACGTCTACATCTGCCCGAACATTAATACCGCCGACGACCCGACGCGGTGCGTGACGGCCGACCGCACGCTCGACCGAAAGCTCCGCGAAATCGTCTACGCGGTGGAGCTAACGCACGACTACACGAAGGAAGAGATCCTCACCTGGTATCTCAACCAGATCTCTTACGCCGACCGCTACGTAGGCATCCAGGCCGCGTCCGAAGGCTATTTCCACAAGAAGGCCTCCGACCTGACGCTTGCTGAGGCGTCGTTGCTCGCAGGCGTTCCACAGTTCCCGACGAAATTCCACCCACGCTACAACTGCATCAAGAACGACGACGGGACCTGCGTCCTGGATGAACTGGGCAGAACAACGGTTGCTGGCGATGCGAAGGTTCGCCAGGAGGCCGTACTCGATCTGATGGTTATCCACGGCCGGGCTACCGCCGAAGACGTCGCGGCTGCGAAGGCCGAAGAGGTCCACGTCTATGCCGCCTCGAACCCATTGAAGGCCGAATCCTGGGTTGATAACCAGGTGGAGCCGCGACTGGTCCGTATGTGCAAAGCCGGGTTGTTGCCCAAGGCGAAAGACATCGACTGCGAAACCTGGGTTCATTCCGCGGGTTACAAAGTGACGACGACCCTCGACTACTCCCTGACGGAACAGGCGCGGCTCGAATCGCAGAACTGGATCCAGGCCGGCCTCGCCGCAGGTTGCGAATGCCACAACGCGGCAGTGATAACGATCGAGCCAACCACCGGCCAAATCATCGTGTACTCGCCGAATATCGACCCAACGTACAGATCCGACCGGCGAGTAGCCGGCGACATCGACCAATTAAGCGAAATCAACCAGCCCGGCTCGTCGTTCAAGCCGGCCGTCTACCTCAACTACTTCGATTCACAGAACAAGGCGCCGATGAGCGCGTTCTGGGACACGAGCCCTTTGAGCATCGCGGGAGTAGAGATCACCAATCCGCGGCAGGGCGGCTCGTCCGAAGGGCTCATCTCAGCGCGCGCGGCGCTCGGCGGCTCGCAGAACGTCGGCGCATTCCGGGCAGCCGCCGACGGCGGCATCGACAACGTGATATCGATGGCGCAAAAGCTCGGTATCACAACGCTCGCGCAGGGCTTTGACCCAACGTTCGGCAACCACAAGGCCGTGACCTACGGAGCCTCGATCGCCACTGGCGGCGCCAACATTCGCGCGGTCGACATGGCCTTCATGGACTCGACCATCGCGAATATGGGGAAGATGGTGGGGACGCCCTCGCTTGCGGAGTACGTCGAGATCAAGACGCTCAAGAGCGAGGCTGTTGATGTCGGCGCCGACTACGACCTCGCCGTGAAGCAAGCGCTTGAGTTCCAGCGAGGCAACCTCCGTATCAACGGCACCCGCGAACTTGACCCCATTGTTGTCCTCGAAGTGCGCGACAAAGATGGCGGCGTCGTCTACAAGGAGCCCGAGCCCCAAACCAAGCAGGTAGTCAACGCAGGGTCGGTCTGGCTGCTTCATAGCATCATGTCGGACTGCACGGCCCGCTTCATCATCTGGGGCTGCGGCGGCTCGAACACTGATCTCGGCCTGGACTTCTACTCCGACGGCGTGAAGATTCCGTCTGCTGTGAAAACCGGCACACAACAAGGGCCACTGCGAGCCAGCGACACGCTCGAAACGTGGATGACCGGCTACACTCGCCACGCAGCCACGGCGGTCTGGGTAGGGAACGCGAACAACGAACTCGTGAATGACCGCGCATTCGCCTCGGCGAATGCGACTGTCCATCTCTGGAAATCCTGGATGGGCGAGTATCACAGTGCCCTGAAAGCGCGTGGAGTGACTGACATCGCCCAGGGTTTCAGTGATCTTCAGCCGCCGAACGTCGCCCAGCGCTCGTTCGAGACTCCGGCGACCGACCGGACGCTCGGGGAGCCGAAGTACTGCGACCAGACGGTGACCTCGTGGGTGCGGACAGACGTGACCTACGCGTCGCAATGTGAAGAGCGAGAAATCGACACTCGCAACGGATTCCTCGCAACCGCCGACACACCGGCCCAATTCAAAGAGACGAAGAAGTTCGTCAAGCTCCCGACATTCGAACCGAACTCGGCCGTGGAATTGGCGAAGGAGCGTGGAATACCGATTGCTCCGACGGAAAAAAGCAACGGATCGGCGGCGCTCGTCATCAGCAATCTTCAGAACGGGCGCACGCTCAGTACCACGTTCCAGGTGACGGGCTCGGTGAACGTGCCGAAGCTCAAGAACTGGAAGCTTGAAATAGGCGAATCGGCGAGCCCAACGGAGTGGAAGACGCTCGGGACCGGGACGGCGAACGTGGCCGAAGGACCGCTCGGAACGATTGAGCCGAAGGACTTGAAAGACAACACCGTCTACACGGTTCGCCTGAGCACGGACGATGGGAAGGGCCTTAAGTCGTCCGTTGTCATCAATGTCAAGAAATCCGGCGGCCCCGTGCCATCGGGCACGCCGACGCCAAGTCCGACAGGCAACCCGAACTTCCCCGTAGGCACTATCACACCCCAGTTGCCGCGACCCGGTAACTAGGCATCCCGGTAGACCCGGAATCCGAAGTCGCTATAACGGAACGTTGGATCCAGGCTGGAGCGCGCGTTGATGCGTGTTGTCTTTTCCCGGTGCCGCCAACTGCCACCACGGCTCGACCGGCGCTTGGCTTTGGCCGAGTTGAGTGGGTTCTCGGTTGGCGAGACCGCGTAGAACGCGGCGTCGTAGAAGTCGAGACACCATTCGTGGACGTTCTCGGCCATGCAGCGAAGCCCATAGCCGTTGGCGCATTCCGAGCCTGGCACATGGGGTCCGTCGAGAGCATTCACACGGGCCACGAAGGCGTCGTTCGCCGGTTTCCACGGCCAATCGCCGCCTGTGAGTCCGCCAAGCGCGGCGAATTCCCGTTCGGCTTCCGTCGGCAGTCGAAATTGCCCGCCA
>JBDTNM010000318.1:0-3659 GCA_039933735.1 bacterium | reverse complement strand
GCGAAGCGTTCCGTAAACCGGCGGTCATGGCTGACGGCGAGGATGGCGCCGTCGTAGCCTTCGAGCGCGATTTCGAAGGCTTCGCGGCTTTCGAGGTCGAGGTGGTTGGTGGGCTCATCGAGGATGAGGAGGTTGGCGCCTCCGCGGACGATGAGAGCGAGGCTGAGGCGGCGGCGTTCGCCGTAGCTGAGGCTGGCCACCGGCGTGCGCACCTGGTCATGGCCAAGGAGGAAGCGGTGCAGGAAGTTGGTGGCTTCTGCCTCGGTCATGGGGGCGGTGCGGCGGAGGAGGTCCACTGGTGTGAGGCGGGCATCGGCGGCGACGACCGCGGGGTCGTCCTGCTGGGCCAGGTAACCGACCGCGGCTGAGGGGCTGAGCGAGACTTCGCCTTCGGCCACGGGGTGCTGCCCGAGGAGCGCGCGGATCAGCGTGGTTTTGCCGCGACCGTTTGGCCCCGCGATGACCACGCATTCACCCTTGTTCACCGAGAAGTCGAGGCCCTGGAACAGGCGTCGCCCACCGATATCGAGGGCGGCATTGGTCACCGAGACGAGCCGCGTAGCGCCTCCCGCCGTGGTCGCGAATTCGAGGCCACCGGCGAAGCCACGGGGCTTGTTCTCGGGGCGGTCGATGTGGTTCACGGAGTCGAGTTCGCGTTCGATGCGGGCCTTCAGGGTGACGGCGCGGCGGGCGATCTTGAGCGCCTTCTTGCGCTTGGCGAAATCGATCGTGCTGTTTTCGATGCCCTTGGCGCGCGTCTCGATCTTGTGGATGGCCTGCTTGAGTTGGGCTTCCTCACGCTGCTGGCGTTCGTAGGCGGTGTGTTGTTCGGCGAGACGGCGTTCCTTCTCCGCGAGCAGGGCGGAGTAGTTGCCCGCGAAGACTTCGCTGCCGCCGCCGCGGGGACGAAGCTCGAGAATCTGCTTCGCGCAGGAATCGAGGAATACGCGGTCGTGCGAGACCGCGACGACTGCGCCACGGAAGCCGCGCAGTGCGTTTTCGAGCCAGGCGAGGCCGGCGACATCGAGGTTGTTGGTCGGTTCATCGAGCAGCATGAGGTCAGGTGCGGCGGCGACGAGGTCGAGCAGGCCGAGACGCGTCAGTTCGCCGCCGGAGAGCTGGCCAAGGAGCGCGCCGGGCCTGATGTGTTCGAGGACAAGCGCCGCGCGAGCCGCGCCGAGATCGAATTCCGCGCCGGCCGAGAGCCGGTGCAGAAGCGAGTCGTATTCGGCCGACAGTGCGTCGGCGCGTGCGGGGTCGGATTCGGAGGAGATGGCGGTCGCCATGCGTTCGAGTTCGCGGCCGGCGTCTTCGCTGGCGAAGGCGCGCGGGAAGGCCGCGGCCGCGGTTTCGGATTCGCGCCCGGCGAAGCCCTGGGCGAGGTAGCCGAGGGTCGCCCGGGGAGCGAGCGTCAACCTTCCGGAATCGGGCTTATCGAGACCGGCAAGGACGCGCAGGAGCGTGGTCTTGCCGGCGCCGTTTGGGCCGACGACGCCCAGTAGTTCGCCGCGTTCGAGGTTGAAAGAGACGTCTTTAAGGACTGTGCGGCCGCCAAGCTCGCGGCCAAGGGAAGCAACGGACAACATGCCTGGTTCTCTCTTCGGGACATGCTCTCGCTCGGGGCGGATCAGCTTGGGGACGAGAACGCAGGCGGTGGGGGAGCGAGAGGGAAAACAGCACCGGCACACGAAACGGCGCGCAGCAGAAGGCGCCGAGGAGTTTCGTGATTGCGTTTCGCCGGTGTTATCGCGTCAACGGAGACCTCTCGCGGTTGTGGGATAAGGGTAGGGGATGAGGGTAGGGTTTGGGAACTGCGGCTAACTCCAGCAGTGCTGAAACTCCGTGGCAAACATTCGTTAGGAGCGAGGCGGTTCGCGGTTCACGCCCCTTCCTTACAGTCGGGCCACGTTGGGTGTCGACGTTGGGGCGTAATTGGGAGACGGAGCCTGGGATCCGCTTACTGCGTGCGCGGTTCTGTTGGAGTGGGGTGGGACGGAGTTGGCCCCCTCCCTTTACGGTCGGGCCACGGATTTGCCGCGCGGTTTGGCCGTAGCCCGAGGGAGCCCTAGACCCCGTTTGGCGATGATGCTGCACTCATCCCCCGGCCCCTTCTCCCAAGTCTGGGAGAAGGGGAGAACGAAGCAGAGTGACCGCGCTACCCCCGAGGCAGTCCCAGGCCGCGCGTCGCGATGATGCCGCGCTGGATTTCGCTGGTGCCGCCGGCGATGGTCATGGCGACGTTGAAGAGGTAGTCAGCAGGGATTTCGCCCGAGAATGGCGCGTCGGCGGTGCGCAGCTGGCCGGCCATGCCGAGCATCGCCATCGAGGTCGAGGCGATGCGCTGGCTCAGTTCGCTGTTGAAGAGTTTGGCGATGGAGGCCTCGGAGTTCGGGACCTGGCCGGCTGCCTGCATGGAGATGATGCGGTACGAAAGCATGGTCAGCACCTGGGTCTCGACGGTGCGGCCGGCCCAGGCGGTGCGGACGCTTTCGAACGAGGCCGAAGGCATGCGCGATGCGTTCTGTCGCATCCACTGGACGTTGCGTTCGATCGTCTGGCGCTGGTTCACGCTCGCGCCGATGGACGAGCGTTCGAAGTCCAGCGTGGTGGTGCCGATATACCAGCCCCGGTTGACTTCGCCGACCACGTTCGTGGCCGGCACGCGCACATCTTCGAAGAAGACTTCGTTGAATCCGTGGCTGCCTTCCATATTGATCAGCGGCCGGACGGTGATGCCGGGCGTCTTCATATCGATGAGGAAGTAGGTGATGCCGCGGTGCTTCGGCGCTTCCGGATCACTGCGGGCGAGGAGGAAGCACCAGTCGGCCTGGTGGGCGCCGCTGGTCCAGATCTTCTGGCCGTTGATCACCCAGTCGTCGCCGTCTTTGACCGCGCGGGTCTGGAGGCTGGCCAGGTCCGAGCCGGAGCCGGGCTCGCTGTAGCCCTGGCACCAGTTCACTTCGCCCGAAAGGATGCCGGAGAGGTGCTGCTTCTTCTGCTCCTCGTTGCCGTGAACGATCAGGGTCGGGCCGAGCATCATGACGCCAAGGCCGCCAACCGAGGGTGCACCGGCCTCGGCGAGTTCCTGGTTGAAGACGAACTGTTCGAGCGGGGTGAGCCCGGCGCCGCCGTACTCTTTCGGCCAGCCGGCGGCGATCCAGCCCTTGCCACCGAGGGCTTTGCGCCAGCCGTTGTAGGCGGCGCGGAGGTCGTCCGAGACGCCGTCCATCATGTTGGTCCCGCGCAGTTCGGGCGGGCACTGCTCGCGGATGAAGGCGCGCACATCGCGGCGGAACTGGGCCTGGTCGGGGGTGTCGCGGAATTCCATCTGTGGCTCCTCGGGATCGTCGTTCGGAAGTGGGCGGATTCTAGCATCGGCCGCTCGGCGATCGGCCGGGCTACCGCAATCCGGCGTCGCGGGCACGGAGGATCGCCTGTGAGCGGTCCGCCACCTGGAGTTTGTCGAACACGCTGGTGATGTGGTTGCGCACGGTTTTCGGGCTGATGACGAGCTGGTCGGCAATTTCGGTGTTGTTCTTGCCCTGCGAGATCAGCAGGAGCACTTCGCGTTCGCGCTCGGTCAGTTCGGGGAAGATGGTGTCGGTTGCCTTCGGCCGCATCTGGGAGAAGTACTGCATCATGCGCTTCGCGAGGGCGGG
>JBDTNM010000317.1:0-3667 GCA_039933735.1 bacterium | reverse complement strand
GCAATACGGGGCTCTCCACCGGCGCCCACCTCCACTGGGAGATTGCGTCGCAGGGAATCTGGCTCGATGCGCTGCGCTTCACCGACGGCACGAACGGCTTCTAGCGAAGGCATTCCTGCGCCGGTACACTGATCTCATTCCCTCGCGCGGGAACTAATCGGGAGACGTCATGCCAACACGCGGCTTCGACTTGCGATTCGACATCACTGGGCCCTCGGAAGATGGGACGTTCGTCGCCCTTTGCCGCGACCTGCCGATGATTTTGGCAGCGGCGAGCGAATCCGAACTTCGCGAGCGGATCGATAACGCCGTGGATGAGTTGGGTAAGTATCTTCAGGCGATGCCCGCGGGCGAGGACGTCAATTACCTGAAGGAGGCGGGAGTGAAGCTGCATGCAATGACTGGCGCCGAGCGAGAGACTCGTACGGTCACGCTTCCCGTGTCGCTCGGTGCCGCAACCCGATAGCGTTTCGCGCGGCCAACTTCGCGACATCCTCGCCGCCCTCGGCTTCTACCAGGACCGCGACAATGACTTCTGGTTTTACAACTCCGATCGCAACCGCCTGAACGGGCCATCGGCAGTTTTCGTTGACCTCGGCGCGGCAGTCTCGCTTCCCCTGGGCATCATCCGCTTGTATCTCATAGACCGCGGCGTCCACCCTGTTCGACTCGACGAAGCGATCTCTCGTGTGCTCGGCTAGCGCGCCACCCCCTCTGAACCGAAGCTGACCAGCCCGCCGGTGTAGGCTTTTTGCATGGGGCGAGTGCTTTTGCTCGGGTTGCGCGGGGCTGCGGTCGCCGCCGGAAGCTCGGTGATGGTTGCGGGGCTGGTGTTCGCCGCGCGTGGCGATGGCAGCGGTGCAATCGAATCCAGTGGCGCGCCATACATCCCGATCACATCGCCTACCGAGTCCGCACCGTCCCTCACGCCAGGCTCCGCGCTAACGACTGGCCCAACGCTTCCCGCGCCGTCCTCCACCGAGTCGCCCGGCACTTCCGAACCTTCTCCGTCTGCAACAGCCGCCGCCACCGCCCCCGGGCAACTCGCCGCTCGGCCCGTTTCGCAACCCGCACCTGCGACCCCGACCGAGAGTATCGGGACCGGGCCGATCACTGATCTGCCGAAGCTTACCGATGTCCAGGTGTTGGGGATGGCTGCGAACGTGACGCTGCCATCGGGCCGCACGTTCGCCGAATGTGTCGCTCTTGGGCCTACCGGTCAGCACTGGCCGGTGCCCGTTCATCTCTACTACGAAGGCAAGGGTAAGTGGCTCGTGGAGACGCACCTGAGCGAAGTCCAGGTCGAATACGACGAGGCCCTTGAATCATTCCGAGTGAAGCACTTCGCTCCGGAAAGCTCGGAGTGCCTGAAAGCCCCGTAGCGCCTTAGTCGCTGGCTGGCGGTGGTGCTCCGCCGCCGCTGTTGCCGCCACCGTTGCGGTTCCTTCGATTGCGCCTGCGTGCGGCCCGCTGACCATCGGCGTTGCCGGTCAATTTTGGTGGAGGCGAGCCATCCGATTGGTCCTGGTTCGCCGGCCGAGGCTCTCGTGGTTCTCGCGGCGGGCGCGGCTCGCGCGCTTGTCCAGGCGCACCGTCGGCGGGCGCATCTCCGCCGCGCCGGAAGACCCGTCCCTGTCCGAGATTCTGTGGTTCTGTGCGCTGCGGTCCGGGGCCTTGTTGGCCCTGGGGCCGCGGGCCGCGGTCCGGTCGGGGACGCTGTTCGCGCTGTGGCGGCTGCTCCCGCTGCTGCTGCGGTTGGGTTGCGCCCGATTCCGGGCCGCCTTGACGGCGCCCGCCATTCTGCTGCGATCGGTCCTGGCGTCCTTGCGGTCGTTGTCCCTGCTGTTGTCCGGGTTCCTGTCGCGGCGGGCGAGCGGGCATGTTCTTGCGCGGCCCTCCGCCGGGTAGCCGCCCACGCCCCGGTCCGGGGTCGAGGATCGGGCGTTCGTCGAGCCAGTCCGGCCCGGATTCCAGCCGCGCCGCCGCGACAAGGTCGTCTTCGGTCGCTTCGATCAGCCCCTGCGCGATCGCGTCAGCGCGGCTAATGCTCGGGGGAGGATCGCCGATCTTGCTCGTCACGTCCCAGCGCACCACGGTCCCAAGGTCACGGTCTGGCACGTCGATCCGCTGCCCGTCCGACCAGAGCGTAATCGTCCGCCGAAGGATGTTGATGTTGATGACTTTGCCTTCGCCAGTCGGAGTGCTGCAGCGCTGGCCGATCTTCGGCAGCGACTTGCGCATCTCCTTGTAGCCTTCTTCTTCGTAACTGAGGCAGCAGAGCAGGCGGCCGCAAAGGCCACTGATCTTCTGGGGATTGAGCGGCAGCTCCTGCTCTTTAGCCATGCGAATGGAGATGCTCGGGAACGTCGTCAGCCAGCTCGAACAGCACAGCTCGCGGCCACAAATACCGTAGCCGCCCGCAAGCTTGGCACGGTCCCGGGCGCCCATCTGGCGCATGTCGACCCGCGCATGGAAGCGGTCGCCCGCGCGCTTGATGAAGTCCCGGTAGTCCAGCCGCTCGTCGCTTGTGAACGAGAACGTCAGTCGTCGTCCGTCGAGGGTGAATTCGGCTCCGTCGATGTGGGCGGGAAACCTCAGCTCCTCGCCGAGGCGGCGGGCCTCGGGGAGCAGTTCCTCCGCTTCTTTCTTCAGGGCATCCGCCTTGCGCAGGTCGCTTTCGTTAGCGATGCGAAGGATCGGCTTAAGTTCCTCTCGGCCCAGTTCGTTGACCACCACCTGGTCTGGCGCGATCACGACCTTCGCGATTTCGGGACCACGGATCGTTTCGACAACGACGTATTCGCCGGTCTCGAGTCGCATACCGGCGGTGTGGAAATAGAAGATTTTTCCGGCGTTTCGAAAGCGTACGCCAGTGACGCGAGGCAATTCTTCAGGCATATGCCGCGGGTTCTTCCTCTCGGCTTATGGAGAGTGTAACGCGCGGAAACGTGAGGAGCATAAGTTCGAAGGCGGTCCGCGGGATGACGTTGACCTGCAGGTCTTCGCGCACCTGCGTAATCGCGCGCAGCGCTTCGAGCGCGCCCCGAAGGTCATCCGCCGAGGCGCCCTCCGAAGCTCCATCGCGCAGGCGTTCTTCCCAGAACGCTTCCCAGACATCGATCTCGTTCAAGACGGGCGCGCGTTCTTTTCGCCAGCGTTCGGCGAGGTCGTTCGCGTAGCGGAAACGCTCGCCCGTGCTTTCGCTGGCAACGCGGGCACACCGTTCGAGCATCCGGCCGCGGTCGCCCATCAGGTCCGGTTGGGCGGCGAACTGGATGGCTCTCCCGGGCTTCCCCCGGCTGGCTTCGGCGCAACGCGCGGCCAGCGCCGGTTCGATTCCCCGCGCCACCAGCGCCGCCTCGATCTCGGTGCGCGCCACCGGATGCACGTCGATCCGCCGGCAGCGCGATCTGATCGTTTCCAGCAGTCCGTCCGGCGCTGCCGTGATCAGGCAGAAGACCGTATGGCCGGGCGGCTCTTCGAGCGTTTTCAGGATCGTGTGGGCCGCCGCTCCCTCGCGATAGAGCCGATCGGCCGGGTCGATGATGACCATCCGGTAGCGAGCTTCGAACGGGTACTTTGAGGCGAGGTCGATCAGGCCCCGCACCTGGCAGATGCGGATATCGCGCGAATCGGGGTGCTTCGGGTGGCTTTCGCCGTCGCGCGG
>JBDTNM010000316.1:0-3674 GCA_039933735.1 bacterium | reverse complement strand
TGCCGTGTTCGCCGCGTTCGGCTTTGAACTCGGGATTGAACCGGAAGGCGACGAGCGTGTTGTGGTGATCGCTTGCGCGGAGATAGATCGAACCGCCGTGTCCGCCATTGCCGCCATTGGGGCCGCCGCGCGGCACCCACTTTTCACGGCGAAAGCTGACGCAACCGTTGCCGCCGTCTCCGGCGAACACTTTCACGTCTGCTTCATCAACGAACATATGGATTCACCGAGATTCACTGTGAATCACCGAGATTCACGGTGAATCAGGGTGACTTTCTTGCCTGTTAGCCTTTGACGGCGGGGATGATGCTGATCTTGCGGCCGTGCGCGCCGTGCGACGAGAACTTCACGACGCCGTCGACCTTCGCGAAGATCGTGTGGTCCTTGCCGATGCCGGCGTTCAGGCCCGGTTCGAAGCGACGACCGCGCTGACGCACGATGATCGTGCCGCCGGTGACCGGGTTGCCGTCATGCGCCTTGGTGCCGAGACGCTGCGACTGTGAGTCGCGGCCGTTTCGTGATGCGCCCTGTCCTTTTTTATGAGCCATTTCGGAATCTCTCTATCTTTTACGCGTTGATCGCGGTGACTTTGATGCGGGTCTGCTGCGTGCGGTGACCCTGCGTTTTCTTGAAGCCCTTACGACGCTTGGTCTTGAAGACGCGAATCTTCTTGGCCTGCGTCTGCTTTTCGATCACGCCCGTAACGGTGGCGCCTTTGAGAAACGGGGCGCCGGTCATCACCGCGCCGTCCGCACCTTCAATGAGCAACACCTGATCGAACGTGTAGGCATCGCCTGCTTCGGCTTCGATACGGTCGACAACGACCACGGTGCCTTCGACAACTTTTTCTTGCCGGCCCCCGGCCTTAACAATGGCAAACATCTGCAAACTCCCTTAATGGCCCGGCCAACTCCACGGAGAGGTCTCCGGAGGAGGGCCAGAACCATCAAGGCTATCAGAGTACTGGCTTGGTACCAAGAGCGCGCGGGCCTAGAAGCTCGCTCCTGCAGCGGACCTGAAGGTCCGCGCCTACTTGAGGAGCACCCTCGTGCTCTTGATCTTCTGGGAGCTGAGGGTGTTCAGGAACCCCGGTACCAGCCGGTCCATGAGCTCGAAATACGAGGACAGGGCCGGGGTGTTCTGGGTCGACTGGTAGAGGGTCTCTTCCCGGTAGGAGTCCGTGTAGAGCTGGGTGCCCGTCCGGCCATCAATGAAGATGAATTTCGGGGCGATCGCAAAGCCCTTGCGGTCCATCCACTGGCGCACCGACACGACCGTGCGACGGCCCAGCTGGTCGTACACCTCCTGCGGGCGCTCGACGATGCCGCTCTTGTTGATGTCGGCAAAGTAGATGGATCCGGTCACGATCAGCGGCGCCTGGTATTCCTCGCCGAGCTTCTTCCAGTAGGCGACGTCCGCGAAAATCGAGTCGTACGACTCGAGATCCTTTTCCGATTTCGCGTCATCCTTGGACCCGCCGGTCGCATTGCTCGTGGATGCCGGCGAGGCCGTCGCCGCCGTGCCGACATTCGATTTCAGCTTGTCGACGACGTCGACGAGCGACACGACGTCGCTGTCGATGACCTTGAGATTGGACTTCGTGCGCAGCTGGCTGCGGAGCAAGCGCACGGTTTCGCTGTTGACGTCGACGTCCTTCGTGCCGCCGGCAACGAATCCGAGCACGAGCACGCGCTGGAAGGGTGAGGTGTCGAGCTTGGCCTGGATCGGCGTCTCGATGCCGATCTCGTAGAAGCTGACACAAGCCGCCGAAACGGCCAAGGCGAGCGTGAGGCTAGCGATCGCGACGGCGCTTCGTACGGTCATAAATCTCCCTGAACAGATCGTAGTTCTGACGGATGAGCTGGTTGTTCGGGTCAAGCTGGATGGCCTTGTTGTAAGACTTGTTGGCCTCTTCGAACTTGCCGCCTTGTTCGTACGCAATACCCAGGTTGTTCCACGCTGCGGCGTAGGTCGGGTCGATTTCCACGGCCTTTTCCCAGCGCGATGTTGCTTCAGTCCACAGGCCTTTGTTCGCCACCGAAATGCCGAACTCGACCTGCTCCTTCGCATCGGATCGACGGTCGGCCGACAACGGCACCGCCACCACGAACAACGCGAGGAGCACTAAGGGGAACGTGCGTGCTCTCATTTGGCCTCACTATAACGCTGTACTACGGGGCGGTAATGTGCAATTTGCCAACCGGGTAATCGAGCAAAGTCCGATCTTCAATGTCGAAATCTGCAAAGTTGTTGCCGTACCAACTTTGCAGTAATTGCCACACCCAGGGGCTGTTCACAGTCATCACCTGTGGCATGGCGAGTGCAATGTGTCCGCTCCAATGGATCCTACGGACGCGGTGGCCGCTCAGATGTTTCGACCACCCGGCGACACCGAGCCGGCGCGGCTGTTCAAAGAATTGCTCAATCTCGAAGCCGTCGCCGAGCAAATCGCCCCCGGTGCGCCCGACGTCGTCCCAGCGGCCCGGGCCCGCGCCGCGCAAGCGCTCGAAGATGCGGAGCGGATGGGACTCACTGCGATCGCCCTGACGGATGAGCGGTATCCGCCGTGGCTTCGGGAGATCGTGGACCCTCCAAGCGTCTTATGGGTGAGGGGCAGAGTTCCGCTTTTCGACCGGCCGGCCGTGGCGGTGGTGGGCTCCCGCCAGGCCACGCCGGCCGGACTTGAGATGGGCCGCCACCTCGGCCAAGGTCTCGCCGTTGTCGGCCTCCATGTTGTCAGCGGCCTGGCGCGCGGCGTCGATGGCGCCTCGCACGAAGGGGCACTGGCCGCGGCGGGCCTCACCACTGCGGTATTGGGTTGCGGACCCGACATCGTCTATCCCAGTGAACACAGGGATTTAGCGACGAGGGTGGCGGCCTCTGGCGGCGTGATTTCCGAGTTTCCGCCGGGCACGCCGCCGCTGTCGCACCACTTTCCGCTGCGCAACCGGATCATTTCCGGGCTGTCTCGGGCGGTGATCGTGATCGAAGCCGGCGAGCGAAGCGGGTCGCTTATCACCGCGAAGATGGCCATGGAACAGGGCCGGGACGTGCTGGTGGTGCCGGGAAATGTGCTGTCGGGCAGGAACCGAGGAGGTCACGCGATGATCAAAGATGGAGCCCGTTTGGTGGAGTCGGTGGGCGATGTTCTGGCGGAGTTGGGAATGAAATCCCGGCTGGAAAGCGTCGAAGTTGCCGTGGTTTCGCCTGATAACTTAGTGACCGAGAACGAGTTATCGAGGCATATGGCTATCGGAGAGACTTATGATGCCGATACGTTGGCTGGATTGACCGGGTGGGATGTGAGCCGACTGCTGTCAGCATTGGCGGCCCTCGAGCTGGCTGGATCAGTGAACAGATCGGCCGGAGGGTGGACTCGGCGCGCTGGACGGCCTCGGTAAGCAAGAGTAAGAAGGCGGGCGCCCTTCGGGGCTAGTGCTAAGTTAAAAACAGGGACCAACATTATTTATGGCAAAAGCACTGGTGATCGTCGAATCACCTGCAAAAGCGAAAACGATCAACAAGTACCTCGGCAGCGGCTACAAGGTCATTGCCTCGATGGGACACGTGCGCGATCTGCCCAAGAGCAAGCTGGGCGTCGACGTGGACGATGAGTTCAAGCCCGACTACGTGATCATTCCCGACCGGGCCAAGGTCATCAAGGAACTGCGCGA
>JBDTNM010000315.1:0-3680 GCA_039933735.1 bacterium | reverse complement strand
CGCGGGAGAGGGCGCCGGCAATCTGAAAAGCGCGCACCCCGGGCGACGCCATCCGCGGCCCAATCACGGAACGAGAAAGGACGAGAATCTTCGTCATGCCCCGGTGAGGCCAAGAACCGCGAGAACCTCGATCATTGGCTTTGGCTCCCAAAGCCAGTCGTCATCGATACTCAGCCCCGGCAGCACACTGCTCTCGAAACGGCCCGAAGTAGAGGCTCGGAAGACTCCTCGATCGTCCAGGACGTAAAAGTCCGCGACCTCTCGGATCGGATCAATGAGCCAGTATTCGGCGACTCCGCCAGCTTCGTATTCGTAGAACTTGTCGCCGCGGTCTACCGCCTCAGAACCCTGGCTGATTATTTCGATGACGAGGTCCGCGGGGCCTTCAAGGAACTGGTCTCTCAGCCGATCGTAAGTCCGCTCTAAAACGACCATGATGTCCGGCGAGCGGCCCGGCAGGTCTGACGAAGGCTTCATCTGGAATGGCTCAAGGTAAACGCGGCCGACGGGGAACCTTCGTAAGTAAGCCTGCAGTAGCTCGATAAGGTAGACCTGCATTTCCGCGTGCCGCCGCGACACGGACATCATTTCGACAACAAGCCCATCGACCCACTCCGTATGCTCAGGGATTTCAGATGCCCCCAGGTACTCCTCGTACGTCATACGGGGCCATTGGTTCGCTGGCAGAAGCGTGCGTACCTGCGTCATCGGGTCATTCTAGCGCGACAGAAATCGAGACTCATGAAACTTCGGTCTCGGCCATCCGCGCAGCTGCGGCTGCCCTGCGCTCCGCCGCTTCTTCGCGTTCGTGCCGGCGTTTCAATCCCCGGTCGTAGACATTGAACACGAACCGCCTGGCCACGTACGCACCGATTCGGTACGCCAGCCCCGGAATGCGCTCCCACTTCGTCGAGACGCTTGGCGTTTCGTCCGCGCAATAGCGTGTCAGCGGCCGCATCGTTTCGGACCACTGCAGCGAGCTTCGGGCGGCCGCCAGGTTCGCCCGGCAACTAGCGCGGAAGGCGTCGTCATCGATGAGCCTGCCGATTGCTGACGCCAGCGCCGCCGGGTCCTGCTCCGCGACGACGATGCCCCAGCCGTTGTCTTCCACTTCCTGGGCGAGCACGTCGCCGTGCGTGCAGATGAACGGCAATTCGGCCCAGATCAGGTCGACGAACCGCGTGCGGTGGCTGTAGCGCGTCTCGAGGTTATCGAAGTAGCAGCAGACCGAGATGTCGGCTTCCTGCACGTACCGTTTCGCCTCCTCGTGACTGACCCACCCTTCTTCGAAGAACACTGTCCGGTTGAGTTGCCCGTTCCGCTCGGCAATCGCCTTCGCGTCCTGGAACCGGACGCCTTTCCCGAGTTCCTTGATGCCCGGATACGAAGCGCCCAGGAACAGCAGCTTGATGTCGTCGCGTCCCAGGATTCGCATTGCCTCCAGCAGCGTCGCCGGGTCATACCACTGGATGATCCCGCCGTTCCAGATGATGACCTTGTCATCCACGCCGAAGCCCGGATGCACACCGCGAAGCACCGGCGTGCCCGGCTGCGGCAATTCGGCCCGAATGCCGTGCGGGGCCGAATCGATGTAGCGGCGCAGCGTCGGGTCGGTGTCATAGACGTGGGGCGAGATCAGCCCCAGCGAAGTCATCATGCCCACGTAGCTGTCGCGCTGGCGTTCGTTACAGGTGAGGACAAAGTCCGCCATCGTCAGCTGCATCCCCAGGACTGTCCGTGTCCGCTCCACCCAGGCACGGCGGTGGGCGCCTTCGTAGTGCTGGATGCCGACTTCCATCCACTCCATCGCATACTGCGAAAACAGGTCAACCACGAAACGCTTCTTCGGAAAGAACGGCCCCACGTGCGGCGGCAACATCGAACTGATGATGATGTCGTGGCCCCAGACCAGCTGGAGGATATTGCGGGCACTCCAGCGAGTGACCGTGTAGACGCCGTCGGCCGGCTGTTCGAAATCCAGGTTCGTACCAGCGAGCGTGACCTTCGCGCCAGGTACCGATTCGGCGAGCACGCGGGCCTGCGCCGTCGCGCGGATGCCGGGGGCCGACATGTGGCTCCCGAGGTAGCCGCGGCAGAGGATGAGAATTCGGGGTCCCATGTAGAGCGGAAGGGTAGAGGGAGAACCGAGAAGGGAGAAGGGAGACTACGGGTCGAGCGTCTCGAAGTGGAGCCGTGCGTAGTAGTTGATGAAGTGGCCGCCGTGCGCCTTGAGGATGCTGCGCGCCCCTGCACGAAGGTCAGCATCGGACGAGTGAATTGCGAACACGGTCTTTCCGGCGCGTGCAGCGTTCTCGTATTCCTGTGCGTGATCCGCATCCATGCTCATGGCCTGGGCGATCCGGGCGAGGCGGCCGAAGATGCCGTGATGTTCGCCCTGCGCGTCAATCCGAATGGCGCCCGCTTCACCGGCGAAGGTGCTGACCAGTTCGTCGGCGATCCCGCCACTGTGTAGTTCGGTCGTCACGGCCCTGGCCTCTCCGGAGTCATCCACCACGCCAAAAAGGTAGTCGACTGGGTAGGCGAGGAAACCGCTGGCGGCCGCCTCGGGTTCCGATGCGGCTGCTTCCGCGGTGGATTTGGTCGCGGCAGAGGGTGCGCGCGAGCCGAAAGTAAGCACGCCAACACGGGAAGCGATTAGCCAGATCGCCCCGGTCCACAAGACCGCGCCAAGTATCCAGAAGATTATCATCGTAGCCGGCCTCGATTACCCTGAGTTGTGTACAGGATAACAGAAATCGGTCGCCAAGGCAGTTCTCGCGAACGCCCCTCACCCCTTACCGCCGCGAGGCAGCTGCCAGTGGGCACCACCTTCTCTTGCCGTCGGCTCGGCTAGCGATCACCTGCGAGGGCGGCGATGGCACCGATGTTGTCGTCACGCGGGTCACCTCTCACCCGCGCCCGTTCAAGCGCACCGTGACCCTGCCCGGCGAAGTCCCGGTCTAGAACCCCATCTTTTCGCGTTTCATGCTCACGAAGGTGTTCGTACCGATCACCACATGGTCTTCGACGATGATGTCGAGAAGCTTCCCGGCCGCGACGAAGGCCTTCGTCGTCGCGATGTCCTGCGGACTCGGACGCGGGTCGCCCGAGGGATGGTTGTGGACCAGCACGACCGACGGCGCATCCAGGATGACGGCTTCGCGGAACAGTTCGGCGGGACGCAGTGAAAGCGAGTTGGCCGTCCCCGAAATCACGGGATTGAGGCCGCCGATGAGCCGCCCTTTGGTGTCGAGCGCCAGGCAGAAAAGATCTTCGCGCCGCGCGCCAATGAGCTTCGGCCCAAGCATCGCGAACACCTTCTCCGGCGTCTTCAAGTCGTGGCGCTCGTCCATCGTCAGCCCCTGGGCACGGCGACCGAGTTCGATTGCCGCCGAGAGTTGCGCGGCCTTCGCCGGGCCGAGGCCCTTCGCCCGCTGAATCGCCTTGGGCCCGGCCCGCAGCAGACCGTCGATCCCACCGAACGTCTCCAGCAGTCCGCGCGCCATGTCAACGACGTTCTCTCCGGGCAAACCAGATCGCAGGATGATCGCGATCAGCTCGGGGTCGCTGAGCGTCCCGGCGCCGTGTTCGAGCAACCGCTCCCGCGGCCGTTCATCGCCGGCCCAATCGCGAATCGTACGGTAGGCAGGGCGCTCGGTTTCGGACATGCCCGGATTCTA
>JBDTNM010000314.1:0-3683 GCA_039933735.1 bacterium | reverse complement strand
TGGGTGCGGGAGTCGAAGTTGCCGTCGGCTCAGGGGTTGGTGTGTTGGGTGCGGGAGTCGAAGTTGCCGTCGGCTCGGCGGTCGGTGTGTTGGTGGGTGGCGGCGTACGCGTCGCCGTCGGGTCAGGGGTTGGCGTGACCGTACTCGGAAGTGTCGACCCGCAGAAGATGATATTGGAGATGTCGGGGGAGTTCCCGCCATTGTTCAGTGGCAAAGTCTTCTTCGTGAACGTGCCAGCAAGAACGGGCGGACTATATTCGGTCGTGACAGTGCCTGTCCCACCCTTGAGCGTAACCAGGTTCACCGGGGAAGTGGATGTCCAGCTACCACTGGCAGCCGTGCCAGATACGAACACAATGGATTCGTTTCCCTGGGGCTTCTCGAACCGATACGATCCATTCTTCCACTCGAATTTCGCCAGGAGCGTGGTGCCCGACGGGCACTCGCTTGGAGTCGTTCCAACCCAATTCCAGGGACTCCCCAACCTGACCATGAGTAGCCAGAGGATCACAAAGACCAGGAGAAAGAAGAACAGTACGCGCAAAGCGCCGGAACGTGGAGCTATGAGTGCCACAAGGCACCTTCTTTCGATCGCGGTCGTTGCCGCATGAGATTCGCAGTGGCCGCTGAGTTGCGGCGCTGGCTATGAGGTCGATCGGGGAGAGGATGGTGGTTCTCCCATTCGGGGACCGTTTCGATGTCACTGATGGGTCACATCACTGTTCTTAAACGTGGCTTTCCCCGGCCCGCATAGGCGCATGTCTTTTCCGCCTCCGTCCAACCTGTCGTCCGAGGGCCCCACCCAGGAGTATCTGGACGCCAGCCCGAGTCGGAGGGACCGCGTGGCCGAGGTACTTATCTCGCGCGTTCCGACGTAGCCGAGAGCCAAAAGTGCAGCGGGCAATTCGCGAAGGGCGCACGGCTAGGCCCCATCCCGGTAGACGAAGTCCGTGTGGTTTTCACGGACAGTGAACACGTTCTCGTCGTCATCCTTGAGCCACAGGATGATGGACTGGTAGCGATCCGCCACTCGTACGAGGTCACTCATGGTGGACATGGTCACGGCGTTCGTCGCCGGCGGGTGGATCTTCTCCACCTGTACCAGCCTGCTTCCGTATCGAGCGAGAATTTGGGCTGCTGGAGACCTTAGCGCCAGTGCAATGAGTACCAGGACAGTGAGGGCAGCGAGCACGGATGCTGCAGCGGTAATGCCCGCGACAACCCGTACGCGATCAACGCGAACGTCGGCGAACACGAGTCCCATCGTGGCTGGCGCCACATCGGTGACGGTGACGGTAACCTCCTGAACGGGGAAGAACGCCGTCCCCTGCTTGGGGACGAAGGCCGGCGGGGCGCTCTCGAAGTCGCGTGTCAGCGACGTCTCAACAAATATCTCGTTTGGAGGCGTTACGCGGAGCGTGAAGAATGGCGAGAAGGGGGCCTGAAACAGCCGACCCTCGATCGATCCCTGCACAAAGACTTCGGCGGAGATCGCGACCGTCCAATAGCTCGGGCCATTGCCGATTGCTTCCTGCAGGGCCGCAAAGAGGACCATGGTGGGAGCCAGGTCAATTTCCGTTTCGATCGAAGCATCGGTCCCGGAGAACCCTGTCAACGGAATCAGTTCGGCCGTTTGTTCGAACCCGTTGGCGCCGCGCGCCACGGCAATCAAGCGGATCGTGCCCTCGACATTCTGCGCGTTTGGAGCATCCAGGTGATACGCGAATGAGGCTTTCACCACGGGAGCGATGTCCACAAAGATCGGGTCGCCGGTGTTGACCATGCCGTCCGGATAGATGGGCGAATTGAGGGCAGCACCTTCATAGTTGAAGGTCCCGCTCTGGCGCCCTGTCACCAGGCGATCCACTGCGACAGTGTTTGGCGCGCGGTACGCCCAAACAGCGAGCAGTCCGGAGACGGCAGCGACCGCAAGGAGCGTCAGCAGGACGACGAGCGGACCTTGACCTGCGAACGTCGTGCCTCCGCGCGTCCGGCGGCGGCGTGGAGGCTTCGATGTCCCGGTGTCCTTCAGTACGATTCCCATCACTCCAGCGATTCCGGCCAGCACCCACGTGGGATGTAGTCCATTGAGTTTTTCTCCTGCGCCACCCATGTGGATCCAAAGCCTGCCGACTACCTCTTGCTGGGTGGGTTGATAACTGTCAGTCCACCAGTTGTTGTCTCCCTTGAACGTCAGGCGGCCCTCGCTTTCGGCGATTACCCGGTGCACGACGACCTGGCCCGTGGCGCCGCTGCGATACCCGGCGATGTCGCCCACCTTGACGTGACCGTCCCTGCGGAGGACCACGAGATCCCCCGTCTCGAATTCCGGTTCCATGCTGTTTCCGACCGTGGTGGCATACGTCGTCCGCCCGCCAACGCTCGCTGGCACGAACAAATAGGCGGCAGCGATGGCCAGAATGGCGAGGCAGAACAACCCAGGTAACCGCAACGATCCCATCGCATCAGACCCGAATCCCTTCGCGCACCGTTACTGGGCGACGACGACTTTGAGCTCGTTCGCGGCAGCCACGGAGGCAGCGGGTGCAACGGTTGAACATGTGGCCGCCGTAGAGACCGTCGTGCAGCTATACCAGGTCGTCGAAGCCGAGCCGACTTTGAGCTTGATCGTCGAACCAGCGGTCGGCGCAGAGTCGAGCTTGAAGGTCACGGCATCGATCTTCGAAGGGTCGGTCGCGTTGAGTTGGTAGTGGACAGTGGAAATGTCGTATCCAGTGATCGTGCCCTGGCCTTCGCCTGCCTTCGAACCAGGAACCGTATTGGCAGCGGTACTCGCCATCACGATTCCAGCCATCACGACGACAACGACCGCAACTCCGATCAATACCAAAAATTTGGTAGTCAATATGTCGCAGCTCCCTAAAGCGGTGAACTCCACAGGTAGTTTTTCAACGTCTGTACTATTAGACGGCGGCCAGAACCCAATTCGCAGTAGTCAGGGGGAAGGAATTGTTGGCCGGAACCGAGCCAGGATGTCAGGACGAGTCTGGAAGCATGTGGAAGCTCAAGCGCGGTACCCGCTTGATTCCGCGACTTCAGCGCCGCCGGATGCTCGCGTTCTTGCGTCCGGAGGCGGCGAAAAAAAGAGTTTTTATTCTACTTGCAAGTGTTCAGTATTCTGAGCCGCTCGCTCGCCGAAGCTTTCGTTCGCGAACTGGGGAAAACCAGCGTCGAACTTACCGCACAGTTGCCCAAACTTAGGCGACAACAGGACTGGTACGCATCGCCAGCGCGACTTGCCGGGCCGCGTTCATCGGGCGTCCCAGGCGTCGATATCCCGAACGGGTCGTTGGAGCCGTTGGGCCGGCTCGAATCCCTGATCGGCAACCATGAAACTAGAGTTGCCATAACGCTGGCCGAGAGCAGCTGGCCTCACGAATCCGCTATTTCGTCCGCGATGGAGCGGTATAACTCGCCTTCCTCGTGACCGCGCTGCATGAGCAACCGGCCGGAGGCGACGCGTTCGACAAAGCCCCACTCCCAGACTGCCTGCCCGTCCGTGCCGGTGAGCAGCGCTAGTTGTCTCGCCGCCTCGCGGGCCAGCCTCCAGCGTACGGCTCGTGTCGGGCGCGCCGTCGCGCCGGCCTCGGAGCCAGCGGCGGAGATCGTACTCCCGCTCGATGACGTCTTATGCGGGCGGTCGCAATTGGTCGTCTGAAGGG
>JBDTNM010000313.1:0-3710 GCA_039933735.1 bacterium | reverse complement strand
TCAACTGCCAGGTCAACTTCTCGGGCGACTTCACGAACATTTCGTGGTCGGCTCCCGGCGGAACGCCCGCGAACAAGAACGGCACCAGCAAAGAGTTCACGACGTCCATAAAAAACACTCCCGGAACGCCGGCTTCCATCAAGATCTCCGCGACCGTGTGTAACTTCGGAGTTTGCCGCACATCTCAGCCGGCCGAAGTCGGGATCTCGAAAACAATTACCCAGATCCTCTCGACGCCCATCAACGAAGTGAACCAGGGCCACGCCCTTTCGCTCATGGCGAGAGTGCAGGGAACTGGTCGGTCGGTTCCTCAGGGCGGCACCGTCCAGTTCTACGCGGATGGCCAGGACGCGAGTCACGCGATCGGCGGGGCCGCAACGGTCTACACCTACGGGGCAGTAGCGATTGCATACGCCACCGTCGACACGAATGCGCTCACCACGACTGGCGCGGCCGGCGCGGGCTTACCGCATGCGTTCATCGCTGTGTATAGCGGCGGCACGAACGCTTTCGGCAGCCAGAGCGGCGTGTTCGGAGATACCGAAAAACCTCCAAGAATCATCACGATTCTGCCGCCGATCCCGGACGGCTGTGATTCGGTTAACACGGATGGCGACCCTGACAATAATGGCGTGATCGATGACAACGTCACGGATGGAACTTGTGTCTTCTCAACGCCGCTCGACCTCGGCGGCGGCACGGTGCTCAACAACCTAGCCATCTCGGGTGACAGCACGGTCATTCCAGACGGAGCGGTCAACGCGGTCGTGGTCGACCCGGGCGATGTGGTGACTATCAGTGGTTCCGCCGGCAGAACGGAATACTGCCCGGGATGCATTCGCCAGGTCTACATCGGCATCGGGGGCTATGACCCAACTCCCAATCTCGCGACGGCCACGCGAATCGGCCCGGTGTGTGCTCTGAATGGATTCTTCCCGCCTGTGCCCGCCGGACCGGGCTTCACCATCAATCTCCAGGCGCCGACGACGCCCGGCATTTACTACGTGAGAGCGACGACTACGCTGGACTACTTCTGTGTTGGTCCGACTGTGGGGCCACCAGAAAACTCCGTTGGCCGAATCATAGTTCGGCAAGCGATCACGTCGCAGGTGGAACTCTGGGACAACGGTGCCCTTTGGCCGACCGCGCCGACCACCACCGGAGGGCCTCCCGGTCCCGACCCACTTCTCGACGCGAACCGCCACCAGGTCTCCGGAATCTCCGAAGGCCAGCGAATCGTCCTTCGCGCCAAAGTGCCTGCCGGCGCCATCGGCCGAGTTGAATTCTCGACAACCCCTGCGAACGTGCTGAAGGTTGGCGGCGGCGTGCCCTCGGCGCAGGTTTGCCCGGCCGAGGGATTCTTTGACATGCCCGCTGGGACGGCGGACATCACCTGCGTGCCATGGGAGGCGCGCGTGTTGACCGACCCCATTAACGCGATCAATCAGCCGTTCACGGTGACTGGCCGATTCATTGATCCTGACCCGCTCGTTGCCACGGACCCGCTGGACGTGCAGGCGCCCTTCGATACTAAGACCTACAACATTCGCTACGCGGCCAGCCCGCCATCCAACACCGCTGGCCTGAAGGTGCTCGCCCCCGCCGCAGTCACCGTCACTTCAACGACCACGATGCCGGTCGCGATGGGTTCGGACTTCACGCTGACGGCGGAAGTGGAGAGCGTGAACGCTTCGTTGGGCCTCAAGGGCACCGGCGGTACAGTCCAGTTCAAGGCCGGGAACAACGCCTTTGGCGCACCCGTACCTGTCGGCGCGGATGGCAAGGCAACTATCACCTGGCGAGCCGGCGTGAACCCTCCGATATGTGCACTCACGCCCTGCGGCGGCGCGCCATTCGACACCAAGGACGATGGCAACCGATCCACCTACAACGACGTCTTCGCCGAGTACATCACCGGCGGCGACTCCCTCCTTCAGAACGCCTGCAGCGGCAACAACGGTTGGCAGCAATCGAACTGCTTCGAGACCAACGTCGACATCGACCCGGCCGGTTCGACCGTGACGATAACCAGCGTGACTCCAGCCTCGCCGACTGCGGGCCAGGCGATTACGGTTCTCGCGACGGTGACGGGCGTCCCTGACTTCCTACCGACCGGCGGAAACGTTGTGGTCACGGCCGTGGGGGGCAGCCTCCTGTCCGACAGCGGAAGTATCGGAAGCGGGACCGTCACCGAGACGTCGCCTGGCGTCTTCCAGGCGAGCATCAACTTCACCACCGGCACGGCCGGCGACCAGATGGACACGCCTGGAAACTACGACCTCACTGCCGTTTTCCAGGGGACGAGCGCACTTGATAGCAGTTCGTCCGCCGCCTACGCCGTGACGTTAGGCAAGGAATCGGCGAGCGTCGTCGTAACACTCCCGGGCGGCGGGACAATGTCCGCAGGCAGCGCAGCCCTCAGCCACGTGGTCGTTTCGGCCTCAAACAACGCATTCCTCCACCTGCAGTCTGCAAATGTGGAGCTGTTCAACGGCAGCACGTCGTTGGCGGTACACAATCTTTCGTCTGGTGACGCGGGCACGTTCGACTTCAACCTCGGTGTCCTCTTGAACCCGGGCAATTACCAGTTGCGCGCTGTCTACTCGGGCAACAATTTCTACCAGGGCGCCGAGTCCGCGCCGGCTGATTGCTCGACCGGGTGTGTGGCTCTCACCGTCACCGCGGCCACCGCCACCATGACCCTCGACAACCTGCTTCGGACCACCGATAGGATCCCCACCGGTCAAAACAGCGTGGCCGACGAATTCACGATCCGTGCCCGAGTGAACCATTCGAGTGGCCCGTCTCCTTCCGGCGGCACCGTCACTCTGACGGCAACTGTTGGCGCGACGACCACGACCCTCGCAACGCACACCCTGGTCGATAACGACCTGGGCGAGTTCACCTTCGACCTGGACACCCGGTCGGGAGTGCTCCTCACGACGTCGTTGATCAATTTGAGCATCGACTACAGCGGCAATACGAAGATTGCTGCGGGATCATTGGGCTCGCCTGTTTCGCTCACGCTGGGCAAGGCCGATTCGACCACGTTAGTTTCAGCGCCCAGTTCGGTCGTGATCGGTGGGACCATAACCGTCACCGCGACCACCACGGCACCCGGCGGCCTTACGCCGGATTGTCCCGTCGCCACGCCAAATTGTGTCGAAGTCCGCATCGGCGGTGCCACCGGCACGCTCATTACGTCGATCCCTGTCGGCGGCACGATTAACGCACTCACCACGGCAGGGGCGAGCGGTACCTGTCTCGACCACCCGACGACAACGCCGCCGTGCCAGATCTGGGTCGGCTACACCCTCGGCAATTCGCTCATCAAACCGAGTTCGGGCAGCGCGAATGTTTCCATCCAAAAGGCAACGCCGACCGTCACGATCGTTGGCTCGGATGTGACCATCGGCTCCTCCAGCAGCGTGACCGTGACCGTCTCCGGCTTGCCCGCTGGCATTTCCGCGAACTGCACCGGCTGTATGAGCATCAGCGTTTCCGGGCTCACCGGTTCTAGCGTGACGGTGCTTTCCAATGTTGACTATCCGGGCGGCGCGTCGTTCTCGCTACCGACGGGCGCTGCTGCCACAGGCCCATACGCCGGTACGTGCCTTACTGCATCTGGTACGTGCCGGGTCACTGTCCAGTACAACGGAAACGTTGACGTCGGGTCCGGCACCGATGGGGATGGCTTCACGATCAGCAAG
>JBDTNM010000312.1:0-3739 GCA_039933735.1 bacterium | reverse complement strand
TGATGTGGGTGTTTCTGATCCGCCGCTTCGGCTTTTTAACCTTCCTGACGGTGTTCACCACCTTTGACTTGGCTTTTTCGACCCTGCCGCCGAAAGCCACCGGATGGATGGTGCGCGACACGCTGCCGATTCACCTGGTGCCCATCGCCATCGGCGCGTGGGCGCTGTGGGTGATCCTGTCCGCGCAACGATCCACGGACTCAGAATCGCAGGCGTAGGCGGGCGAGCCCAGAGACAAGGTGGTCAGCCCTTCGGATGTTGCCCAAACGGCGTTGTGGAAATTTGGCCAGCCAGCTTCCTCAATCGGACTTCTGGACCACCGTACGGTACCCGCGCGTTGTACGCGCAGTGCGCCATTCGCGAGACCGCATCTCAGGGTGTACGACCATGGGCACACGGGAATGTCATAATTACTTGAGCTGCGCGCCTGGAGCAGAGCAGCCTTCAAAAAGGAATCCAGAATGCACGTCATAAAAATGAGATTGCTTCCGGCCTGCGTCGCCGCGCTCGGAATCGCGTTGGGGCTGACCGCTGTCTTGGTTGGGCAGACCGGAGCGAACGCCTCGAAAGGTGGCAGCGCGTCTAAGGGCGGTAATGCCAAAGGCGGAAACGCGGCCAAGGTCGCGACCTCGCCTAAAGCCGACGACGCGTCCAAAGGGGAAACCGAATGGCGGTTCTTCGGAAGTGACACCGGCGCGACCCGGTATTCGCCGGCCAATCAAATCAATGCCAGCAACGTGGGAAATCTGAGTGTGGCGTGGCGCTTTTCAACGCGGAACCTGGGTCCCCGGCCGGCGACCGGGATGCAGGTGAGTCCGCTGATCGTGAATGGCGTGATGTACACGACCGCGAGCGCAACCCGCGATGTGGTCGCGATCGATGCGGCCACCGGGCAATTGCTTTGGCACTGGCGTCCGACGGGCGACCTGCTGAAGTGGGACGACATCATCGACACGCTAGCAAGAGCTTCCGGGCGCGGCGTCAGCTACTGGACCGATGGCGCGGGCGATCAGCGCATCTTCGTAGTTATGGGGAACTATATGCTGGTCGCGCTGGATGCGAAGACCGGGCGACAGGTGACGAGCTTCGGCAAGAACGGCGTGGTCGATATGGCCGAGAACCTGCGATGGAGCGAGCGGCCCGGGTTGCCGCACGAAGGCCGCGTAGCGAACACCTCTCCGCCGGCGATCGTAGGCAACGTCCTGGTCTCCTCCATTTCGATGCATACGGGCTCCACCCCGAACCTTGCTGGCGCTTCGATCAACGAACAGTGGCCCATGAACATTCCGGGCGACGTGGTGGCATACGACACGAAAACGGGCAAGATGCTGTGGCGCTTCAACATCATTCCGCGTCCGGGCGAAGAGGGCTCTGAAACCTGGCTCAAGGCGGACGCCAAGACCTGGGATGTACCCGGGGGCCTGAACGCCTGGGCGAAGGATCACCCCGAGCTGCGCGAAAAGTCGAACCTTTACTCAGGGAACGCAGGCTTCTGGGCACCGGCAACGGCCGATCCGGAGCTGGGCATGTTCTATATCCCGGCGGAAGGCGCGACCAGCGACTATTATGGCGGCTACCGCCCCGGCAACAACCTCTACGCCAATTCGGTGATTGCACTCAACGCGAAGACGGGTAAGAGAGTGTGGTCTTTCCAAACGACGCACCACGATATATGGGACTTCGACCCGCCGACCGCGCCGATCCTCGCGGATATCACCGCGGATGGCCGTCCAGTGAAGGCAGTGATCCAACTGACCAAGCAGGGATTTGCCTTCGTGTTGGACCGGGTGACGGGCAAGCCTGTGTGGCCGATCGAGGAACGGCCCGTCCCGAAGTCCGATGTCCCCGGCGAGTGGACGTCGCCCACGCAGCCGTTCCCGACCAAGCCGGTCGCACTCGTGCCGCAGGGGGTGACGGAGAATGACCTGGTCGATTTCACGCCGGAGATCAAGGCGGAGGCGCTTCGTGTAGCAAAGCAGTTCCGCTTGGGTGGCCTGTATACGCCGCCGTCGGTGGCGGGTGGCCCGGATGGAACCATGGGCACGTTGACTGCGCCTTCCGCAGTCGGAGGTATGAACTGGCCGGGAGGCGCTGTCGATCCGGTGGAGGACGTGCTCTATGTCGCCAGTGAGAACACGTTATACCGCGCCCAGGTCACGCCGGGATCGCCCGGTACGGGCGTCTTGTACCATGACACTCGCGGTCAACAAGTGACCCCGCCGACGACTGTATTCGGCCTTCCGCTCCTGAAGCCTCCCTATGGGCGTGTCACAGCCATCGATTTGAAGACGGGCGCGCGGCTGTGGATGGTGCCGCACGGCAACACTCCTGACTCCATCAAGAGAAACGCAAAGTTGCAGGGTGTGCAAATTCCGAATACCGGAGCGCAGACCAGAGGTACAGGGCTGCTGGTCACCAGCACGCTGTTGTTTGGCGGCGAAGGTGGTAGCAGCCCGGCGTTCCGCGCATGGGACAAAAAGACGGGTGCCGTAGTCGCCGAGATCCAGTTGCCGGGTCCGACGACTGGGTTCCCGGTTACCTACACGAAGGCAGGGCGGCAGTACATCGCGGTAGCCGTACGGGCTGGCGATTCGGTAGAAATTGTCGCCCTCGCGCTTCCCGCGGCGGCGGCACCAGGCGGCGGTCGAGGACGCGGTCGAGGAAAGCAGTAACGCACTGGGCAGCCCGACCTTCAGTTGCACACTTTAGCAGTTGCACACTTTAGGTCGGGATCCTCGGCTACTCGGACAACCGGCGAGAAACGGCGTGGTGGGAAGTTACTCCCGTGAAGTATGCTTCTTCGGATTAGTCGTCGTGAGTCCGGGGCCTCGCCGCGCCGAATGCCGACAATTCGGATAAAGCTGGCGTACCTTCCCACAACCCGACTTCTGCCCCGGAATAAGGTCGGGCTTCCAAGACTTAACGCCTGCTAAACTTAACTCCTACGCAACAGATGGCCCTCTCTCCCGGCGACAAACTCGGCCCCTACGAAGTCCTCTCAGCCCTAGGCGTCGGCGGTATGGGCGAGGTGTGGAAGGCCCGTGACACTCGACTGGACCGTATCGTCGCCATCAAACAGCTCAAGGGCCAGCACTCTGCCCGCTTTGAGCAAGAAGCCCGAGCCATCGCCGCTCTGAATCATCCGCACATCTGCCAGATCTACGACATCGGTCCCGACTATCTGGTGTTGGAGTACATCGAAGGCACGCCGCTGAAAGGGCCGCTACCGCCGGAGCAGGCGTGGAGCCTCGCGAGGCAAATCGCCTCTGCCCTCGAAGCCGCCCACGCCAAGGGAATTCTGCATCGCGACCTGAAGCCGGCAACATTCTGGTCAACGCGAGTGGAGCGAAGCTGCTCGACTTCGGCCTTGCCAAACTGATGGACGATGCCGACGGCGACGCTACGCAGACCATCGGAATCGCTGGCACGCCGCTCTACATGTCACCTGAACAAGTCGAAGGCAAGCCCCTCGACACGCGCTCGGACATGTTCAGTTTCGGTGTTGTGCTCTACGAACTCCTCACCGGCCGCCGACCGTTCCAAAGCATCGCCGAAGTCGTCCGCGATCAGCCCCAGCCCGCAGGCAACGACGTGGTGACCAGGTGCCTGGAGAAACAACCCGCCCGCCGGTACGACAGCATGACGCTAGTGCTTGCCGCGCTCCGTGATGTCGAATCGAAGCCTACAAACACGCAGCCTTCCATCGCCGTGCTCCCCTTCGCCGACATGAGTGCGGGCA
>JBDTNM010000311.1:0-3753 GCA_039933735.1 bacterium | reverse complement strand
CCGCGCTGGAGCAAACCATCACGCTTGCCCCTCCGGCTCCGCGACGGCATCGAAGAGCATTGGCCTCGGGTCCACGAAGGCTTCGAAGTGATCCGCCGCCCTGGCCTCCTCGCCCTCGCCCTGGCCTTCAACCTCTTCGGCTGGCTCGTCGACATCCTCATCTCCTGGGCGTTCGGGAAGGCATTCAATTTGCACGTGCCCGTCGTCGCCTACGTCTCGGTCACCGTTGTCATCGGGCTGATCACCATCTTCCCGATCACCTTCGGCAACGTCGGCACGTTCGAGTTGGCGATCGTCTCCGCGCTGGCGTTGTACGGCGTCTCATCCGAGGCCGCGTTGGGCTACGCGGTCGGCACCCATCTCTTCACAACGCTGTTCAATATCGGCCTCGGTGTCGCAGCGATGCTCACGATGCGGATGCGCCCCGGCGAAGTCTTCGCCCTGCGCCGCCCGGCGGCCGTTTCGAAGCCCGACCCGTAACCTGCAGCACGATCCCGCCTTAGCCGAAGACGCCCCGGGCGGCCAGCTCCGCGACCTCTTCTTCGCTCAGCCCCGCCGCGGCCAGGGCCTCTGCCGTATCGGCCCCGGGAAGCGAAGCCGAGCCCCGGACACGGACATCGGCGTCGCGGATAACGAACGGCGTGCCCACGGTTTCGAACGTGCCTGCCGGTGTTTCGAGCGGTTGGAAGGCGCCGCGTTCGCGCAGGGCCGGGTCGGCGATGACCTCCGGTAGCTCGACCCGTGGCGCCCAGATGAGGCCGTGGGCATCGAGCTTCTTCGCCCAGCCTTCGAGGTCGTCTTCGAGGAAGGCGCGTTCGATGACCGCCGCAAGTTCGGCGCCCTGCGCGCGGCGGCCAGCCATCGTCGCGCACGAAGCGTCGTTCGCGAGCGTGCTCAGGCCGAGGGCGGCGCAGAGCTTCGGCCAGTACGGGTCGGGAGTCATGTGGACCAGCAGGATCCACTTGCCGTCACGCGTCGGGTAGGTGTTGAACAGCGGGTTGTCGGGGGCCGTGCGGTCCATGACCTTCGGCTGCGCGCCATCGAGGAGCGTCCGGGCAAGGTCGGTCGCGATGGTATACGCGCCCGTCTGCTGGAGGCTGATTTCCACCACCTGGCCCTCGCCCGTGAGGTCGCGCAGGCGCAGGGCGGCGAGCGTGGCCGCGAGGGCGTTGATTCCCGTCGTGTGGTCGCCCTGGGCGATCCGGCTCAGCACCGGCGCCGCGCCCGGGTGTCCGACCAGGCTCATGATCCCGGAACGCGCCCAGAACGCCGAGAAGTCGAAACCCGGGCGGGCAGCGTCCGGCCCCGTGATTCCGTATCCAGTGATGCTGACGTAGATCAGGCGTGGGTTGGCCTTCAGCGCGGCCTCGGGGGTCAGTCCGAATTTCTCGAGGCGTGGGGCCATGAAGTTCGTCAGGAAGACATCGGCCGTTTGCAGCAGGCGCAGGAGGAGTTGCGGGCCATCGGGCGAATCGAGCGCAATCGTGACCGATTTCTTACCGCGGTTCTCCAGTTCGAAGAGAAAGTTGAACGGCATGTTGCCCGGTCCGCCGGTTGGCACGACGCCGCGCATGACTTCGCCGCCGGGCGGCTCGATCTTGATCACCGTCGCGCCGAGGTCGGCCATCAGCGCCCCGGCAGCCGGCGCGGCCACGTAATTCGCGGCTTCGATGACGGTGATTCCGGACATGGGAGCGGGCACGGGGTAGAGGATAGGGGATAGACGTTCGAGGGTAGAATTCGGTGATGAAGAAGGCGTGGGTTTGAGTAATTGGCCGCCGCAATACGCACCAGCGCGAACGTTGGCTGGCAAACTGCAGCGCGGGCTAGGCACCGGGTTCCTGGAGGCGTTGGCGGCGCCGCCAGAGGTAGTCCACCCCCTGCTGTTGGACTGCATTCGCGTCGATCCGCGCGTGGACCATCAACTCGATCACCGTGACGTTTACTACGCTGAGTTGGCTCAGCGCGTCGCTCTCCCCTTGACGTCCGTGTTCGAAGACCTGATTGACGCGGCTTCGGACGAAGGTGAGAAAACCTACCTCGCTGTTTGCGTCTTAGTCGAATTGGCTCGGCGCGGTCACGAGGAGGCGGACGCCGCCCTTCGCGACTACGTGCATTGGGGCCCGTTCTGGCATTCGGTTTGTTGGCAGCTGGGATTGTTGGCCACCACTCCGAAGTGGCTTGCGCTCGTGCCCGCACTGGCTGTCCGTGCGGAGCAGAATCCTGACGAAGGAAGTTGGGATCGGGAGCCGTTCCCAACGTGGGGCCGGGACGAACCTCGATTCAAGGCTCTCGCCGAGGAAGATCGCCGACGCTGGGGCAAACGGGCTTCGCCGCTCGCAAAGCCGCGCGGAACCACGGCGAAGCTTCTGGAACCGCTTACGTCTGGTCCGGCCACCCCAATCATCGCCGAGTTAGCGCGGCGGGGTTCACCGAGAGACCTGGAGCTGATCGAAGCGGCAACCGGATCCACGTTCGCGATGACCCGAGCGATAGCCATTTCCGCCCAGTTCGAACGCGGTGATTGGCGGAACTGGGATGCGGCATTGGATATGGCTCTGCACGATCAAAATCCGCCGTACGCGACCGGAATTGCTAACCGGGCCATCCTCAATGCGCCGGCGGACGTGCTACTCCCCTACGCGCGTAAATGGAAATCGTCACCGGTATTCCGGCGCCAGCATCTCGCCTGGAGCATCCTGAAACAGTACGCGACGCCGGAGTTCTTGCCATGGATTGAGGCCCGGCTTGAGCGAGCGTCGGCGAGCAAGCCCGAGGCTCGGTTCGATGCAACCTCGCTCGCAGAGATGATTACTAATCGTTTCTCGGGGCACCCATTTCCCTCCCTTGGGCGCAAGTTCGATGCCTTCACCTACAGCTTTGGCCGGCGATACCTCGCCGAGGCGCTTGCTGTGACTGACCCTACGTTCCCAACGACTCGGGCCTTCACCTCGCTCTGGGATTGCGAAAGCAGCGTGAGAGTGATCGCGGCGGAGCATGTCTCGCTGGAGGTGCCGGGGTCGATGGAGCGGCTGCGGGAGATGGCCGCAGACCCGCTCGAGGAGGACTCGCGGATTCGGAAAGTTGCGGAGCGGCGGCTGGGCACACTCACAAATTAATTGCTCGCCTGCCGGACCCAAGCCCGTTCCGCGCTTCAAAACGCCCCGCATCGCAGATTCCCCCTCGCCCGCGACGTCCTTCCTGGAAGGATCGGGAGAGGGGGCAGGGGGTGAGGGCCGACTCTGCCAACCGCCCCTCGGCGTTCCGCCGTGCCCTGCCCCACCCTCACCCTATGGCCGCCACCCTCCGAGTCCTCTCTACATCCGCCGTCGCTATCGTCCTCCTGCTGCTTCGCTCCCAAAGCCCCCGCTCTACTGCATGGAACGCCCCACGCGGCGGCCGTACTCCATCCCAACAAGTCAATCGAGAAGTCGCGGGGCGCCCGGCGAGTAGTCTCGAAGAAGTCCGCGGACAAGTACCTGACTACTACCCGAGAAGTGCTCAAGAAGTCAACGAAGAAGTGGGCCAAGTAGTAGTCAAGAAGTGCGAAGTAGTCAGCAAGAAGTCACTCACCTCAGATTCAGCGAGACTTCTTCCGACTACTTCAAGTAGTCAAAAATCGATGTTGTGTAGATCGACATCCCGGCGAGACTCCTCGCCCTCCCTGGCCCTGCCACAGGCCGAAGGCCGAAGCCCATCTCTTTCCTCTTTCCTCTTTCCTCTTTCCTCTTTCCTCTTTCCTCTTTCCTCTTT
>JBDTNM010000310.1:0-3754 GCA_039933735.1 bacterium | reverse complement strand
TGAGCGCGGAAGACCTTGCGGCCGCCCGGCCGGCCGAACGCGCGCGGGCGCAGCTGCGCAAAGTGGCTTTGCACAAAGGGAGTCGATGGGCTGAGCGCGGCGCCGTGCTGACGATGCTGGCACTCGCGAGCCTCGCCTTCCTGGGGATGCTCTTTCTCTGCGGATATATCGCCTACGCGGCTGGCCCGTGGGACCCGGGGCTCTGGCTGACGGTGCCGTTCGCAGCGCTCACGGGCTTCGGAACATTCCAGATCTTTCGCTCCGCGCGCCGGTCGGCCTACCGCGGGCGACCGTGGGCGCTGATCCAGCGGGCCTTCCGCGACTCCGTCCGCGTCTGGGGGAGCGGATCGCTGGTTTCGAACGTGCTGCTCACCAGCACGGCCACGGCCTCGGTCGCCGGGGCGGCAATCGTTCCCGTGGTCACCTCCAGCAGCACACCGTTCGACCTCTTCCTCATCGATGCGCCGACCGGCCAGGTCTATCGAGTCGACCTCGCCACCAACACGAGTTTCCTTATCAACCGGGAAGCCGGAGCGCTAACGCCAACCGCCCTGGGGGCGACCGCGTCCGTGGTGACGCTCGAAGACGGCAAGAAGCTGCCCAGCGGCAGTCTCATCGCCGTCGTGCAAACGGCGGGCGACCGCGCCCAGGGCCTCGTCGGCTTCCGGCCGAATTCGAACAAGGCAACCGCGATCGCCAGGATTCAGCCGCCGCTGCCGGGCGCCTACTTCGCCGGCGCGGCTGGCCGGCTGTTCGCCCTGCAGCCGGATGGGACGCTTTCGTCAATCGACCTGAAGTCGGGGCGCAGCGACACCATCTCCAAACTGACTATCCCGGCAGGGCCGATTGCGTACGACTCGAAAACGAACTCGCTCCTGGTGGTGAGTGGTACGAACGTCGCGCAAGTGAACCCGACCACCGGAACGGTGGTGACGTCAGCTCCCTCCGGTACGCCGGCTGGCTTCCAGGCTTGCGGCCTCGCACTCGGATCGAAGGGGCGGCTTTGGCTTACCGAGGCTGGCACCGGCGCCGTCTTTTTCATCGATTCCAATCCCAGGACCGTGCACGAACTGCATCCGTTGGGCGATGCGCCGGCGCATCCGTGCGCGCTGGCCGTTGCCTTACGGCGCTAGCGAAGCCTTAGCTTGTCATCCCCTGCAGTCCGACGAGTGCGCGGCCGTGTTCGATTTCGCCCATGTGGCGGAGGCCGTGCTGATAGACGAAGCACTCCAGCACTTCGAGCCGCCGCAGCGGAGCCCCCGGGCCGATGACGATCGCGCAGAAGATGTTCTGCATGTTCGGCGGAAGCTGTGGCATCAGGACTTCGGCGAGCCGCTCGGCCGAGATGGTTTCGAGCACCTGGGACGTCCGTTGCACGACCTGGGTTTGGAATTCGCGCCAGGCGTCCATGTCGCCGAAGCGGATGTGTTGCATCTCCTCAACGGTCTCTTCACGCCCGAAGCTATCGACCGTCACCCCGACTTTGTCCGACCACTCGCCCGTGACCCAGAGCGGGTTCTGGCCAAGGAAGACGCGGCTTATCGATTGGTCCTGCGCCCTCATGTAGTGGCTGAAGCTGAAGGCCATGGGCAGGACGCCTTCGCGTTCGTGGTGGTTCACGTGTTCGAGCGTGAGGTCACTGACGGCCCGCTCCCAGAGAATGTTCATGGCCCGGATCCGGTTGCGCAGGCTGCTTACGAACATGTCGTCGTTGCTCATGAACCGTTCCTCTTCTCGATGGCGATGCGCTGCGTGTCGCGCGCTATCTGGATCGGGCCGGAGAAGACGTCGCTCATCCCGGCCGAAAACTGGGCTTCCATTTCCGGGTTGTTGGGCAGGTTCGGGAGCAGGTGGCTGAGCACGAGCTTGCCGACGCCAGCGTCCCGCGCGAGCTTCGCCACTTCGGGCGTGTGGATGTGGTAGCTCGGCACATCATCAAAGAGCGACGCCGCCAGCGGCCGAATGGCACGCACCCTCTCGGTGAACTGCTTGAACATCTCCGGGTTGAGCGCGTCGCTGACGAGCAGGTCGGCGCCCTGGGCGGCGGCCAGCAGCGAATCGCACATGCTGGTGTCACCGGAGAACACGGCGCTGCGGCCATCGAACTTGAAGCGATAGCCGAGCGCGGGCACTACCGGGAAGTGATCGACTTCGAAGCTCTCAAGCGTCAGTCCGGCGGCCGTTGCGAATGAAGCAGCGTCGGGAGTTGCGGGGATTTCAGTGACATCGACCTTGATGCCGTCGGGATGGAGCTTGCCCGGATGGTGGGCGGTGCGAAAGCGGATGTCGTCTTCGAGGGCCATCAGAAAGCCATCGATCATCTTCTTCGTGCCGGTCGGCCCATACACCTTCAGCGGCTTCGTCGCGCCACTGGTCCAGCGCATGTTCAGAAAGTCCGGAACATCGGTGATGTGGTCGGTGTGCATGTGCGTGAACACGGCGGTATCGATGCTGGAGGGGATAATCCCGGCCGGCATGAGCCGGCGTGCCGAGCCGTACCCGCAATCGACGAGCACATGCGATTCGCCCGCGACAATCACGTGCCCGCAGCCGCAGCGATCAGGGCTGGGGATCGGGCTACCTGTGCCCAGGAAGACGATATCGAAGGTAGGCGGCAAGAAGGCACTCCACGGTGCCGTGAGCTGGCACGATCGCGGATTCTACAGTGAGCGGGGGACGTAAACCTCTCTGTCCCGTCTTCCGTCCGCGGGCTATTCGGTCTCCACCCCCAGCCGGTTGACCGCGCTGAGCACCGCCTTAAGCGAGGCCGCAACGATGCTCTCGTCCATGCCCACGCCCCAGGTGGTTGTCTCGCTGTTGCGCGCTTCGACGTACGCGACGGCTGTCGCGTTGGCGCCGGCACTGACTGCGTGTTCGACGTAATCCAGCACCTCGACGAGCACGCCTAGCTCGCTGTGGAGGGCGTTCACGAGGGCGGCGATTGGGCCGTTCCCCGTCCCAGCCACGACGCGCTCTTTGCGTTCGTAACGGATCGTCGCGACGATCCGGGTTTTGCCTTCGTGGCTGCTGAAGTCGTGCGAGATCAGCTCGAGCGCTGGTGATTCAGGAAGGTACCCGTCCTTGAAGGCAGCCCAGATCTCCTCCGGCTTCACTTCGGTGCCGGTGTCTTCGGTCACTTTCTGGACGGCTTTGGAGAACTCGATCTGCAGGCGGCGGGGAAGGTCGAGGCCGTGCTCGGCCTTCATAAGGTAAGCGACGCCGCCCTTGCCCGACTGGCTGTTCACGCGGATCACGGCTTCGTAGGTGCGGCCAACATGCTTGGGGTCGATCGGCAGGTAGGGAACTTCCCAGACCGAATACTCCTCGCCCAGCGCCTCGAAGCCTTTCTTGATGGCGTCCTGGTGAGAACCGGAAAACGACGTGTAGACCAGGTCGCCGGCATACGGGTGACGAGCAGGCACCGGCAACCGGTTGCAGTATTCGGCCACGCGCCGCAGAGCGTCGATGTCCGAAATGTCGAGTTCGGGGTCGACGCCCTGGCTGAAGAGGTTCAGCGCCAGGTTGATGACATCGACGTTGCCAGTGCGTTCGCCGTTACCGAAGAGCGTGCCTTCCACCCGGTCGGCGCCGGCCATGACGCCGAGCTCGGCCGCCGCCACGCCCGTGCCCCGGTCGTTGTGCGGATGCAACGAAAGCAAGATGGAATCGCGGTTCGGCAGATTGTGCAGGAACCACTCAATCGTGTCGGCGTAGATGTTGGGGGTGTACATCTCCACCGTCGCCGGCAGGTTCA
>JBDTNM010000309.1:0-3770 GCA_039933735.1 bacterium | reverse complement strand
ATCGAGAAAGCGCTCGAGATGCTGCGGGAAGGGCGTAAATAACGGCCCGAAAGGCCATAGAGCGGTCCCTTTCGATGCTGGTTATGATGCGCGAATATGCCGCGCTCACCGGCGAGGAGAACACTGATGTACCAACCGCACCGCATGAAGTTCGGAATCTTCCTTGCCCCATTCCACCGGGTTGGCGAGAACCCAACGCTGGCAATGAAGCGCGATATGCAGTTGATCGAGCACCTGGATGCCCTCGGCTACGACGAAGTCTGGATCGGCGAGCATCACAGCTACGCACGCGAACTCATCGCTGACCCGTTCATCTTCATCGCCGCAGCCGCCCAGCGGACTCGCCGCATCATGCTCGGCACGGGCGTCACTTCGTTGCCATACCACCACCCGTTGATGGTCGCGGACCGCGTCCTTCAACTCGATCACATGACCGAAGGCCGCGTGATGCTCGGCTGCGGCCCCGGCGTCCTCACTTCGGATGCCTACATGTTGGGCATCGACCCCATCGACCAGCGCCGCAGGATGGGCGAATCGCTCGATGCCATCATGCACCTGTTGCGCAGTCGCGAGCCCCTGACCATGGAAACAGACTGGTTCACGCTCCGCGACGGCCGGCTGCAAATGGCCAACTTCACCGACCCGCATCCGCCGGTGGCTGTCGCCGCCAGCTTCACCCCTTCCGGGCCGGTCGCCGCCGGCAAACACGGAGTTGGCCTGCTCTCGGTAGCCGGCGTTTCGAACGATGCCTTCGAACGCACGTGGGGATGGTGCGAGGAGGCCTCCGCCGAATCCGGCAAACCAGTTAACCGGGCCGACTGGAAGGTCGTCATCCCGATCCACCTCGCGGATTCCAAAGAAGAAGCGATGAATGACGTGCGCGAGGGATACAAGCGCCAGGCCTACGTCGGCGACCGGATGAACATGGACGGCCCCGCTTCGCCTCCTCCATTCGCGGGTGGCGCCCCGGATATCGAAGGTGCCATGGCGCGCGACGGCGTGATCGTCGGCACACCTGACGATGCCGTCGCCGCTGTACAGCGCATCCAGGAACGCTCGGGCGGCATCGGCGGCATTCTCGGACTCGCACACGAGTGGACGAGCACCGAGAAGACACTACGCAGCTACGAGTTGTGGATGCGGCATGTCGCGCCCCGGTTCCAGGGCCAGGCAGCCGTGCTCGAAGACAACCGCAACTGGATCGAAACGCGCATGGGCCAGGTGTTCGCGCACTCAGGCGCCGCGCAGGCGAAGGCCTTCACGGATGCCGGCAAAGAGCTGCCGCCGGAGATGAAGAAGGCCATGGAAGCAATGGCGAAAGCGCGCGAATGAGCGCTTAGAGGCGGGGCCGAGGCGGTATTATCGTGCCCATGACGGCACCGGCCCCTTCGCGACAGTTCACGGCCGATGAATTCCTCCACATGCCCGAAAGCCGAGGGGCGGAACTCGTGGATGGATGCCTCGTGGAGAAAAATTCGAAGTGAGTCCGATTGGCTCGGATTCGAAATAGGGTTTCGAATCCGTCGCTACTTAGAAACGCATCCTTTCGGGCGCGTCTTCGGCGCTGAGAACGGCATTCAAATCTGGCCGGATCGCCCCAACCACGTCCGTAAGCCCGACGTCTCGTTCATTCGATCCCGCAACCGGCCACCGAGAGGTTGGGCGAAGCCCCGGACCTTACGGTCGAGGTAGTCTCGCCGAACGACGAAGTCGAAGCCTTCGAACAGAAGCTGGACGACTATCGCCAGGCCGGCATTCCAGTTATTTGGGTCACCCTGCCGGGCACCCAACGCGCTCAGGTTCTCACGCCGGATCGGCGCACCGATGTTCCTGCAAACGGCGTCCTCGACGGGGGCGACGTGCTCCCGGGCTTCCCGCTTTCATTGTCCGAACTCTTCGCAGGACTCGAAGGCTAGCCACCGCGCGGAAACGCCGGCGTTACTGCCGCAGACGTCAGCGCCTTCTTTTCAAGCCACCGTTTCTGGATGTTCCGTAGCCGCCGCTCAACCGGATGCTCCACAAGGTTGTACAGGACAGCGGAGGCGGCAACCGCGAGCAGGGTGACCACACCAAGCCACGCCACATTCCGCAGCGGGGAGTAACCACGGACGCCAACCCAATCGATCAGCGCGTAGACGATCGTCGCGTGGACGAGGTAGAGGGCGTAGGACCATTGCCCCAGCAGCACCATCGGCCGGAGCCGTAACCATGAACGCGCTCCATCGAAATCCAGTTGGGCCGCCGAAGCGATGATGCATCCGTAGAGCACTGGCAACACCACGTAGGTCGCCTGCGAAACCAGCACCCGCGACGCGTAGTTGAAATGGTCCGGGGCGAACACGTACTCAAGGTGGAACCAGGCCGCGACAAAGATGGCCGACGGGATGACGCCGATCGGCACCCGGAACCCTCGCTTCAGTGCTGCCGCAATCGCCATGCCGAGCAGGAACTCACCGACCCGGAAGAGCGGCGAGATGTAAAGCAGCCAGCCCACGATGCGCGTCGAAAACCAGTCCGGCGACCATCGAGTGACGATAAAGATGGCTGCCAGCACCAGCGCCGTCGCCAGGGCAAGACCGATCATTCCGAGCCTCAACGTGGGCCGCACGATGAATGGATGCAGCGCGTAGAAGAACATCTCGCAGGAGAGCGACCACGAGGCGGGATTTCCGGCGAAATACGTCGTCGCGGTCGGTACCCACGCGTGCAGGAGCAGGAAAGACAGGCCGATGGCCGTCCAGTCGTACGGGACGTCTCGCCATGAGTAGAAAACAGGCAGCGCGATCAACGTGGTGACCACATGCAGTGGGAAAATGCGCGCGAATCGGCGCCAGTAGAATCGCGGTGGAGTGTCACTCGGCACGAACGACCAGGTCAGCACGAATCCTGAAAGGACAAAGAAGAACGTCACTCCGGTGGCGCCGAAGCCCGTATAGCGCCAGACGAAGGGCAGCGTTGCGAAGTTGGAAAAGTGGTGGACGACCACGAGCCACGCCGCAAAAAATCGCAAGCCCGTCAGCGAATCGAGGCGGTTCGGGAACTGGCGCTGCACCAGCCGAGTGTACCGCCGAGACGATTCACGGGCCTGCCGAGCTGCCCTGCGGTGCGCAAGCCTGCTACCGTTTTTCCATGCAGGCGATAGTTCTTCTCTCTGGCGGTCTCGATTCGACCACGGTCGCCACCCATGCGGTTCGCCAGGGCCACGAAGTCCGAGCGCTAAGCATTGGATACGGCCAGCGCCACATCCGGGAGTTGAAGTCGGCGCGGGCCGTCGCAGACAGCCTTGGCATCCCGTTGGTTGAAGTCGACGCGGCGTTCTACGCTGGCCTCGCCTCGTTCTCCTCGCTAACCAGCGACGACCACGCCATGCCCGAGAACCGCAACTTCCAGGAGATGTCGGAAGACATCCCGAACACCTACGTGCCGCTTCGGAACACGTTCTTCGTGACCCTCGCCGCTGCCGCGTTGGAAAGCTGGCTCCTCGATCGGATCGAACGCGGCGGCGAAGACCCTTCGACGCTGGAAGGGGCGATCTTCGTCGGCGCCAACGCCATCGATTACTCCGGCTACCCGGACTGCCGGCCCGAGTTCTACGAAGCGATCACCGAGGTCATTCGTCTGGGAAGCAAAGTCGGCACGGCCTACGAAGTCCCAATTCGCATCGAAGCGCCGATCATCACGATGTCGAAGGCAGAAATCGCGGCCTATGGGACCGAGATCGGCGCGCCGCTCGAACTGACCTGGAGTTGTTACGCGGGCCTTGAATGGCC
>JBDTNM010000308.1:0-3786 GCA_039933735.1 bacterium | reverse complement strand
GTACTGATGGGTGGGTGCGGGGCTGCCGGTGTGGGGCCGCACGTTCGCTTCGCTTCGTGCTGGGACGGACCCTCCCTCACGGTCGGGCCACGGAGTGGGGTGGTTGGGGGCGGGAGCCCCGGCTTCCGCCCGCGCTCTGACCAGTGCGGCGGCGTTGATGCGGGTTCGGCTAGGGCGTCTTGGTGGGGCTCGCAGCGGCGGCGGGTGAACCGAAGTAGCCCGGCTCCGGGTCAATTTCCGGGTCGAGCTTCGCAATCTCAGTCGCGACGAGCGCGTAGGCATCGCCCAGGGCCGTGAAGCTCGCCGGCCCGTCGCCGCTCAGGTATGAGGCGTCCATCGCTTTGCTGCATGCCTGGGACCACGGAGTCTCTGGAAGTCCCTGGCGGGCAACGACGCTGGTGGTGCAAAACACGCGCAGTTCGGCCTGGCGCGCGTGGATCGCGCTCGTGCTCCCGCTCAATTCGCCCTTCATCCACAGTGCGAGGTTCGCCTGGGTCCCCAGGAGTTGTACGGCGAATTGCTGGAACTGGGTGACCGTCGGGTCGCTGCTGCAGGCGAGTGCGCCCAATTTCGGGCTCGCCGCCCGGTCGGTCCCAGCGACCGTGTCGACTTTCTTGCACGCCTCCGTCCATCCGAGCTGCGTCTGAGCGATGGTCGTAAAGAGGTTGATGTCGCCCCAGAGCTTCGCGTTGTATGGGTCGGTCGGTGCTTCGGCCGGGAACCAGGTTGTCAGATCGCTTTCGGGCAATGCGCTCGGTGCAGGTGTGCCAACAGCCTTCAAGTATGCAGGCGTCGTCGCCGGCGGCTGGATCATCGCGCCCACGATCGGGACGCCGCCGAGCGCCGCCGCGAGGTCTGCGTTCTGGCATTTCGCCGTCCCGAGAAACGCGAGCAGTACGAGCGCGAACAGCCCCTTTTTCAGCACATCATGGTTATCGGCAGAAATCCGTATGAACGGAGCGCGATTACTTCGTAGCGCCGCTGGCGACCGCTTTCACGCTCGGCTCCATGATATTGCGTGCCACCGGGCCTTCCCAGCGATCGAAAATCTTTCCGGTCTTATCAACCACAAAGACGATTGGCTCGCGCAAAGAGCCGTCGGGCCAGATGAGCCATTCGCGCGCCGTCGGGTTCATCAGTTTCTGGTCGAAGTTGCGCCAGATCTCGATGTGGACGAAATCCACCTGGTCCCGGTACGTCTGCTGCAGCGACTCCACCTCTTCGTTGACCGGCCCGCAGAAGCGCGACGTGCAGAATGCCGGCGTCGAGAAGACGATCACCAGCGGGCGGCCCTTGGCGATGGAGTCCTTGATCTTGACGTCGTGCATGTCGTTTGCCGGCGTGCCCGAGTCGATCTCGCTGATGTCCTTCACGTCCGCTTTAGTCAGGTTGTCGCTCTTGATCGCGGCCATGCCCGGCGCGAGGACATTCGCCTTCGGGTACACCTGGAACGAAACCGTGGACACACCCTTCGTCCCGTCCTTGAGGGTGGCTTCGACCGCGAGGCCCCAGATGCCGGCATGGTCGAACTTCGCGGTGACGTAGTAGCCGACGCGGTTGTCATCCTGGCCGCCGTGCGTGTGCGTCTCGCCGTTGGCGTGGGTCACGGTGACGATCTTGCCCACCCCGGGCGCGCTCTGGACCGCATCGAGGGAGAACACCGGCTTCGGGTTCTGCTGGTCGCGAAGGTCATAGAACGTCGCCCGGGCGGTGGCGCCGCCTTCGGGCTGGTCCTGCTTGTTCGTGATCCCGAACACGAAGTTGTTCTCGCCGACGAACCAGTCCGAACCGGCGACCACGGCGTTGACGACGCCGACCTGGTTGGCCGGGATATTCTTCGCGGGGTCGCTGCTTTGAGGGAATTGCGTCGGCTTCGCGGAACTCGCGTCGTCGTCGTCACCGCCACAGGCCGCGAAGAGGATGCAGGCGCAGGCGGCGAGAGAAATCAGGAGGCGTTGCTTCATGGTTCACCAAGGGGCGCCGGGCGCTCGACGGCACCCCAGACCATGACTGAGTTTACGACCAAGACGGCCAACGATCGGCGCAGGCAGACGGTTCTTTCCAGACCCACTCTTGACCTCGACGTTTACCGCGGCACCCACTGCCGGTGTTATCGAAGGCATCAATCGGGTTATTCGCGCCGTTGCTTGGAGGCTTCCGAGCCGGTGCTGTCTAATGCTCGCTGACAGCACTCGCTCACCCGGAGGGGCCGTGGATAACTTCCTGCACATCCTGTTTATCTGGCTGCACATCCTCGGTGTGGCCCTCCTCGTGGGCCCGCAGTTCTTCATCGCCTATGCGTGGATCCCGGCATCCCGGGGCATCCAGGACATGCCCACGCGCATCGCAGCCATGCGCGTGGTGACACGGCGGTTCGGCTACATCGGCGGCGCCGGGCTCGTCTTGATCGTGCTTGCCGGCAGCTACCTGATCTCGAACTGGCGCGACTACTACTCCGTCCCGGCGGATACGGGCTTTACGGACCTGCGCTTCGGGGTGGTGTTCATCATCAAAATGACGCTCTTCCTGCTCATGCTGGCCGCGCTCGCAGTGCACATGTTCATCCTCGGCCCGCGCCAGATGGACCGGCTTGAGGCCCAGGCCCGCGGCCAGGGTGTTTCCGAAGCCGAGGTACGCAAGGTGCGCATGCAATCCATGTTCTTCAGCATCGCCGGGCTCATCCTCGCCCTCGCGATCATGGTGATGGGCGTGATGCTCAACTCCGTGAGCTGGAGTTTGCAGTCCGTCTGATCCTCGGGGCGAACTCGGCTACCGTTGAAGCCACCATGGACCACGCCGACCACGTCAACCTGATCCGCGCGGGAGTCGAAGGCGGCGGCCTCGTTTGGGCCGACTTTGGAGCTGGCTGGGGTGCGTTCACGCTGGCGCTGGCCGATGTCCTCGGGCCGGGAGCGGAAATCCATGCCGTCGACCGCGATGCAAACGCACTCGCCGCGAATGCCCGCTCGATGCAGCAACGTTTCTCCGAAGTCACGGCGAGCTTCGTCCGCGCCGATTTCACCACCCCGCTGCAGCTCCCCCCACTCGACGGCATCGTGATGGCGAACTCCCTCCACTTCCAGAAAGACCAGCCGGCCGTGGTCGAACGAGCGCTCGGATACCTCCGCCCCGGTGGTCGGCTCGTGTTGGTCGAATACAACATCGAACGCGGCAACCAGTACGTTCCGCACCCCGTGTCGTTCGAACGTTGGAAGAAGCTCGCCTCCGAGGCCGGCTTTGCCTCGACGGAATTGCTCGCGCGGCGGCCGAGCCGCTTTCTCAGCGAGATCTACTCAGCCGTGAGCCGCCTGTAGTCGCAAGGCCACGGTCGTGCGCGTGGAGCGATTGGCAGCTACCGTTTGCGCGGGAGTGGAGGGGGTCCGGTGGCTCCCGCCGTCTTCAAAACGGTTGCGTGGCCGCACGAGCGGTCGCGGGTGGGTTCGACTCCCATGCACTCCCGCCAGTTTTTTGAATCTAGCGAAAGGCTCATGGGCAACACCAAATGTCTCGCCTGAGTGGTTTCGAGAACTGTGGTAGCCAGTGTGGTAAACCGGCCGCCTGCCTCAATGTCACGGTAGGCCGCGCCATCGGCTACGGCAAGGGACACAGAAGAGCCCGACTTCGGCCGGGCAATCCAGCAGCACCTCTGAAACCTAGGGCCGGCTTCGCGAATGGTAACGATCGTGGTCCGAACCAAACTCAAAGGGGGCAAGACGTTGACGACGGACAGCCGGTCGTTTGGAGATAAGTGGGGCGGTGTCCTTGTTATCGCGGCAATTGTCGCTC
>JBDTNM010000307.1:0-3805 GCA_039933735.1 bacterium | reverse complement strand
GTAATTGGAATTGACCTGGGGACGACGAACAGCTGCATGGCTGTGATGGAAGGCGGCGAGCCTGTCGTTATCCCGAACGCTGAGGGTGCGCGGACGACGCCGTCGATCGTGGCGGTGACGAAGGGCGGGGAGCGGCTGGTGGGCCAGGTGGCCAAGCGCCAGGCGGTCACAAACCCGGAGAACACGGTCTTCAGCATTAAGCGGTTCATGGGGCGGAAGCTCGATGACGGTGAAGTGCAGCGAGACCTGAAGCTGGTGCCGTATTCGGTTTCGGCGGCGAGCAACGGGGATTCGCAGGTGAAGCTGGGCGAGCGCCAGTACAGCCCGCCGGAAGTGAGCGCGATGATCCTGCAGAAGCTGAAGGCTGATGCGGAGGCATACCTCGGCGAGCCGGTGAACGAAGCGGTCATCACGGTGCCGGCGTACTTCAACGACGCTCAGCGGCAGGCGACGAAGGACGCGGGCAAGATTGCCGGCCTCGAAGTGCTGCGGATCATCAACGAGCCGACGGCGGCCTCGCTGGCGTACGGGCTCGATAAGAAGGGCGACGAGCTGATCGCGGTCTATGACCTCGGCGGCGGGACGTTCGACATTTCGATCCTGGAGATTGGCGAAGGCACCTTCCAGGTGTTGAGCACGAACGGCGACACGCACCTCGGTGGCGACGACTTCGACCAGCGCGTTATCGACTGGCTCATCGACGAGTTCAAGAAGACCGAGGGCATCGACCTGCGGCAGGACCGGCAGGCGCTGCAGCGTCTCAAGGCCGAAGCGGAAAAGGCGAAGGTCGAGCTTTCGAGCGCGCAATCGACCGATGTGAACCTTCCCTTTATTACCGCGGACGCGAGCGGGCCGAAGCACCTCAACATTTCGCTGACACGGGCGAAGCTCGAGCAGCTGGTTGGCGATTTGCTGACCGGGACGCTGGAGCCGGTGAAGAAGGCGCTCGCGGATGCTGGCAAGAAGCCGAGCGACATCGAAGAGGTGGTGCTCGTTGGCGGACAGACGCGCATGCCGGCGGTGCAGAAGATCGTGGCGGACTACTTCGGGAAGGAGCCCCACAAGGGCGTGAACCCGGACGAGGTGGTCGCGATTGGCGCGGCGGTGCAGGCGGGCGTGCTCAAGGGCGAAGTGAAGGACGTGCTGCTGCTCGACGTGACGCCGTTGACGCTCGGCATCGAGACGTTGGGCGGCGTGATGACGCCGATTATTCAGCGCAACACGACGATCCCGACGGCGAAGAGCCAGACGTTCAGTACTGCGGCAGACAATCAGCCGAGCGTGGAGATCCACGTGCTGCAGGGCGAACGGCCGATGTCGGGCGACAACAAGTCGCTCGGGCGGTTCATCCTGGATGGCATTTTGCCGGCGCCGCGGGGCATCCCGCAGGTGGAGGTGACGTTCGATATCGATGCGAACGGCATCGTGAACGTGGCTGCCCGGGACAAAGGGAGCGGGCGCGAGCAGAAGATCACGATCCAGTCTTCGGGCGGGCTTTCGAAGGACGAGATCGAGAAGATGCAGCGCGAGGCGGAGATGTTCGCGGATGACGACCGCAAGAAGCGTGAGTCGATCGAGCTGAAGAACACGGCGGATTCGCTGGCCTACCAGGCGGAGAAGACGCTGCGGGACAACGCGGACAAGGTTCCAGCCGAGATGAAGACGGATGTCGAGGCGAAGATTGCGGACGTGAAGGCGGCTATCGAGTCCGACGATGCGGACCGGATGCGGAGCGCGACGGATGCGCTGAGCAGTTCGCTTTCGAAGATCGGCGAGGCCGTCTACGGGGCTGCGGGAGCGGAGGGTGCAGGCCCTGAAGGCGCGGACGGGGAACCGTCCGGTGCCGCCCAGGAAGGCACCGTCGAAGGCGAATTCCGCGAGGTTTAGGCGAAGCGATCAGCTTTCAGCCGCAAGCAATCAGCAAGGGGCCGTCTGCCGAGAGGTGGGCGGCCCTTTTTGTTCTAGAATCTGTCCGTGAATAGAGCCGATCTCCTGGACCTCTTCGACTACACAGAGTTCGCGTGGCAACAACTGATGGCCGTGACGGACGACAATGAAGTCTTGCTTCGACCGGCGGAGAACTCCGGGTGGCCCACCCTCCGGGACTGCCTCGGCCACATCGTCAGGGCCTACAGTCGCTGGGCACCCGCCATCATCGAACGGAAGACCGGCTTTATGCCCGAAATCGCCGATAGCGACTTTCGAACATGGGCTGCGCTCAATGAAGAGCACGCCTCCGCACGCCATCGGCTTCGTCAGAGTATTCAGACGTGGAACGAAGACGAATTAACGAAGCTCAACGACGTCGAGGTGTATGGCGAGACTATGCGGTACAGCCGTTCGGAGCTCATTCTGCACGTCTTGCTGCACGAACGAGGCCATCACGGGGACGCAACGACCCTCTTCTGGCAATTGGGCATCGAGGCTGACGCTGCCCTGGAGTACCGCTTCCACCTGGGCCGCGGGTGAATTTCCGGCGGGGCGCAGGAAGGCACCGTGGAGGGCGAGTTCCGGGAGGTTTAGGCGAAGCGATCAGCTTTCAGCCGCAAGCAATCAGCAAGGGGCCGTCTGCCGAGAGGTGGGCGGCCCCTTTTGATTCGAGGTCTTAGCTTCGGTCTTACTGGTTTCCCATTGAGATTGGTTGCGGGTGGGAATAGGCTTTTGGAACGGAGGCGGAACCACATGGGTAAGTTCGGACGTTCAATGGCCCTGGTCTCGAGCAGCTGGGGCGTACTTCGCAGCAACAAGAGTCTGCTGTGGTTGCCGGTGATGGCTTTCGCGTTGGAGGCTGTGTTCATCGGTCTTGTGGCGCTGGTCGCCGTTAGCACCGGCGGGCTGGAGCATTGGGCGAAGCTGATCTTCCAGCGATCGTTGTCGAGCCTTTCAGACGTGACCGTGCTCGATATCGTCCTGGCGCTCGGCACATGGATTGGCGTGTCGTTTATCGCCGTGCTTTCGAATTCGGTGCTGATGGCAGCGGTGTTCGAGGGTTTCGAAGGGCGCGATGCGAGTCTCCGCAGCGGCTTCCAGGTGGTGAAGCCGCGCATGGGCAACATCCTGCGCTGGGCCATCCTGGCGGGTTCGTTCGCGTTCGTATTGAACGTGCTTTATCGCAAGGGCGGGATTGTGGGTGTGGTTATCGCCTGGGTGCTTGATGCGGCATGGGCGTTCGCGACCGTGTTCGTGGTGCCAATCCTGGTGCTCAAAGACGTTGGGCCGTTCGAAGCGCTGCGCGAATCGGCGGGCTTATTCAAGAGGACCTGGGGCGAGCAGGTCATCGGTGGGCTGGGCATCGGACTGACGTTCCTCGCGGGCTGGATTGCGGCCATCGCCATCGTAGTCGTGGCCGCCCTCGCTGGCGGCGTCTGGGTAGCGGTGCCGGTTGGCGCAGTCCTCTTCGGGGCTTTGCTTGCGGCTCAATCTGCTGTCGGCGCCATCTTTACGGCGGCGTTGTATCGCTGGGCGAACGAAGGGGCAGCCGCGCCGGGATTCGAGGGGACGGACTTCGCGGCGGCATACGTGCCGAAGAAGAAGTAGGCGGGAGGTCATCCGTTCGACACAAATAAGCCGCCTCCCGATTCGGGAGGCGGCTTCGTTTTGGTGGCGAGGGTTGTTGGCTCACGCTTCGCGGCGGTTGGAGCGGCGCTTGAGGATGATGGCGAAGAGGAGCCGCTGGTGGCCATCCCGGCGGCTGACGAGGGGGCTGCTGCCGAAAGGTGGCCCCGTTCGGTTGGAATTTGGATTTAGGCCATCACCCCTCTTCCCGGCTTCGGTGTCGCGGGCGAAGGGGAGAGGCCGCATTTGC
>JBDTNM010000306.1:0-3823 GCA_039933735.1 bacterium | reverse complement strand
CGGCGCCCGACACGGATCGGTTTCGCGACGGCCCGGATGGTGCCGCCGAGCTGGTTGGCGAGCATGACCGCATGGAGGTCGACGCCGACCATGAACTTTCGCTCGCCTGTTTTGTTGAAGTAGGCCGTGTTGGCGGTGCCGGTCGAAATGTTGTCGGCCATGGAGAGGAAGACGCCGCCGTTGATGTTGCCGGTCGGGTTGCAGTGATGCGGTTCGATGGTGATCGTGGCGGCGGAGTTGCCGTCGTCGTCCCGGGAATGGCTCATGCCAATGTATTCGTCGAAGGTCATCACGCGCCCCGGGGAGGAAAAGTTGGCGGATGGTAGTGCGCGGCGGGGAGGGATGGGAAGAGCTTTCAGGCGGCTTTGTCGTTGACGATCGCGCCGAGTACGGGGGTTGCAGCGAGGCTCTCGGGCCATTCCCAGGCGCGATTCGAGAACCAGGCATGCACCACTTCTGGGTCGAGTTGGGTGCCGGCGACGCGGGCCATCTCAGTCCTGGCGAAGTCATCGGGCAGGCCGTCGCGGTAGACGCGATTGCTAGTGATGGCGTCGAACGTATCGGCGACGGCGATGATCCGGGCGCCGAGTGGGATTTCGGTGCCCTTGAGGGCTGAGGGGTAGCCGCTGCCATCCCATTTCTCGTGGTGGTGGCGGATGTAGCGCGTTCCTCGGGCGAAATCGGGAAAGCGCGCGGTGAGGCGGGCGCCGATATCGGGATGTTCTTTGATGTGAGCGAATTCTTCTTCGGTGAGCCGGGCTGGTTTAAGCAGAACGGCGTCGCGGATGCCGATCTTGCCGACGTCGTGGACGCGGGCGGCGAGGACGATCTCCTCGGTAAGGTCGTGGGAGAGGCCGAGCTGGCGGCAGAGTTCGTTCGTGAATTCGGAGACGCGTTTGCAGTGTCCGAAGGTGTAGGGGTCGCGTTCATCGACGATGTCGGCGAGCTGGATGACTGCTTCGCGGGTCTGCTGGCGAAGGGCGACCTGGTTGGCCATCGCGCGGTAGAGGACCGGCAGCGGCGCGGCGATGAGCAGGAGCAACCAGGGGTGGAAGCTGGCGAGCAGAGCAGCGACGAAGCCGGCAGCGTAGAGCGCTACGTCGTAGGGGAGGTCGGTGCGGCCGCGGGCGAAGTCCCAGAGCATGCGGTGGAAGCGGATGCCCGTCTGGGCCCAGATGACGCAGAAGACGAGGATGTCGTTGACGACGAGCATGGCTGCACCGGCAACGATGACGCCGACCATGATCGAGGTGGATTCGGCCGGTAGGGTGCCGTGGGCGACGAGATCGAAGGCGAAAGCGCCGGCAGCAACGCCAAGGAGCGCCTGGCTGGCGTTGAAGATGACCTGGCGAGGGTCGATGCGGGTACGGCGCCCGGTAATGACTTCAGCAGCGGCAATTGCGATACCAGCGACGACTGCGGCGGCGAGTGGGCCGAGGAGCAGGCAGGAGGCGAAGAGCGGCGCGGTATCAGTAACCATGCGGCGGCGGAAGGCGATCTGGATTGGGAAGACACGCCCAAGGAGGATGAGCGGGGCGACGAGCCCGACGAGCAAGAGTTCGGCGCCGGATTCGCCGCTGTTGGAGGCGGCCAGGAGGGCAACGCAGGCAGCGGCCATCAGCGCCGCAGCGGCGATGACAATCCAAACTCGGCGCTCGCTCCGGCGGGGGTCTTCCATGCGGCAGTTCGTTCACTCTCTAACGCAAAAGATGCGCGCCCCTCGAAGAAGGACGCGCATCTAGAGTTTCGACCGGCGAGGGGCAGGTCAGAAGAGGCGGACGTTGAGAAGCCCTGCCGTCTTCACCCAGAGGGGAGCGGCGGAGGTTCCTTCGGACCAGAGGCTGGTGCCCTTGCCCACGGCGATGGTGGTTGCCGCGAAGGGCATTGGGGCGCCGGAGTTGTGGGCGATGATTTCGACCGGGATGGGTGTGCCGAGGAGACCGCGCTGGGCGGGCTGATCCTTGACGAAGCGGGTCTTCATGGGAAGAAGGATGCTGTCGTTCACGAGGAGTTTGACATCGGCGTTGGCGGGGACGTGGAAGACGACTTCAACGTATTGAAGGTCTCGCATGCGTTCCATGGGGACATGCACGGTCACGGAGACGACGTTTCCGTTGACGAGGATGGTAGGGTCACCGGCGCACCAGACGCTCGCTTCGGCGGACCTGGGTCCGGAGAAGAACGGGGCAGCGATCGCGATGGCGGCAACAAAGGCGATGAGCGAGACCCGGGAGAACCGGGTGGTAAGGGTGCGGGGCATTCGATGACCTCCAGAAGTCTGGAGCTCCGAGTGCTTCGGTGGCCCGGCTATCCTTCGGCGCTGCGTGAGGACCCGTGGCTTTGCGTCGCCGGCTTTCACCGGGTATGCCTTTTCGGCCAGCAAGGTGCTGCCACCGGGAATAACGTCGGAAGTTCACTACCTGTGCATCAGAAACCTGTTAGACGTTGATGGTTCACGGAAACGCCACCAGCCGGCCACCGGGGCGCGGCCAAAGGGAGGCTGGGAGGGGCGAAAGCGTAAACACTGGCGGCTGCTGAGAGGGACCTAGAGGCCAATCGAGGCGTAGGTGGCGTCCACCAGGGCGATGTTGCGGGGGTCGCGCCAGGAACGTCCGGCGCGGTTGCAGACGTAGCCAAAGCCGATGTTGTTGTCGGGGTCAGCGAAGCCGAGGACCGCTCCGTTGCCATAGTGACCGAAGCTCCGGGGGCCGGGACCGAGCGGGCGGATGCCGGGGTTGGTGAGCTGAAAGCCGAGGCCGAAGCGGTTCGGGCGGCCGAGGATGACGTCTTCGCCATCGGAGTGAACCGCGAGCGCTTCTTCGATAAGTCGCTGTTCGAGAATGTGGTGGCCGTCGAGTGCCCCGCCCGATGCGAGCGCGCCGAAGATTCGGGCGAAGGCGCGGGCGTTGCCGTGGCCGCTGGTCGAAGGATATACGGAAGAGCGCCAGAGGCGGCCATTGATCGCGGCATCGGGGCGCTGGGGCGGGTTTCGGTAGGCGAGGACGCGCGAAAGTTCGATCCCGCGAAGGTTGGCCGGGTCTTGCTCGAGCCAGGGGCGGTCGTTTGGTTCATCGGTGTTGCGGAGGTACGGCACCCAATCGGCGACGAGTGGATCGAGTGCGGGGCCGAAGCCGAAGTGGAAGCTGGCTTCGAGCGGGCGAGCGATTTCGTCCTGGAGGTAGCGGTCGATGGTTCGGCCATCGACGCGCCGGACAATTTCGCCGAGGAGGAAGCCGAAGGTGTTCGTGTGGTAGCCGAAGGCCGTGCCGGGTTCCCAAAACGGCGCCTGGGCCGCCAGTTCGGCGCACATGCCATCCCAGCTCAAGAGGTTGTAGGACGGGGCGAGCGGTTTTTCGACGGCCGGGAGGCCAGCCTGGTGGGCCATGAGTGTGCGGACGGTGATGGCGGCTTTCCCGCCCTGGGCGAATTCGGGCCAGTAGCGGGCGACCGGGGCGTCGAGTTCGACGAGGCCGCGTTCAACCTGCTGGAGGAGGCAGACGGCGGTGACGGCTTTGCCGACGGACCAGACGTTGACGATGGTGTCCTGAGTCCAGGGGCGGGTGTTGGCAGCGTCCAGGTGGCCCGCCCAGAGGTCAACGACGGTTTCGCCGGCGAGGGTGACGGCGACGGCGGCGCCGATTTCGTTGTGGTTCGCGAAGTTTTCAGTGAAGGCGGTGCGGACGGGTTCGAAGGTTGGCGCGCAGTAGCCGTGGATCTCCATGCGGAGGGGATAGTAGCGGAGATTGTGGTGGTTGCGTGGGGTTGTGGGGATTGGGGGTTGGAGGTTCGGGGTTCGGGCGACCGGTCGCTGGCGCTCGCGGCT
>JBDTNM010000305.1:0-3833 GCA_039933735.1 bacterium | reverse complement strand
GTATCGAACGTGTTGTTCGCGCTGATAAAGTGGGCGGTGCCGCCCTTCTGCTTCGCGACAGCTGACGCGGATGCGGCGGCCGTGGGGCTCCCGCCAGCAGACGTCGCTGCGGGCGTCGTCCCACCTGATGAGTCGTCGTCATCGCCACAACCGACGAGCCCGAGTGCCGCAGCACCCAGCCCCGCAGTAGCGGTGCCGCTCATCAAGCGGCGGCGCGTCATCCGGGATTTTCTAAACCAATAGTTGTCCAAATCGGGCATGAGTTTCCCCCTCGTTACTTCAGCCACGTCTATCAGAGCTATAGAAAGTGGCTGCCGCGGAGTATACGCTCGCCGACGCATTAGTGGATGGGGTCAATCTTGTCCCGTGATTGAGTCTGGTTATGGATCCTTGCGAACGAGAAAGCCTGTCAGTTCGCGATGAGCCGAGCGATTCGTTCCGTATGCCAGCTTGCGGAACGCAGCATGCCGCGAGAGAGATTCGCGAACGCGGGACGGCCATATTCGTGGTCCCAATCGTTGACAGACTGGAGGTAGGTGCGGGCCTGAGCGATCCGTGCTTCAGCTTCGGACGCCCGACCGTCGAGGGCGGCATCCCATGCGCCAATGCGCTCCGCGAGGTGGTTCACCATCGCCAGTTGAACCCGGAGGTCTGTCCGCAATCCAGCCGTGAGTCGCGCGCCCGAACCGGGCAGGCCCTGGACGGCCGCGTTCATGTCCGCCGCCGCACTCGCAAGTTGCGAGGCCTTCGCAGAGAGGGCTTGCCTGGGCTCATCGGAGAAATCGAGCACATCGTGCCGGGGTATCCGTTCGAGTTCGCCCAGGTCGAGAACCTTGCGATAGGCCTGGTCGAGCTTCGCATAGAGGTCTGCGACCCGCGGGCCGTCGCCGCCGAATGACGCATCACAGAATCGTGCGAGTTCCGTTTCGGGCTGCGCGTGTGCAGACCAGGCGCAACGCGCGAACCACCATGCATGCCATGCGGGACCGGCCCACGGCCGAGGGCTGACGGCCAGGTCTCCGAAATCGAAGACGCCGGCGCCGCGGTAGGCTCGAGCATCCGCCGGTAGCAGGGCGAGGTTCGGCGGATCCATCCACTTGTAGAGAATGGCGTCCGAGTAGTACTCGAAGACCGCGAGCGACTCGGGGCGCGCCTTGAACGTCTCCGCGAGGCCGAGAAGTTCGTTGAAGTGACCCTCGGTGTTTCTCGGGCACGCGGGGTCATTGATGGCGAACGCGTAGTTGCGGTTGCGCGGCGCGTAGAGCGCGGAAACATTCGGGCCAGGCTCGTATGCGCGCGGCGGAGCAATGGTGTCGTGGTAGGCGAGGTGAGCGACCGCCGCGCCGGGGATGGCACCCTGAAGTTCCTCCGCGAGCACGTTCGTGGCCCGAAGTGCCTGGTCTGACGGCGTCATTGACGCGCAATCGGCGCAGGCACACCAGCCGCCACCGACAATATCGTCAGCCCAAAGGTGGTAGATATCGGCGCCACCGAAGCGGGCGAAGAACTCACCTGCGCGCTGGCGGACTTCGGCTATCCCACCGGTGCTTGAAACGCAAAGGTTGTAACGGGCATCACGGCCTCCGTCGCGCTGCGGAAACCAATCCGGGTGCGCCCCGAATAAGCCTCTCTCCAACAGTGCCGGAAGGTGATGGCCGCCGAATTGCAGCACCATCCCGCGGCGTGCGCATTCGCGGGCGATTTCCGGGCCGTCGCTGTCCCAGCGTTCGAACATCCAGCCCTTTCCATCGGCCGCTATCGCTTCGGCGGTCAACGGCCGGGCTGCGCCATTTCGGCTTGGGACGCTGGGGGGCGTGTCGTGAAAAAAGACGCTGTTGAGGCGATTGCGGCTCGCGAACTCCAGCCACTCGCGCCATTCATCATGAAGCGCGTCGTTGCCGAGGATGAAGGTCCGCCGGGGAAAATCCGGCGCCTCGGTATAGCGGCCTTCCGCCAGTTCACGGCCAGGAATGAACCTCACGCCGTCGGCGCCCGGGCGAACCCACAGGAGGCCAAGCCGCTCGAGCAGTGAGTAGACGCCGTTGAGTACTCCTCGCGCTGATTGCCCGGTAACCGTTACCTGGTCCGGTTCAACGAGAAGTTCGAATCCGTCGGTACGAGCGTTTCCCGCGACGAACGTTATGTTCACGGCACCGGCGCCTGACGAAACGGATCGGCTCAGTGCGGCATGTGTCCGAAGTTCGGCCGCGGCGTGGATCAATACCGGGTCGGTTTGATCGAACCTGACCCCTGCGGATGCGAGCTGAGCGAGGCTGAGTGGCACGGCCGGATGGTACGGATCGGCCGAGTTCGGCGCTACGAAGCGCGTTGCTCTACGAGCCGGCCAACGAGGTTTCGCACGAACGCCTGCTGAGGCGGCGTCAAGTCGCGAAAGCGCATATGAAGAATGGTCTGGGAGTCGGAAGTCGTTGTGGAGAGGACTTCGCAGAGGAGCCTTGCGGAGTAACCGTCGGCCTGGAGCCCGATCTCGATCTGGCTTCCGCCCGGGCGCGATTCAACAGCGACGGCCGCGCCGCCCGATGAGATATCGACCAACCGCCCCTGCTGGCGCGAGCCGCCGAGCACCGAGCGAACCTCCGCATTCAGTTCGAGGTTGAAGCGCGTATCGCGCCGCAAGTCGATCGCTTTGATGGCCGAAGTGACGCGAAACGCGGCCGCTGTACCGTTGTTCGCCACGAAAGTCGCGTTGCACATCGAGCGCGAGCCGGGCGTCCCCCAGATCAGCGAGTAGGCGGGCGCTGAGTCCCAACTGGGAGGCCCGCCAGTGATCCGCGCGGCGAGTGTCGCATCGCGGAACGCGATCAGTTCGCCCTGCCACTGCTTTGGCTGGGCGGTCCGCTGGACGACAACCAGCGGCGTTCCTGGAGGTGGCACAACGCTCACACCAACACTATCGGCACATCTCGCGGATAAGTGGAGGTACCCCCGGACGTTAAATCGGCGAGAATGCACGGCACCCGTGGAACCACTCACACCGCTCCTTTCGATGATGCACAGCGAAGACATGCCCCAGGTTGTTGCCGTCGAACGCGCTTCCTACTCGGCTGGCTGGCCCGCTACCGCCTTCGAACGTGAACTCACCCAAAACGCGATGGCCAGGTACATCGTCCTCAGGCCGGCGCCCGGCGGCGAAGTCATCGGCTTCGGTGGGCTCTGGCTGATGGTCGATGAAGCCCACATCGTGACGGTCGCCGTGGTCCCTGACTCTCGTCGAAAGGGCTACGGGAGAGTTCTCGTCCACGGGCTCCTGGAGGTCGCGATAGCCCATGGCATGGAGATGGCAACGCTCGAAGTACGGGCCTCGAATGCGGCGGCGCGGGCGCTCTATAAGGAATACGGGTTCTACGAAGTTGGGCTGCGTAAGAAGTACTACTCGGACAACCACGAAGACGGCATCATCATGTCCACCGAGTCGATCCTCGGCGACGACTTCCACAGGCGGCTGGAACGACTGGCGGCGAATTTAGGCGTTGCTTTTCCGGGGATCAGCCTGCTGCCGGACGGGCTGAGGGAGTCGCTCAGCCGAGCGCGCTGACGAATTGTTTGAGGACCACTTCGGCACGGTCGATCCGCCCCAGGATTCCCCAGGAGCCGTGGATATTGAGCGTCATGTTCTCGGCCTGGCCGCGCACGCCGGGGAGCCGCCCCCGCTTACCGGCCGCCTGGAAGTAGGCTTCGAGTTCGGGCGCACCATCGCCGTAGGTGGCCGTGAGAATCTCGACTGTGCGGTCGTCCCAGAGGTCGTAGTCGAAGGGGTTCGGGCCACTGCCGCGCAGCCGGCCGATGCGGTCGATCTGGCCCTGGATGCGTTC
>JBDTNM010000304.1:0-3861 GCA_039933735.1 bacterium | reverse complement strand
CCTTTGAGACGCTGCAGTCGGCCCTTCGCGACATCCTCGACCGGGTGGAAGTCGACGGCGAAGACCTTCGCGTATTCCTTCGAATCTAGACTTCCCGGGTCTCTAAGCGACCTGGCCCGCCCCAAACCCACTCGCCCATGCCCACTGAAAGTTGTACCCGCCCAGCCACCCGGTCACGTCTACCACTTCACCAATGAAGTACAACCCCGGGACGTTTCGGGACTCCATCGTCTTCGAACGCAGTTCGTTCGTGTCGACCCCGCCGACTGTCACTTCGGCTTTTGAGAATCCAGCGGTGCCCGCCGGACGCAGTTCCCACGCATGGAGCCTCGCGGCGATGGCCTCGAGTTCATCGGGGGCGTAGCGGTCGATCGGGCGGGAGGCGGCGAAAGCGGCCGTCCACGCCTGGGCGAATCTTCGCGGCAGGATATCGCTGAGTACGGCGGCCAGGTCGCGCCCGCTGCCAGCGGCATTAGCCAGGAGATGGCGTGCATCCGCGTGGGGACAGAGGTCGATAAAAATCGGCTTTCCGGCGGGCCAGATGCTGGAGACCTGGAGAATCGCCGGGCCGCTGAGCCCGCGATGGGTGAACAACACGTTCTCTGTGAAGGCGTGACTGCCGCAGGAGACGCGGGCTTCGATCGAAACGCCGCTGAGCGCTTCGAAGAATGCCTTCGCTTCTCCGGAGAACGTGAGTGGCACGAGACCTGGGCGGGTGGACACCCGGGCGAGTCCGAACTGTTCGGCGATCTCGTAGCCGAATCCGGTGGCACCGAGGGGCGGTATCGAGAGCCCACCGGTGGCGATCACCAGAGATTCGCACTTCAGGACATCTTCGACGGTCGTCACTTCGAAAACCGACGAGCGCAAGACGCCCGCGACAGCCGTGTTCGTCCGGATCTCGACGCCAGCGGACTCGCACTCCCGGAGCAGCATGTCGACGATTTCGCGAGCGGAGCCGTCGCAGAACAGCTGGCCGAGTTTCTTTTCGTGGTAGGCGATCCCGTGGGATTCGACCAACGCGACGAACTGTTCGGGTGGGTAGAGGGCGAGCGCGGACCGGCAGAAATCCGGGTTCTGCGAGAAGTAGTGCTCCGGCCCGGCGTAAATGTTAGTGAAGTTGCATCGGCCGCCGCCCGAGATCAGGATCTTCTTTCCGACCGCGTCGTTGTGCTCCAACACGACCACGGAACGCCCTCTGCGCCCGGCCTCGATCGCGCACATCAATCCCGCGGCACCGCCGCCGACGATGAGTACGTCGTACTTCTCATCCGACTTCACGCGGTCAGTGGACGATGCAATCGGTCGGAAGACAACTCGGCGGCGTTCCCCGTTCCCGGTTGGCCGTTCATGATTCCTTGATGGCCGAGGAAAGTAAGACAGCGGTAATCGCGGCGATGGGCGCGAACTTTGCGATTGCCGTCGGCAAGCTCGCGGCCGGCCTGCTCACCGGCAGCGCCGCCATGCTCGCGGAGGCCGGCCACTCCATCGCCGACACAGTGAACCAGGTGTTCCTGCTGGTCGGCCTGAACCTCTCCGGCACCGAAGCCGACGAATCGCATCCCCACGGCTACGGCAAGGAAGCATTCTTCTGGTCGTTTCTCGCGGCCATCTTCATCTTCGTTGCCGGGGCAGCGTTCTCGGTGTACGAAGGCATCAGGACACTTGTCCAGACTCATGGTCACGAACGGAGCAGCTCCGACCTCGCAATCGCTTTTGGCGTTCTCGGAATGGCCTTTGTGTTCGAATCCGTTTCTTTCGCCGTCGCGGTGCGAAGCCTCATCTCTAGTGCTCGCAAGCTCGGCTGGTCTTTTGGTCGCTACGTCCGAAAGTCGCCGGACCTGACGACAAAGACGGTCTTCTGGGAAGACAGCGCCGCGCTGGTAGGCCTGGTTCTCGCGGCGTCCGGACTCTTCCTTTCGGAAGTGACGAACAACGAAGACTGGGATGGGTTTGCTTCGCTGGGGATCGGAGCGGTGCTTACCGTCGTCGCGCTGATGCTCGGGACCCAGGCCCGCAGCTTGCTCATCGGCGCCTCAGCGGGACCAGACACGCTGGCCGGCATCGACGCGACGTTGCGCAGCTTCCCGGAAGTCGAACGGGTCGTACGGGTCCTGACGATGCAAATGGGTTCTCACAGCGTCCTCGTGTCGGGCGAACTGGAGGTACGGCCCGACCTCTCGCTCGAAGAGGCCGAAATACTCCTCGAACGCATCGATGCGAAGTTGGAGGCGAGCTTCCCCGAAGTTGGAGATACCTTCTGGGAAATCAAGCGCAAGAAGTAGTCGCTCGCCGCGTCCGCCCGCATCGAAGCGGGTATCCTACTTTCCTGCCATACGGCGGAGGCATTTGCATGGAAGACCCGGAATTCGACCCTGAGGCCGACATCATTGACCTCGAACTCTATCGTTCAGGCGGCAATTGCTTCTCGGAGTCCGAGCTCGCAGTCCTTGGCGACCTGACCGACAAGCGAGTACTGGTAACGCCCGAAGGTTCGGCCGAGGAAACGCTTTCGTTCATCAACCTCGGCGCCGACGTAACCGTGCTCGGCGAAGACTTCGATGTGCTTCGGTCGGCGTGCCAGGAACTGGATCTGGCGCCGCAAATGATCCAGGGCGGGTTGGCTTCCCGGCTCCCAGACGAACTTGAGCCGGAGTCGTTCGATATCGTCTACAGCCCGTGGGGCTCACTCGATGGTGTCGACGAGTTCAGCGATTGGGCAGTGGACGTGGCGACGCTTCTGAAACAATTCGGACGCCTGATCGTCTTTGATGAGCATCCCGTTTCGTTCATGGTGAAGCCCGCCGACGGCCAGCTAACTGTCGCGACCTCCTACTGGGGCGAGTTTGTCGACGATGATTCAGACGGCGAGCCCGATTCCGATCCGCCGACGACCTTTGGTTGGGCCATCGGAGACCTGGTGACCGCCCTCGGCAACGCCGGGGTCGCGACGCTCAAGTTGGAGGAGTTCGAAGAGTCCGGCCGTTATCTCTCCGGCCTCGAACTGTTTGAAGAAGTCGATGACGAGATTCGGTCCCGGCTGCCGTCAGCGTTGCTGCTTGTCGCGGTGAAGCTCTAGAAGCGAGCGAGGGCCTGTGTTCGCACGGATATAATCGCGCGATGACTGAAGTCGTCTTCAACGAAGCCGTTGCCGCCACCTACGACGCGGATTCGGCCGATATGTTCGAACCATCGTTGATTGCAGCGACCTGCGACTTCCTCGCCGACTTGGCTGGAGATCGGCCGGCGTTGGAATTCGCAGTAGGGACCGGACGCGTCGCCATTCCGCTTAGCCAACGTGGCGTCGAGGTGCACGGTCTCGACATCTCGGAAGCAATGGTCGCGAAGATGCGAGGGAAACCAGGTGGTGATGCCATCCCGGTCACGATTGGCGACATCGCAACGACGCGCGTCCCGGGCGAATTTCAACTCGTGTACATCCCCTTCAATTCAATCACGAACCTCGACACTCAGGAGGCACAGGTCGACTGTTTCCAGAACGCGGCTGCCCATCTGCGCCCCGGGGGATTCTTTGCGATTGAGGTCTTCGTGCCCGAGTTGCAACGACTCCAGCCCGGCGAAAAGTACCTGCCGTTCACGGTCGACCCGCATCATCTCGGCTTCGACGAGTACGACACCCTCAACCAGATCTGCGAGTCCAATCATTATTTCGTGGGGCGTTCCGGCGTCAGTTATTTCAAGTCGCGGCACCGCTATGCATTCCCTCCCGAATACGATCTCATGGCCCGCCTGGCCGGGATGACGCTCCATGAGCGTTGGGCTGATTGGAAGCGGTCGCCGTTCACGGCCGAAAGCCGCAGCCATATTTCGGTCTGGCGAAAGGACTAAGTTCCCGGTTCC
>JBDTNM010000303.1:0-3863 GCA_039933735.1 bacterium | reverse complement strand
AGGTTGCCGTCGGCATCTCGGTCCAGGACCGCCTGCATCAGCCCAGGCTGCAGCCCATCCAGCTGAAGGCAAGGATTGCGGAGTCCGGTGATCTTGACGACCGCCTCCGCGCCGAGCCGCAGGACCGTCCCCTCGGGCATTCCGAGAAGGTCGAGGCCGCGAGTCGTTACGTTTTCGCCCATCTGCCCGGGCACAATTGCGAAGCCTCCGGCACGCAACTCATCGTGAAGTTCGGCATGAATGAAGTGGACCTGGCGAAGGTTCGGCTGCGTGGGGTCGATTTTCACCCGTGAGCGGTGCTTCACCCTCTCGCCCAAATGCGCGTCGCCTTCCACGCCGAGGCCGGCGAGGAGGCGGATCGAGGCGGAGTTCGGCTTCGACATCGTGTGCGTGGGGCTCACGTGGACTGCTTCGACTACGCCGCAGAGTTCAACTGCCATCCTTCGATTCTTGCAGGCCAGACTTTCGCCGACTACCCCGCGACTTCGATGGCCGCCCGTAATCCGGATTCGATTGCTCCCTGGATCCAGCCGTGAGCGAGCGAGGCATGCTCGCCGGCGAAGAACAGCCGCCCTTCCGGCGAGAGGATGTGCGAAAACAGGTGGGTCTGCTGGCCGGGGTCGAACAGGGCATACGCCCCGCCCGCGAACTCGTCGTCGTGCCACATCTTGCTGGCGCCGACTTCGAAGTTGTGCCGGATCTCCGGGTGGATGACGGCGACATTCTCGATAGCTTGGGTTAGCCGGTCGGCCGGGGAGAGCGAACCCCAACGCTGGGCATCTTCGGACCAGGTGTAGCTGGCCAACAGGACGCCGCGGCCTGTCTGCTTGCCATGGTCCGGGTAGTACAGCTGGCGAATTGGCAGATCCGTGACGGTGCCGCCGCCCACTATCCCGTCATTCGTTTCCCAGAAACGGGTGCGCGATTGGAGGAAGACTTTGGATGCCGCGTCGTAGTGCAGTTGCCTGATCGCCCGCTGCTTGCCCGTCGACACGGCCGGGGTGATTTCGATGTGGCGCAGCACCGGGAACGGCAGGGCGATAATCGCCCGGTCGGCACTGATCGTGCCGCGCCCGGCCGGTCCCTGGAAGGTGGCGCGCACCCCTTCAGCGTCCTGGCTGATGGCCGTCACCTTCCTCCCGAAATGGATCCGAGGCAGCAGTTCAGGCAAGAACGCGCGCGGCAGCTGGTCCATGCCGCCTGCGATGTAGGTGACGTCGCTGAACCAATCGCCCGCTTCCTCGCGCAGGATCTCCATGAAGGCGCTGTTGAGAAACGGTTCCATGCCGCTAAAGAGGCAATACAGCTCGATGGCGCCCTGGCTCCAGCCGCGGTTTTCGAGGAATTCGTGCAGCGAGAACTGGTCCAACTCGCGCGCGATTTCGGACCACGCGTCCGGGCCACCGCCCTTGATCCGGTCGAACAGCGGTTGGAGTGTGCGGCCCCAACGCTCAACCACGGCGTACATGCGCTCTTCTTCGGCGAGTTCGAACCCGGTTGCGTGCAGCGCGTTGCTGAATTCGCCCATGCGGACCTTGTGGCCATGGATGTAGGTCCAGGCTTTCGGATTGCCCATCGTGAACGGCTTGGTCGTCAGGCCGAACTTGTGCACGTAATGCAGGGTCAGGTCATGAGCGCGCGGGATGCGCATCGCGCCGGCTTCCGCGTAGAGCCCTTCGGTGAACGGTTCGCGCAGGGTGAACACCCGCCCACCAACGCGCTGCTGGCCCTCCAGGACCGTGACTTTGTAGCCGGCGTGCAGCAACTCCGTGGCGGCTACGAGGCCAGCCATTCCCGCACCGATGACGAGTACGCTCGTTTCTTCTGCGGGGCGCGGCAGTCCGCCGTTGAGGACTTCACGAAGGCGTTCCGGCGAAGGGATATTCATGGTCGCGAAGCATACCCGGAGCGGTCCCCAGCGAGGGAGTAGACTCGGCGGCTATGAGCTTCGAACTGTCCGCTTCGGTCGTGCTCTGGCGCGGGGAAGAAATCCTCGTGATGAAGCGCGCCGGCGGCTTTTCGGCCGGCGGCTGGTTCATCCCCGGCGGGCACGTCGAGCAGGGCGAACGCCCGGTTGAATCTGCCGCCCGCGAAGTTTTCGAAGAGGCGGGCATCAGCCTCGAACCAGCCTCCCTCCAACTCGTCGACATCATGAGCTACGAAACCGGCCGCGCCACCGCCCACACCATCATCTACAACGGCTCGTGCGGCGCAGCGACCGAAGCCGCTCTCAACGATGAGCACACCTTCCACCGCTGGATGACGCCGGAAGCGTACGTAGCGCGGTTTCTCGCGGAAGAGATGCTGCGTGGCCGCGGCGCTGGAGAAGGTGCAATTGCGCTCGCGAACGAGGTGGCACGGGTGGTGCGCTCGGCGGCGGCAGCGCGGTTAGCTAAGCCTTAACAGCGAGCATCCATATTCAATGTTATTTAATAAACCTGAATATGGCCGCGACGTATTCAAGGTTATGGCTTAGACTGGGCGGGTGGCATCTACGCTTCACTGCCGGTGGGAGGCGACATATGACGGCGCCTCCCGACGGGACCGGCGCGGCTGCACTTATGACGCCTATGTCCCAGACGCCCTGATGGGCCGCCAGTGGGTCATCGACGGTGACGTGGCCGCGGACATCGCGGACGCCGAAGCCGAGATCCTGAGATTCAACAGCCGCTCGACCAGTCTCACCGACACTGAGGGCATAGCGCGGCTTTTGCTTCGGGCCGAGGCTGTTGCTTCTTCCCGGATAGAGGGACTTGAGGCCGGGCCTCGACGAATACTTCGAGCCGAGGCCGCGCAGAACCTGGGCGAAGAATCACTTGACGTGGGTGCCGACGAGATCCTCGGCAACATCCGTGCGATGCAATTCGCTCTGAATGAACTCACGGGAACCACTCTGCTGAGTCCTGCCGCCATCTGTTCGATGCATACCGAACTGATGGCGAAGACCAGGCACGAATACCTGGGAGGCGTGATTCGAAAAGAGCAAAACTGGATCGGGGGAACCAGCTACAACCCATGCGCGGCCAGCTTCGTCCCTCCGCCGCCAGAGATGGTTATGCCCCTCTTAGAAGACCTTTGCTTGTTTGCCTCGGGCAACGACCTTTCGCCCCTCACTCAGGCGGCTATCGCCCACGCTCAGTTCGAGACCATCCATCCATTTGCGGATGGCAATGGTCGCGCGGGTCGTGCCCTGATCCACGTCATTCTCCGGCGGCGCGGGCTGACCCCGGCCTTCGTCCCGCCGGTGTCGTTGGTCCTGGCGACGTGGTCCGACCGATACGTTTCCGGCCTCAACGCGGCGCACTACCTAGGCCCGGCGGATGGGGCCCGTGCGCGAGAGGGAATCAATTCGTGGCTCGCCACGTTCGCCGCCGCGACCCGGCGAGCCGTGCAAGACGCTTCGAACTACGAGGAGCATCTTGAAACGTTGCAAAAGCAGTGGCGCGATGTCCTCGGTCCGATTCGCAGTGACTCAGCAATCGATCGCCTTCTGCGCAGGCTGCCGGGAACGCCGATCTTCACAGTCAAAACAGCGGCCGAACTCATAGGCCGGAGCTTCGAGTCGATGAATCTCGCGGTCGCCCGCATGGAAGCGGGCGGAGTCATCCAGAAGACGGTGGTCGGCCGGCGCAACCGGGCATTCGAAGTGCCCCAGTTGATCGACGCCTTCACCGGGTTGGAGCGGGGACTCGCGAGCCCGGTTGGGGACACACTCTCTGCCCCGCCGGTACGCCCCGTGCCACGGAAGCCTCGCAAGAAACCTTGAAGTGCGTGGCCGTATATTCAAGGTTGATCAATAAGCTTGAATACACGGCGGCCGTTTCAAGATTGCTGGCCTCTAGCCTAGGCCGCCGCCGCTTCGA
>JBDTNM010000302.1:0-3892 GCA_039933735.1 bacterium | reverse complement strand
CGCCGGGACCGTGAACCCGGACCACAGGGAGTCGTGCATGTTCCGTCGGATCCTCTCCGGGGTAATCGCGCAAGGGATGACGCGCGACTTTCTGACTGCCATGCGCGAGGCCAGTACCTACCAACTCGCACGCGACATTCGTGCCCGGACTGCGGTCTGGGGCTCGATGACAGGCCAGAACAACGCGGTCGTCATCGCTGCCGACTTCAACACGCTCGAAGACCTCGAACGCTGGAGCGATCTTTCGACCGAGGACGCCCGCTTCGCGGTTGTCCGGCGTGCAGTCCGCACTCATATGGTCTACGACGACACGAAGGTGAACATTCACCGGCTGGCCTACCACTCCGAAGGGCTTATGACTTCCGAAGACGCCACGGCGCCGCGGAAGTACATGCGCGTCCTCAGCGGCGAGGTCCAGCCCGGCCACCACCGGGAATTCGTACTCTCGATCTCCCAGGCCCTGGACTACCAGAAGCAACGGGGCATCGACGCTCACACGAGCGTCTGGTCTTCGATGACGGGGCACACGAGCGGCGTTTCGATCGTGGCTGAGTTCGACTCTCTAGGTGAGCTGGAGAAGTTCGACGAAATGGCAGTGACCGACGCGGAATTCGGTCGTCTGCGTGCCGCCACTCGCGCTTCGATGGTCTTCCTCACCAGCACCACTCAGCTGATGCGCAACCTGATCTAGCATCCAGGCTCTGCCGCCAACTTCGTTTCGGCAGCTGAAGTCATGGCGAAGGGCGGAACTCAACGAAAAAGGCCCGCAGATGCGGGCCTTTTTAGTGTTCGAAAAGGTTCGCGCCCTAGCTCCCGCAGGAGCGGGCCTGGCCGCTGCCGTCGGCGGTCTGGAAGCTGGAACCGCAGGCGCAGGACTTGGTCGCGTTCGGATTGAAGATCGAGAAACCGCTCTTCATGATGTCGTCGACGTAATCGATTTCGGCGCCGGAAAGGTACTGGGCACTTTCCGGGTCGATGACGATCTTGACGCCGGACTGCATGAGGATGATGTCGTCGTCCTCGGCCGAGCGGGCGAGTGCCATGCCGTACTGGTAGCCACTGCAGCCGCCACCGGCGACGAAGACACGCAGGGCGCCGTCGGTCAGTTCGCGCGCTTCGAGAAGCGCCTTGGCCTTTTCGGCGGCCTTATCGGTGATGTTGACGAGCACGGACGGGGATGCGGACTCGGTGGTCATAGGGGTGAGTGCCTCCAGCTGATTCAAATCCCGCGGATACCCGCAGTAGCTATCAAAATCATAGCCATTGTCAACCCGCGCGTCTATCCGTGCAGTTGTCACCGTACGCTCCGGTACCCTAGTCTCCCGGCTATGACTCAGCCATCACGCACGATCTACCTGCCCCCGGGCGTCGTCGCCCCGCAAGGCCCCTCGAGCCCACCCATAGCGCCGTCGCCGGGGATCCCGTTCGATAAGTTCTTCTTTCAGTCGTTGCTGCCCCAGGCGATCAATGCCTTTTGTGCCCAGGCGAACTGCACGGTGCCCATCGTCGAAGTCCTCACGGTCGATGGCATCACGCACTACGTGAATGGGATTAGCGGCGTTTCCGACCAATGGGTGGCCCTCCACGTAACGAAGGAAGACCACGGGCACCCAATTCAGATGTTCGTGCCTTACCAGACGATCTTCCGGGTCGAGATCCACCCCGAGATGGACGAAGAGCGCCGCCACCTGGGGTTCGTGACCACCACCGCGGTGCCCCCAAGCGCGATCAGCACGCTGGAAATTGCCACAGCCGCCACGAAAACGCCTCGCCGAGCGAAACCAAAGACTTCGAAGTAAGCGAACACTTGTGCTAACGGTTGCCCGCTCTGGCACAATAGCCAGATGGCAACCGCGCTGACATCTTCGGCACTCGAGCAATTCAGCCCCTCGGCGCGGGCCTGGTTCCGGGATACGTTCGAGGCGCCAACCCGGGCGCAGGAACTGGGCTGGAACGGCATCGCTGCAGGGGAGCACACCCTGCTCCTGGCGCCGACGGGCTCAGGCAAGACGCTTGCAGCCTTCCTCTGGTGCCTTGATCGCCTCGCCACCCGGCCGCCACTGCCGCTCGGAAAGAACGGCAAGTCCGTCCGGGCGGGAGTTTCTGTTCTCTACATCTCGCCGCTGAAGGCACTTTCCTACGACATCGAACGCAACCTCCGTGCCCCACTTGCCGGGCTTCGGATTGCAGCTGCGCGTGATGGTCTGCCGCCACCCGACATAACCGTGGCCACGCGCACCGGCGACACGCCAACTCGTGAACGCGCTGATTTGCGAAAAGACCCGCCGGACATCCTCATCACAACGCCCGAATCGCTCTACCTCATGCTCACCTCGCAGGCGAAGAGCATCCTGGAGACGGTCGACACGGTCATCGTCGACGAAATCCACACGATGGCGGGCACGAAGCGGGGCGCGCACCTTGCGCTCTCACTCGAACGGCTCGAACGGCTCGCTGGACGCCCGTTCCAGCGCATTGGCCTCTCGGCTACACAGCGTCCGCTCGAAGAAGTCGCAAAGTACCTCGCGGGCGACCGGCCCGTCCGCATCGCCGATGCGGGTGCGAGCCGAGCGCTCGACCTGAAAGTTGTCGTGCCAGTAGAAGACATGACCCGGCTCGGCGATATCGTTGGGCCAGTGCCTGAGTCGGAAGTTGGGCCGGAAGCGCGCACTTCCATCTGGCCCGCCATCTATCCAGAAATGCTCGCACTCGTCCGCTCCCACCAGTCGACCTTGCTGTTCGTGAACAACCGCCGCCTCGCCGAACGATTGGCCGCGCGCATCAACGAACTCGCCGGGGAAGAACTCCTGCGCGCCCATCACGGGTCTGTCTCACGAGAACAGCGTCTCGAAGCCGAGGAAATGTTGAAGTCCGGCCAGTTGCCGGGCCTCGTCTGCACGAGTTCGATGGAACTCGGAGTAGACATGGGCGCGGTCGACCTCGTCATCCAGGTGGAGTCGCCAAAGTCCGTGGCGCGCGGACTCCAGCGTGTCGGCCGGGCTGGACATCAAGTCGGCGCGACCAGTTCTGGGCGCATCTTCCCGAAGTTCCGCGGCGACCTCCTTGAGTGCGCAGTAGTTACGGAGCGGATGCGTAAGGGGCTCATTGAAAAAACCGACGTCCCTCGGAACCCGCTCGACGTCCTCGCCCAACAGATCGTGGCGATGTGCGCCGCCGATGACATGACCGTGGACGAAGTCTTCGAGCTTGTCCGCCGCTGCTACAACTTCGCCTCCCTGAGCCGGGAACAGCTTGAGGGTGTCCTCGGCATGCTCGCCGGCCAATACCCATCGGACGAGTTTGCCGACCTCAAGCCGCGCATTCTCTGGGATCGCGAAACGAACATGCTCTCGAGCAGGCGTGATGCGAAGACGATCGCGCTGGTCAACGCCGGGACTATCCCCGACCGCGGCCTCTACGGTGTGTTCCTCGGCGTCGGCGGCCCACGCGTCGGCGAACTCGACGAAGAGATGGTTTACGAGAGCCGTCCTGGCGAGACCTTCCTCCTCGGCGCCACAACCTGGCGCATCGAGCAGATCACTCGCGACCAGGTGATTGTTACTCCGGCACCGGGCGAGCCCGGCAAAATGCCGTTCTGGAAGGGCGACGGGATCGGCCGTCCGCTTGAGTTTGGCCGCGCCATCGGAGCGTTCACGCGGGAACTCGACGCGATGAAGGACCCGGCGGCGGTCCTCAAGAGACTGACTGAGGACCACGACCTCGACGACAATGCAGCGCAGAACCTGGTCGCCTACCTTCACGACGAAAAGCAAGAGACCGGCCACCTGCCGACCGACCGGACCATTGTGGTCGAACGCTTCCGTGATGAGCTCGGCGATTGGCGAATGGTGTTGCTTTCCCCCTTCGGCGGACAGGTCCATGCGCCGTGGGC
>JBDTNM010000301.1:0-3893 GCA_039933735.1 bacterium | reverse complement strand
TTAGCGGCTGCGACGAGCGACGGTTACGCCACCCACGCCGAAGGCGAGGGCGCCCATCCCAAGAATGGCGAACAGCCAGATGGCTGCCGACTCACCCGAGGTACCGGTGTTGCCGGTAACGGGGGGCTTGGGAGTAAGGGACGGCGTGGCGCCAGCACCAGGGGTGGTGGTAGCGACCGGTGTCGTGTACGTCAAGTTGACGGTACCAAGCTGGTAGTTCGCCCACTTGCCGGTCTCGTTGGCGAGCTTGCCACCGATGTAGAAGGTCACCACGGCGCCATCGGTGCCGCAGTTCGGGTTTGCACCCGGGTCCAGTGCCGGCGAATCGAGCGCGTAGCGGGTTTCGCCGCTGGCGGTGAAGGCCGTAGCCACACCACAAGTGGTTGTCCCGATCTTTGCTTCGATCGTCGTGCCAGCGGGAGCGTTGGCGCCGTCAATCTTGACGTTGCCAACGAACCTTGACGGCGGGTTCGGGGGAGATTCCGCGGAGACAGTGGTGGCCGTGAAGGCGCCACTGAGGCCGAGGATTAACACACCGAGCACCACAGCAAGACCGCTACCGCCGAGCATCTTCATAACTTTGGTCATATGCCTGATTGCTCCATTCCTGTTGTTACGGCCGATTTCAACGAGTGACCCCGCCTTGCCCTTCCCTCCCCTCCGAAGAGGGGAAGGAGGGACTTAGCGAAGCTTGCTAGTTGACGTTGGACGCGACAGTCCAGGTGACGGATCCGGGCCCGGTGATGGCGATCCAGAAGGCCTGGCCCGTCTTGAGGGAGGTCAGGTCGTTCGCGCCGGGCACGTTAACGCCCGTCGGGAAGAACCCGAGCCACTGCTGTGCGCTCTGGTCCCAACCGTAGATGGCCGTGACCGAAGCCGAAATGTCGTTGCCGCCAGGGTTCTTGCCGGTGGTGCCGGTGCCCTTGATGGCGTCGTTGATGCTGATGCCATCCGCGCCGGCCCAGGTAACCAGGCTCCAGCGGAAGTTCAGCGTGTAGGACGTGGTGTTCTGAAGATCAACGATCTTGTCGAACCCGATGTTGCCTTCGTCGTCATGAGCAATCGCGAGGATGTTCAGGACGCCGAGGAGGCTGTTCGAGACCTTGATCCAGGCCTGGCATTCGTCCGGTGCGCCAGTGGCAGCCAGAGGCGAAGGGTTGAATTCCAGGATGCCGGTGACGGCAGGATCGTTGACGAGGGTGGAGAACGTCGTCAGGCCGGTAGCGAACTGCTTGCCGTCGTTGACGCCGGTCGTCGCACCACCGCTGGTGCCGATGATGATGCCTTCGCCCGAGTCGATCAGGAAGTCGACAGTCTCCTTCGGGAGGCCATTGAACGCGTCATTGGCTGCACCGGAGAGGACAGGGTGGAGGCTGACTGCGCCGAAGCTGGCGGCGCTGCAGAAGCCATCGCGGTCCAGGGCGTGGAAGACGATGTACTTGAACTGGTCGACGCCGCCGGTTTCAACGGTCACGTCCTTGTAGCCGCCCCATGTCCACGTTGCCGTGGCGATGTTCGACTGAACAGGGAAGTGCTTGCCGCGGAAGTCCGGGTAATCGGCGGTTGCGTAGATGGTGCCCGTGCCGACCTTGTCACCAGGCTTGCAGTGGAAGCCACCGCCGAGCGAGTTGACTGAGCAGGCCGTGAGGACGGTCTTGAAGTCGCCGTTGGCGGTAACCATGAACTCGCCATGGTTGTCGCTGTAGACAACGAGGGTGCGGGCGATGGTGTTGTCACCGTACGCCGTGCGGATTGCCGTCAGTTCAGTGTTCTGAGCTGTCGAGACGGTGCTGTCAACGGTGCCGACCGGGTTCTGCCCGGGGACTCCGGCGACGAGCGTCGGGATGACGGTCCAGAAGCGGTAGACGCCCTGGCCATTGCCGCCTGGGCCATCACTGCCCCAGCTGTCCCAGTAGAAGCCACCACCAGCCGCGACGGCGGGGATGAACGGGCTATCCGGGATGTTGGTGATGTAGAACGGGTTGGGGTACGTCTGGCTGAGCGTGTTGTTCGGCGTACCGTTGTAGTACACGTCCTGCTTGAGGACCTGCTTGATGAAGCCTGTGCCACGAATGTCAACGGTCACGAGGGCCGGCGGCATCGGGGCGTCCCACATGTCTACGTCGCCATCCTTGAAGATGGTGTCGCGGACGAGGCCTGGAACGAAGTTGCTGAGAGCAGCGCTCTGGCCGAGGGCAGCAAGGTCGAGCAGGCTGAACGGACCTTCGAACGGCGTCGAGGCGGCGTTAGCCACAAGGACGATAGCACCCTTGGTGTGAGCCGCGGGAGCTGTGCTGTTCTGGCCGCGGTTGACCGAGAAGGTCGCCAGCGTGCCAAGGGCGTTCGAAACAGGAGCCGTCAGGACGGTCATGTCTTCGACGTCAACGCGGATGGTCGCGCCGACGACGATGGCGCCCGACTGCGGCAGGGCGATGGTCACCGTTGTGCCGGTGGCAGCGAGGTCTGCACCGAGGACAGCAGCGGTCTGAAGGAACGTGCCCTCAGGGAAATCGAGACCGCGGTTGCCGCGACCCGGGTTGATCATGATGTCGTACTCAGGGCGGAAGTTCTCAGCTGTCCCGATGGCAGCGCTGTTGTCAGCGTTGTCAGCAGGGCCGCCTGCAAGCAGGGCCCAGTCGTTCGGCATAACCCAGCGGTTCGCGGGGAGGACGTTCAGCGGGTTGCTGGTGTCCGCGGCGCGGCCGGAAGGGTTGGTGTTGAGGAACCAGCCAGTGACACGGCCACGGACCAGGAGGTCTCGCGAAACGTTCCAGTCAGCTGCGTTAGACGCGGCGTCCTTGGAAGCGTCCCACGGGTTGCCCGGTGAGTAGTCGTTCAGGCTCGTGCCGGACGTACCGACAACGACGCCAAGGCTGTTGTTGTGGGTTGGCTTGCTGACCTGGGTGACCAGGGAGACGCCAACGGTGTTGAGCTTCATGTAGTAGACGACAAACGCGACCTTGCCACTCGGGACACCGCGAGGCAGGGCTTCGATATCGACTTCACCCGGGTCCTCGGATTCATAGAGGACGCGGCTGATGCAGTTGTCATCGTTGGCGCGAAGGACGCCAGCGACTCCATCCTGGTACGTCTGCGAGCCGAGCGAGACGGTCGCCTGGTCGTTGCCGTTGATCTGAACTGGCGAAGGGCCCGAGCCTGGGTTCGGGATCGCGTTCAGGAAGTTGCCAGGACCGCTGCCCTTGACGTAGTCAATGGTGGCGCCTGGGACTGCGCAGATGTCGCCAGCGAGGCGATCCGGAATGACTCCGGCGTCGATGCCGTCTGGGCCGTCACCGGCGGGGATGCGCCAGTCGTGCTCGAGGATGATGCGCTGACCGGCCCAGGCGAGGAAGACCTGCTTGGTGGCGATCGTTGCAGCGAGCCGGACGTTGTACGTCTCAAGGAGAGGCGCCGGCGGCTGGTTCGAACCGAGGAGGTTCGGGTAGTTCGCCTGGGCGCTGAAGCCAAGGGTGGCCCCGCCGAGGAGAACGCAGTTCGAGCCGGTGTTCAGGGTGACCAGGATCGGGGCGCCAGTCGTGGTAACGATGGTGCTCGTGGTCACGCCGGAAGAACCGTTCGTGGGGTTATTGCCGAGGAACGGTGCAACCGCGCCGGAGACGAAGCCGCCGGTGAGGGTGAACGAACCGCAGGTACCCGTGTTGGTGAAGGTGACCTTGGCGCCCTGCGCGAAGAAGGTCTGGACACCAGCCGAGTTGGTGTGCTGGTCCAGCACGTTTTCGTAAACCGAGACGCCCGTGGCGCTCTGGTAGGAGCCGGTGCCGGGGTTGAAGACAACGCCGATCGTGCCCTGGGTCCCGTCAAGGTTGACGAGGTTGCCAACAGCGGCCGTGCCGGTCAGGAGACCAGCTGCGCCCGCGGCGTTGGTGAGGGCA
>JBDTNM010000300.1:0-3911 GCA_039933735.1 bacterium | reverse complement strand
GGCAACGGGACCGGATGGGAGCCAACTCCCAGCGACGCGTGACAGCAACCTGAAACCGCTAGACTCGCGGGGCAGTACTTTCGTTCGGAGTTGAACCATGAAGCTCGGTATCCATATCTCCAATTTCACCTACGGCGTGCCGGTCGAAGAACTGGGCGCGAAGATCGCCGAAATCGCGAGCGGCGCGGATGCGGCAGGCTTCGAACGGCTTTCCGTGATGGACCACTATTTCCAGATTCCGCCGGTTGGCCCCGCGGAGAACGAAATGTTCGAGGCGTATGGCCTGCTCGGCTTCATCGCGGCGAAGACAACGAAGCTCAAGCTGGGCGTACTGGCGACAGGGATCACCTACCGCAACCCGGGCTTCCTCGCGAAGCAGATTACGGGCCTCGATGTGCTCTCCGGCGGGCGCGCGTGGCTCGGGATCGGCGCGGCCTGGTTCGAACGCGAGCACCTCGGCCTCGGGACGCCGTTCCCGCCGTTGAAAACGCGGTTCGAAATGCTCGAAGAGACCATCCAGATCTGCCAGCAGATGTGGAGCGACAACAACGGCCCGTTCGATGGCAAACACTTCCACCTGGCGGAGACGCTCTGTTCGCCGAAGCCGGTGCAGAAGCCGCGTCCGCCGATCCTCGTGGCCGGGAGCGGCGAGAAGAAGACGCTGCGGCTGGTCGCCCGCTACGCCGATGCCTGCAATGTCAGCGGCGCGAATGTCGAAAGCACGGAACGGCTCCTCGGGATCCTCGACGAGCACTGCGCAAAAGAAGGCCGCGATCCGAAGGCCGTGGAGCGGACAGTCGTCACCCGGTTCGACCCGGGCGCGAATGGTGAACGCGCCGAGCAGGAAGTTCAGCGGCTCGCCGGCTTCGCTGCCATTGGCGTCCGCTCGGCGCTTGGCTCGCTCGTGAATTGCGAGGACCCGCGCGTGATGGAAGTGATGGCGACGAAGGTGATCCCGGCGCTGGAGAAGCTCTAGCCGTCAGGCGCAGGTGACGGTGAGGGCGCCCAGCGGACCGAAGTCCGCCGCAACAGCATCGCCGGGAGCGAGATCAAACGGGTCGATGTACGAACCGCCAATGATCCAGTCACCGGCAAGCAGCGCTTCGCCGTGCGCGCCGAGCGTCCGGGCGACGCTGAGCACGATTTCGGCGAGGTCATCCGGGTAGCGGCCCGGCTGAGCAACGCGATGCGGCGCGCCGTTGAGCGTGACCGAGGGCAACCCCTTCGCGATCAGGCCCGCAGCAGTATCGAGCGGGCGGGCCGGGCCGAGCATCACACCGTCGTGAAGGATGTCGTGCGCGAGCATCTCTTCGATCGGAGAGAGCGGCTTCGTCCCATCGACGAATTCGAACGCCGGTGCGACCTCGGAAATCGCTGCACGCGCGTCATCGAGCGAAGCCGTACCGGGGACGTCGCGGCCAATGTGAATAGCTGTCTCGGCCTCAATCCGGGGTTTCGCGCCGGCCGAAGGTTGGTATGGCTGGCCCTCAGGGAAGACGCGACGGCCATCGAGCCAGCCGACAATCGGGCCAGAGAGGCCGAGACGTTGCTGGGCCGCGGGGTCGTTGATGCCAACCTTCCAGCCGAAGCGTGGCATCCCATTCGTGCGTTGCTGGCGGAACGATTGAAGCTGGCGGCGCATACCGGAATCGACGGGCGAAGGCGTATCAGTCATATGAACCAGATTCTAACCACCGACCGGTCAGCGTTCCCCTAATCTCAGATTGTCGATATCGAGGACGCGGGTTTTGTCGACTATTGAAACGTGGCGCGTCGGCGCCGGGAGGATCGGTTTTGAAACTGCGCTATCTGTTCGCTCTGACGGCGGTCGGGGCGTTGCTGCTGGGAGCCTGCGGCGGCGACGACGACGATGACACGAGCACCACACCATCCGGCGATGCCACCCAGGCGGCTCCGGCCGGGAGCGACGCGACCAAGGCCTCTTCCGAACCAACGAAGGCCGGGACGAGCGCAACAAAGGCGCCGGACGACGCCGCTTCGATCTTCGACAAGCTGACTTCGGACACCACCAAGAAGACGTACCAGGCCACCTACGACATCGAAATCACGGCCGGCGGGACGGTGCAAAAGGGCACTTCCGTCATCGCGAGCAAGCCGCCGAAGCTCGCCACGAAGATCACGCTGACCGGCACCGGCTTTAGCGGCGGCTTCAGTGTCATCACCGATGGCACCAACACGATTACCTGTACCGACTTCGGCGCGGGCGGGCAGTGCACGAAGAGTGCCGGAGTCGACGCGACAGTCAGCGGCGGAGGCATCGACCTTCAAAAGACGATCAAAGAGGCGAAGGCGAACAAGGACGTGAAGGAACTCGATAAGCGGACGATTGCGGGCCGCTCTTCGCGCTGCTTCCAGGCGACCGATACTGCCTCGGGCACCGTCAGCACGTTCTGCGTCGATGAGAAAGACAGCGTCATGACGTACATCGAAATCGGCGGGACAACCAAGCTCACGGCGACGCAGATCTCCACGAGCGTCGACGACAAGCTCTTCGATCCGCCCTTCCCGGTGAAGTAACTTCCCCGGATCGAGTGTGCGAGGGGCCGCTAGAACGAAGCCTGGCGGCCCTTTCCGATTGCGGAAGCGACGGTGGCGCGAGCGGGGCAGCCTGCAAGGTGGTCGTTGACCATCCCCACGCTCTGCATGAATGCGTAGCAAATCGTTGAGCCGACGAACGTCAGGCCGCGCTTCTGGAGCGCCTTGGACATGATGTCGGATTCCTCGGTGCGGGCCGGGATCTCTTTCCAGCTGGTGGGGATCGGCGCATCCGGCAGGACGCGCGGGGCGAAACCCCAGATGTAGGCGTCGAAGGTGCCGTGTTCCGCCTGGACCTCGATGAACGCTCGGGCGTTCCTGACGGCCCCGACCACTTTCAGCCGGTTCCGCACGATTCCTGCATCGTCCATCAGTCTGGCGACCTGGTTGTCGTCGTAGTTCGCGACGATCGCCGGGTCCCAATTGTCGAACGCGGCACGGAAGTTCTCGCGCTTGTTCAGGATCGTCGACCACGAAAGGCCGGCCTGGAAGCCTTCGAGCATGAGGCGTTCGAAGAGTTCCTGGTCGTCGTGGCAGGGCACACCCCACTCCAGGTCGTGGTACTCGGCCATGAGGTCATCGGCGGGACCCCAGCAGGTCTCGCGCTTCGGTTCGGAAGCCATGAATCGATTCTAAGGCGTCGGGCCGCTGTGCTACGATCTGGCCATGAAGGTCGAGATTTCAGCCGAGACGGAGGCGCAACTCCTTGCGCTGGTACAGGCACGCGGCGCTGAGAGCATCGAGCAGGTGATCGCGGATATCGTTGCCGTTGAGTGTCAGTGGGACATGACCCAACAACCGATGCTCGAATCCTTGCTGAACGAGGGCCGGGCGGACATCGCAGCCGGCCGATCGGAAGTCCTAACGCGAGACCTTGCGGCGACGATCGCCGCGGAAGGACGCGACCGAATGGCCCAACGAGAGCGTATTGACCAGGCCTGATGCACGTCATCATCAGCCTGAGAGCGCGTCAGGACCTGGGAGCGATTTGGGACTTCCTTGCGCTCCGCAGTGTCAGTGTCGCCGACCGAGTCACGAACGAGCTCATCGACCGCGCTCTGGAAATCGCCCGCAACCCGTATGCGTTTCCAGTGATTCCCGGCGGTGACGAGTCGGCCACGCGGCGGGTAAACGTTCGCTCCTGGGCGATCTTCTATGAGATCCAGGCGGACCATATCGATGTTATCCGGATCGTCCAGGGTCGCAGCGACCCAGCGACGTGGTCGTAGAAGTCCGGTCTACTTCGCCCAGCCGATGTACTTCGCATCCGCCCAGCCCGATACACCGTCGGCAGCCTTGAGATGCAGCCAGATTGTGCCGTCGGCGCCGCTGACACCGGCGTATTTCATTGGTGG
>JBDTNM010000299.1:0-3944 GCA_039933735.1 bacterium | reverse complement strand
CCGGCCGCCGCGCGGACCACGGCTCGTTCGCCGGGATCGCCGGATTCTCGGGCTGACCCGGTGACGTAAAACTCTTCGCCACCCGCGGGCGTCGGCGACGAGTGAAGTGCATATCGTCCGTCGCGACGGAGGTCGTGGTACTTCCAGCCGAGGTTCACGACGAAGACCCAGAGCGAACCTTCGGCGAGCACTGGCGCAACCGGATGAACTCGCGGCCCACCATCCCGTCGCACCGTCGCGAGGAAGGCAACACCTGTGCCGTCCGCCGAGAGAAGTCTTCTCCCGGCGGACGCAATCTCCGGCGCCGAGGCTGCGAAGCCTTCCCAACGTGTCAACGCGCCTGCCATTTCAGGTACCTCGGTGGCCACAGCGGCTTGCCACTGTCGCGGCGCTCGTAGAGCGACAACAGCGCGCGATCGAGGAGGAACTCGAAAGTCCATTCCTCGCCGCTGCTGGTGGCGCCGGCAGCATGGTAAACCTCCGCGACGGCCGCTATCTCGGCCGGGTCGTCGAGCCGCCGGACGGCCATGCCAGAGAGCATGAACTCGTCGTCAGCTTCCTCCCTTGGGAACGCGTGGATCGCGAATCTGCCCGAGCTCGCCAGGTCTGCTCGCTTGGGAGACTGGCCGATGAGCCCGAAGATGCCGCCCGCGGTGACCACCGGGCAGAAGGGGTGGATGCGCAGGCCGTCGTCTCGGCGCGCGGTCGCGAGGTAGGCGAGACCGACGCCATGCTGATAGAAGAGTTCGCGGCCGCCCGCAGCGACCTCGGGAGCCTCGCGCTCAAGATCCGACCAGCGTGCCATGGCAGGTTCTCCTGTGCGATGCGAGATAGTCCGTACGCTAGGCGACAAGTGATGTCGTGATTCGGGCGCTCGCCGAGAGCCTTTTGGGCTTCTGATAAACTATCCCAGTGACTGCCAAACAAGCTCTTCGCGAACGGGTCGATCTGTTGACCGAGGAAGAAGCCGAGGAGTTGCTTGCACGCCTGGACTGGGAGTCGTCTGAGTTCGAGGAGCTGACCTCCGAAGAGTCGGCAGAACTGGACTCGGTGTTGGCTGGCGTTGCAACTGGCGATTGGTCGGACGGCGAGGAGTTGTTCCGCAAGCTCGGCGTATGAGCTTCAGTTATCGATTTTCCGGGCATACGAGAGCCTAGCTGGAGAAACTCGACGTTCGATTCCAACGCCGTTTTGCGGAGACTGAGCGATGACCCGTTCGGGCCTGGGACCAAGCCTCTGAAAGGCCGCGAATCTCGGGCACTGCGCGTAGGCGGCTGGCGGCTCATTTACGCGGTCGACATCGAATCTCAGTTCATCATGATCCAGGTGATCGGCCCGCGAGGCCAGGCTTACCGCGACCGCTGAGTGCCAGTTGCCCTCGCTTATTCCCCGTTCCCTCGCCGTCGTATCTACTTAGCGCATGCGTTATCGCCGCATTGTCGCCAAGTTTGGGACCAGCCTGCTCACGGCCGGAAGCGACCGCCTCGACCTCGAATCGATGTCGCAGCTGGTCGGGCAGGTCGTGCGGCTCCGCGCCCTGGGCTGCGAGATCGTGGTTGTCTCGAGCGGCGCTCAGGCTGCCGGACGGCATCGCCTGCGGGGGCGGCTGCCAGCCGGGAAGACACCGAGCCGCCAGGCAGTCGCGTCAGTCGGCCAAAGTCACCTGATGCAGAGCTGGGACGAACTTTTCGATTGGCACGACATGGTCGTCGCCCAGGTGCTGCTCACCCGGCGGGATCTAACCGACCGGCTCGGCTACCTCAACGCCCGCAATACGCTGCGCGACCTGATCGAGGCGGGAACGGTGCCGATCGTCAACGAAAACGACGCCGTCGCGCTGGATCAGGTGCTTGCGACGCGCATCGGAGAGAACGACAGCCTCTCGGCGTACGTCGCCAACCTGATCGACGCGGACCTGCTGGTGATGCTCACGGATGTGGCGGGACTGTATGAGGGCGACCCACGCCTGAACGCGGACGCTCGCCTACTCGAACGGGTGGAACGGATCGACGCCACCGTTGAATCGCTTGGCGGTGGGGCGAATGGCGCGGGCACCGGGGGCATGGCGACCAAACTCCGCGCGGCCCAGATAGCCACGCAGGCCGGCGTGGACGTCATCATCGCGAACGGGCGGACGCCGGATGCGCTCCTCGCGGTAGCGAACGGCGAATCACGCGGGACCTACTTCCCGGCTCCGGGCGATCGGATCGAGAGCCGGAAGCGCTGGATCCTGGCGCATATCTCCCGCGAAGGGCACATCGTGGTCGATGCTGGTGCTGTTTCAGCGTTGCGCGATCAGGGGCGTAGCCTGCTCCCGGCGGGGGTGGCGGCTTCGGTTGGTAGTTTCCAGCGCGGCGACGCAGTTGAGATTCGTGATCCGCAAGGAAACAGAGTGGCCGCGGGCACCACGAACTACGCAAGCGAGGAACTGTCGAGGATTCGGGGCATGCGCAGCGACCGGATCGCCGAAACGCTCGGCTACGCTTACGGAGACGAGGTCATTCATCGCGACAACATGGTGCTGTACTAGGCAGAAGTCGACGCAGCTGCGACGCCTGCCTCGACAAGCATCTTCCCGGAATCCAACAACGAGCGGTGCGAAATCACCGTGTGCTGACCGATCGTGTGGATATCCCTGAGGCGGCGGTCCAGCGTGTTCCGGGAGTACAGCGACGCGCTGCCGCCGGCGCGGTACATGGCGTCGACAACTTCGATGCAGCGTTCGATGGCGCCGATCTGGGCGATGTTGAGCCGCGCGTGCGTTTGCTTCGAGGGGTGGGCGCCGGCCTGCATTTCGGCCCACGCGGCTTCGGTGGCTTCGTAGTAGAACGCGCGGGCCTGGCCAAGGGTCATCTCCGCTCGGGCGATGGCGGTGGCGAACCACTCCTGGTCCTTGATCGGGGTGGCCGAACCGAAAGTCGATTTCCGCGCGGCGATCGCGAGGATGTCGTCGATCGCTCCCCGGGCGCACCCCAGCGCGACAGCGCCGAGCTTGAACGTGAACAGCATCGGAAAGCGGTAGAGGGGCTCCTGCCTCGTCATCTTCGGTGGGGCGAGTACGAACGTGTGCCGGTCGGGAACAAAGACGGAATCGACGGCTATATCGTGGCTGCCGCTGCCGCGGACACCTGTGGTCGTCCACGTGTCGACGACTTCGGCTCTGTTCGCTGGCATAACGACGACGCGCAATTCCGGCGTGCGCTCATTCACCATTCGCGGGCCGGTTTCGCCGGGGACGAGGCAGCCAAGGGCGAAGACGTTGGAGTGGGTGGAACCTGACGCGAAGGTCCAGCGGCCGCTGACAGTGTAGCCGCCTTCGCAGGGCACGGCCTGGCCGGTCGGATTAGCGACGAAGGCGCTGGCGCGAGTCACATCGGTGATGAGTTCCGTCGCGGCGGACTCCTCGAGAAAGGCGCCGATGTAGCCCGTGTCGCAGCCGATCATCGCGCACCAGGCCGCGGAGGCGTCGGCTTCCGCCAGGGATTCAATGGCGAGGGCGTGGGTGACAGGATCGAGTTCCAAGCCGCCCCACGCTTTCGGCACCGCGACGGAGAAGACGCCAGCATCGCGCAGGAGTTCGGCAATGGCGGGAGTGAGCTGGCGAGCGGCTTCAATCTCCGGGGCGGCCGCGCGGAGCGTTTCTTTCAGGGCGCCGATGCGCTGAAGGTAGGCGGCAGCAGCCGGATCGGCCCGATCCGGGATCGTCTTCATGGAAGTCTCCGTGGAGCGAGGTGCGCGGGAGTCTAGCATGGCTCCGGCGGCAATCCGCGAGCTATTCTCCAGCCGATGCCTTGCGGGCGCGGTAGGCACGCATCTTGTGCTTGGTGCCGCACGAGCCCATGTCGCACCAGACGCGTGAGCCGTTTTTCGTTCCATCGAAGAACGGGAATCCGCAAGCCTTGCAGGTCTTGAAGCGACTGAATTCGCCAGCGACCGTGGCTTTG
>JBDTNM010000298.1:0-3948 GCA_039933735.1 bacterium | reverse complement strand
GGGACGGCGTTGTAAATCAAGTGCATGGCATAGACCAGCGCCGTGCTCGGTTCGCCTTCGGCGATCAACGAGACGACCCGACACGCGGTTTCGAGACCGAGTCCCGGTCCCCCGTGCTTCTCGTCGACGGTGAGGTTGAGTATGCCTGCATCGCGCAGGGCTTCGAAGTTCGCAAACGGGAACGCCGCCGTGCGGTCCGTTGCTGAGGCCGTCAAAGCGAACTCATCGCGGAGCGTCGCCGCGATGGCGATTGCGGACTTGCTATCAATCGAAGTAGGGGCGATGGCCACGGGCATCTCCCGGATGAAGTCCCGTAACGGTAGGCGAGCGCGATCGCCGCTTCAAGCGGCGCGGAAAGATGGGTGCGCGAACCAGTTGCGGCGGGCACGATGATGATGTGCAAGACAACGCTCCAAACGAAAAGCCAGCCGAAACGCCGCCAGCCACGTCCCAGGACGCGAAGGCGCAGCCCACCTGGTCGTACTTTCTCTCGCCGGCAGCATTGATTCTCGGCTCGATCATCATCGCCGGGACGATCTGGTGGACGCGCGACGATTCGGCGGTGAAAGCAAACTCCTCAGAAGTCGCAGTAGTAGGCGCCGTTTCGACCGTGGCCACGACTGCCCCGGCCACCACTGCTGCCAACCTCAAGGACACGGTCTACGGGTACGCCAAACAACTCGGGCTCAATGAGTCTCAGTTCGACCAGTGCGTGAGCAACCAGGCGAACGTTTCGCTGCTGAATCAGCAACTCCAGGCGGGCAGCGGGCTGGGTGTTACCGGTACGCCCACGTTCTTCATCAACAACAAAAAACTCGTCGGCGCCCAGCCCATCGCCATCCTCGATGAAATCATCAAGGCCGAACTGAAGGGCAGCCCAACCACGCTCGACGGCTATTCGACCGCAATAAAGCAATTGGCCGCCACGACGCCGCCAAGCTTCGCAATCGTCGAGGCTCGCCCGGATATCACCGGCGCAGCCATCGAAGGCAGCGCCAATGCGAAAGTAATGGTTGCGGAATTCAGCGATTTCCAGTGCCCGTTTTGCAAGCAGTGGAACGACACTGCGCTCAAATCATTGCGGGCCGAACTCGGCAACGACGTCGCGCTGGCGTTTCTGAATTTCCCGCTTGTACAGATTCACCCGAACGCGGGGAATGCTGCGGTGGTCGCACTCTGCGCGCAGCAGCAGGGCAAATTCTGGCAAATGCACGACTTGTTGTTCGCGAAGCAAACGGAGTGGGCCGGACTCAAGTAGCGTTCCGCCCGGAAGTTCCGCTTAGCCCGCCGCGACCGAGCCATCGCCTGATTCGAGCTGCTTCAGAATGTGGCGCACCACCCTGCCGGTCCGGTCCATGCCCGCACTGCAGTGCACGAGCACCGGCTTAGGCAGCCGCTGAAACGATTCCCACGCGTGTTCGTACTCGTCTGCGGTAAACGGGTGCGTCTGTTGGTCGGCCGTCGGGATGTGGCAGACCTCGAAACCCTCGCTGCGGTACCGCTCGATCAGGCCTTCCGGAGTTGCCTTGCGGTAGAGCCAAAGTTGGTCGTTGCCGATCAGGCAGATGACCGAGCGAATGCCGAATTCACGTGCCTCCGCGATCCACGAATCCACGACGTGGTCGTGAACGGTGATTTCCGGGCCCGGCGAAAAGCCCGGGCGCGGGCTGGTGGCAATGATGCCTTCGAGGACCCAGTTCGGCATGGCTCCTGTAGTCTATCGCGACCCCTCGAATCTGCGCCGGGGCCTTCGGTGCAAGATTGGACGCTCTAATGGACTACTCGCGGTACAAGCACCTACTGGTCGATGTCTCTGATTCCGTGGCCCTTGTGACCATCAATCGGCCGGACGTCTTCAACGCCACCAACGACGTTCTGCATCGCGAGTTGACCACGATCTGGCGGGACCTGGGCGACGACCCGGAGGTCCGTGTGGCAATCGTCACGGGCGCAGGCGATCAGGCGTTTTCAGCCGGTGGCGACCTGGGCGACATCGAGGCACGGGCAGCCTTGCCCTCGGGCGAGCGCTTCGAGGCAGTGATGCAGGTGATGAAGGAAGCAGAAGCAATTGTCTACGAAATGATGAACTGTCCCAAGGTCATCATCTCGGCGATCAACGGCGTCGCGGTTGGCGCTGGGCTAACTGTCGCCCTGATGGCGGATATCTCACTGATGGCTGAAGAAGCGCGCCTGACTGATGGCCATGCGCGGCTCGGAGTGGCGGCTGGCGACCATGCGGCGATCATCTGGCCGCTGCTCTGCGGCATGGCGAAGGCAAAGTACTACTTGCTGACCTGCGACTTCATCGACGGCCGCGAAGCCGACAAGATTGGGCTCGTAAGTAAGTCTCTGCCCCGAGCCGAACTCCTGCCAGAAGCCCGGCGAATCGCGAATCAGCTCGCTTCGGGACCGCAGCACGCATTGCGCGCCACCAAGAGATCGCTCAACCAGTGGCTAAAGCTGGGCGGTGTCGCGGCGTTCGATTATTCGCTTGCGATGGAGATGCTCGGGTTCTTCAGCGATGCTCCAGCCGAAGGCGCCCGGGCAATCATCGAGAAGCGCCCGCCGCGTTTCGGGTAAAACGGGCACGACGGTGGAACCGAGAGCACGGAGGGCGGCGGGTTAGAGCGGTTCCGCCGCCGGCGCGAGCACTGCGTTTCGAGTGGAACTGCGGGCCGACGGCAGAAGTTACGCGCCATCCGCAGAGTGTTTACGTTCCGGTAACTGCAGTCCGTAACGTTTGGGTGACCTTCAACGCTTATCTGATAGTGATACGACAAGCCACCGAAATACCGATCCACGTCCATCGGTTCGCAGAGGCCCGGCGAGACGATGAACTCCGCGTTGAAGCATTACAGCGGAAGGATGCCGCTGCCTGGACAGAACTTTTCGAAGAACACCGGGACCTGGTGTTCCGGTCAGCGTTGACGCATGTGCGAGAACCAGCGCTGGCTGAAGACATCACGGGCCAGGTGTTCCTGGAAGCAATCGAGGGCATTGGGCGGTACCGCGACCGCGGAAAGCCGTTGGCCGCCTGGCTGCTGACGATCACCCGTCACCGGTCGCTGGATGCGTTGCGGAAGATGCGGCGTGACCAATCCACCGTGATCGAGGCTTCCGCGGGGACCTGGGCGATGACCGCAGCCCCGGCACTGGATGCGCTGGGCGACCTGACCGTCGAGCAGCGCGAGGTGATCCACCTGCGCTTCGTTGAAGACCGAACCATCGAGGACATCGCACGGATAACCGGCCGGAGCCAGGCCGCCGTGAAATCGTTGCAACACCGGGCGCTCCGCCAGCTGAGGATGCGCATCGAACAGAACAAGGCAGGAGGCCACAACCATGTTTAACAGGCACCACGATGCAATTGTGGAAGATCCCATCGCTGAAGCAGAGGCAGCGGAATTCCTCGCGCCGATTTCGGAATGCCGAGTCTCCGCGGGGGCAGCCGTGTCAATTCGGGCACGAATGATTGGGGCGCTGACTGCGACGGCTCACGCCGGGGCGCCGCGAAGCCGTTGGGCCGTCGCCTCGATGGCGGTGTTCGCGCCGCTTATGGCCGTGAGCGCCGTTGCCGCCGCGACCGGCGACAGCCCCGTCAGCGGGCCGGTCGATTTCGTTCAATCGGCCGCGGCCTCCGTTGGCATCGGTGGGAATAGCGGCGATGTACGGCAGGATATGGATAACCGCGCGGAGCAGTCTTCGGATGCCGGACAGCCCGGTTCGACTCCGGGCAACACCGCCAACGCTCCGGGTCTAAACCAGGCTGATGTTGCCGCGGCAACAGAGACGCCCACGCCCGGCGGGACTCCAGTCGCGGGTGCGGCGCCTGATGCAACGGCGACGAAAACCTCGCCGCATGAGAACGGCAAGGGCTGCGACGACGTGCTCTTCGCGAATGGCGAGCCGGCATTCGCCTCCGCGGGCGGGCCTGTCGGTTGCGACGTC
>JBDTNM010000297.1:0-3986 GCA_039933735.1 bacterium | reverse complement strand
ACCTGCATGCCGCCGAAGAGCGCCGGGCAGGCATTGTCGCCGTGGCCCTCGAGTTCGGAGGCGATATCCAGGCACTGGCCTTCGCTCATCACCCCGCGCTCGAATTCGTTCACGGCGATCACCCCGGCAACCCGCGCGACGGCGCTCGCGCCAAGGCCTCGTCCGAGTGGGATCGAGACGTGGTAGCGGGCACGGAGACCGTTCGGGGGTGTTTTACCGATGCGTTGATAGGTCTGGCGGATGGCGGTGAGCACCATTTTCTCGCCGACATCATCGGTCGGCGGCTGCTCCGCATGGCCGAAAGTCACCGTGATTGAAGCGAACATGTCCAGGGCAAGGCCGAGGCAATCGAACCCCGCGCCGAGATTGGCGCTGGTAGCCGGGACGCGGACGGTAACTGCTGTTGCTTGCATTGGCGCACCCAAAATCCGAAGCACCGATGCTACCAGCGCAGGGCCTTAGGCCCCACGCGGTGGCAAGCGCACACAGACCGAGCTACCGGACGGTAAGCGGGGATCTACCGTCCGAAACATACCCGTGCGATATTGGCGCGAACGCTCCTGGGAGAACACTACACATGTTGACAAAACGGACCTTCGCTGCTGCCGGCCTGGCGGCTATCGCCTGCGCTTCCCTGGCATTCGCCGCCTGCGGCGATGACGATGACGGCGGATCGAGCGTGAGCCTCACATCCGCGAAAGCTGACTGCAAAGATCTCGGCGTGGCGGCGCCGGCAAGGATCAAGTCCGCTGGCAAGCTGACAGTCGCCTCCGACCTGAGCTATGCCCCGATGGAATTCGTCAAGGAAGGGACGAACGATGCCATCGGCGCGGACGTCGACATCATCAGCTGCATCGCCGAATCATGGGGTGTGAAGGCGGATGTCCAGAACACGCCGTTCGACGCGATCATCCCGGCGCTTACCAGCAAGAAAGCCGACGTGATCATGTCCTCGATGACCGCAAACGACGAGCGAAAGAAGCAAGTCGACTTCGTCGAGTATTTCACGGCTGGCTCCGGGATCCTCGTGAAGAAGGGCAACCCCGACAAAATCAAGTCGATCGCCGACCTCTGCGGACGCAAGGTCGCTATCCAGGTTGGCACCGTGCAGATCGATGAGGCCGATGAACAGAACGGGAAGTGCCCCGACAAGAAGATCGACGTCCAGACCTTCGAGCAGAACACCGACACCATCCAGGCCGTGAGCACCGGACGGGCGTCAGCGGCCTTGATGGACTTCCCGGTGGCGATTTACGGCGCGGCCAAGGTGAAAGGCACGGAAGTCGTCGGCGAGCAGTACGACACGGGCAACTACGGCATCGCGGTGCGCAAGGACGACGCCGAGGTGACAACGGCGCTGAACGCCGCCTTCAAAGCCATGAAGGACAAGGGCAAGTATGCGGACATCCTGAAGTACTGGGGCCTCGAAGCCGGCACGCTGAAGTAGGTAATCGGCCGGGGAGCGGCAAGGCTCCTCCTCCGAACCATGACGACATCGCTCTTCCTCGCCGCGGTCGACTGGGGCTACATCGGTAGCCATCTGTTTTCGCGCATCGTGCTCGAAGGCGTCTGGATGACTGTCCGGCTTTCTGCGCTGGGCATGCTCATCGGAATGATCCTCGGGACGCTCTTTGCGCTGATGCGGCTATCGCGAATGCCCGTAATGCGCTGGATTGCCTACTTCTACATCTGGTTCTTCCGGGGGACGCCCCTGATCGTCCAGATCGTGTTCTGGTTCTTCGCCCTGCCGCAGGCGTGGCCGAGTTGGGCGCCGTGGAACGGCCAGATGTCGCCCTTCACAACCGCGATCGTCGCTCTCGCGATCAACGAAGGCGCGTACATGACCGAGATCATGCGCGCCGGGATCCAGAGCGTTGACTCGGGCCAAACCGAGGCCGCCCGCAGCCTGGGGATGACGTACGGACTTGCCATGCGACGAATCATCCTTCCGCAGGCGATGCGCGTGGTAATCCCGCCGACCGGGAACGAGTTCATCTCCATGCTCAAGAACTCCTCGCTCGTCTCGGTCATCTCGGTCAGCGAAGTGTTCCTCGTGGCGAAGTTGCAGTACTCGTCCACGTTGCTCTACTTCGAATGGCTGATCATCGCCTCGTTCTGGTACCTGGTGCTCACCACCGTCGGCAGCATTTTCCAGGCATGGCTGGAAGGGCGCTACAACACCAACTACGGACGGATGGAAACGTCGCGTTCAGGCCTTGCGCGGCTGCTTTCTTTCAGCGGAGGCCACGACTGATGGCACTCCTTCAGGTCCTCGATCTCCACAAACGGTTCGGCCAGCTGGAAGTGCTCAAAGGCATCTCATTGGATGTCGAACTGGGAGAAGTCGTTACCATCCTCGGGCCTTCCGGCAGCGGCAAATCAACGCTGTTGCGCTGCATCAATCAGCTCGAAAAAGCGAACGGCGGCGACATCCTGTTCGATGGCGTATCCGTCTGCTACCGCCCCGGCCCGGATCACAAGCCACTGCATGAGGGAGACATTTCGAAGGTCCGGGCGCAGATGGGCATGGTGTTCCAGCGCTTCAACCTCTTCCCCCACCTGACGGCGTTGGGCAACGTCATGGAAGCGCCTGTGCAGGTCCAAAAACGAGGCAAAGACGAAGCTCGCGAAGTCGCCATCGCAACGCTGACGCGGGTCGGCCTGGCCGCGAAAGTGAACGCCTACCCGTCGCAGCTTTCGGGCGGCCAGCAGCAACGCGTTGCCATCGCCCGGGCCCTGGCAATGAACCCAAAGCTCATGCTCTTCGATGAAGCGACCAGCGCGCTCGACCCCGAACTCGTCGGCGAAGTCCTTGCCGTCATGCGTGACCTCGCGGCCGAAGGGATGACGATGCTGGCGGTCACGCACGAGATGGCGTTCGCCAGGGAAGCGGCGCACCGCGTCGTCTTCATCGATGAGGGAGTGATCCAGGAAGAGGGCTCGCCCGCAGCGTTCTTTTCGAACCCGACCACTGATCGAGCGCGCAACTTCCTGCGGCGCGTCCGCCAGGAATGATTTGCGAAGCTGACAGCTAGGGGTTCTCCCGACAGTCCAGCCGAATTCGCAGCCGATAATCAAGAGTGATGACTGCCGCACGCTCTCAACGCAGAGTGGCATTTGTTGCCGTTTGCAGCCTCGCGACGCTTCATCTCCTCGTCTACCTCCGCTTTTTCACCGAAAACGTCGGATGGAGCGGGATTGCTTTTTACGAGTTCACGGCCTGCTTCGCCGTGCCAGTGGTGTTCCTCCGTATGCGCGCCAGCTCGGGGAAGGACAGGCTTGGCTGGCTGGTGATGACCGTGGCGGTCGCCGCCACCGCCGTTCTCGACACCGGCTGGTCTATCGCTGATCAGGCGATGGCGGGTGGAATCGGCTACCCGAACTGGTTCGACCCGTTTTACCTGTCTTCGTACGTGGCCTACATCGTCGCCGTTGGGCTACTCACTTCGCCGCTCTGGCGCGGGAGAGACCGGCGCTGGATGTTCGATGCCGGAGCCCTGATGGCGATCTCCGCCGGTCTGCTCTGGCACTTCGTCATCCCCCGGACTGGCGACGGCTCGGTGCTGACTTCCCTCCTGGGCTGTACCTACCTCGTCTTCGACCTCTGCTTCTTCGGTACTGTGCTGACGGCGGCCTACACCTCGCGCCTAACGGTGCGGAACGCCCTCGTGATGGCCGCCGCGACGATCCTTGCCACGGGTGATGTCCTCTACTACTTCGAAGCAATCGCATTCGATGCCTCGTGGCTGGCCGGCATCTGGATCGTCGTCATAGCAGCGACCGTCGACCAGAACCGGGCGATACGAATGCCGCGCCTTCGGTTTGCCCGTGCGGGCGCCATCCCCTACGTGTTTGTCGCCGCGGTTGGCCTGGTCACACTCGAAGAGATGCGCCGCGGCAGCGCCGATGCACTGCTGCTGACGGCCGTTGTCGCGCTCGCGCTTATTGTCGCCCGCCAGATCATCACGCTCCGGCGCGCGCTGGCG
>JBDTNM010000296.1:0-3999 GCA_039933735.1 bacterium | reverse complement strand
CAGAGTCGCGATCGGCTTCCCGTGCCGTGTAATGGTCACGCACTCGCCACGCTCGACCTCGTCCAGCAACTTCGTGAGATGCGTCTTCGCTTCGTACACGCCAACCGTCTTCATGAACTCATTCTAGTCTAGTCAGACCAGTCTGACTAGTTTTCCATGAGCCGGTCAGAAATGATCCGCAGCTGAATCTCTGAGGTGCCCTCGAAGATCTTGGTCAGGCGGGCGTCGCGCCAGTAGCGCTCGATCGGCAAGTCAGTGGTGTAGCCGTAGCCGCCGTGGATCTGGAGGGCCTCGCTGGTCACGCGCTCGGCCATTTCGCTGGCAAACCACTTCGCCATGCCGGCTTCCTTGTCGCAGCGGCGCCGGCTGTCGATCTCTTCCGAAACGAAGTAGGTGAGCTGACGCGCGGCCTCGATCTCCGCCGCCATGGTCGCGATCTTGAAGCGGATGGCCTGGAAATCACCGATTGGTCGACCGAACTGGACGCGTTGTTTGGCATACGCGATCGAGTCTTCCATCGCCCCGCGCGCGAGGCCGACGGCCCGCGCGGCAGTGTGCGCTCGCGCCCCTTCGAGGCCGGAAACCGCGCCCTGGAAGCCGCTTCGCGTCCCGCCGGCGCTCAGGTTGAGCGCCTTGCAGCCGTCGAAGAAGAGTTCCCAGGTTTTCCAGCCGTGGTAGCCGATCTTGTTGATCACTTTGCCGGTGCAGCCCGGCGGCAGCGTGCCGCGTTCCTTTTCGATGAAGAAGGTTGCCGTCCCGCGATGCCGATGCTTGATGTCGGTGACCGGTTCGGTGCGCGCCAGCACTGTTATGTAATCAGAGCCGTCGGCGAACGTGCACCACATCTTGGTGCCCGTGAGTAGATAGTCGTTCGGGCCGCCGTTCGGGTCCGGTTCGGCCTTGCAAGAGACGTTGCCCAGGTCCGAACCCGCGTCCGGCTCCGAAAGCGCCGCCGCCCCGAGGAATTCGCCCCTGGCCATCCGCGTCAGGTAGGTCTTGCGCTGCTCCTCGGTGAAGGCCTCTGTTCCAAAGAATCCGTTGCCGCGGGCGATGATGCTCGCGACGCTCATCCAGCTTCGTGCCAGCTCCTCGGTCACCAGTACGTATTCGAACACGCCAAGCCCAAGGCCGCCGTACTGTTCAGGAATGCGGATGCCGAAGTAGCCCAACTCTGACATCTGGTCTCGCAGGGACATCGGAATGTCGCCCTTGATCTTGTCCAGCTCGTTCGCGACCGGCAGGACTTCCTTCATCGAAAACTCGCGCGCGCTCGCCTGGATCATCCGGCGCTCTTCGGTCATGTAACTCACTGGATCACTCCTGCTGTCTTGGCTGGGGGCGCGACTTGGCAACGAAGTTCGTGCGGTGGAATTCGATGACCTGTTCGCCGCGCTGGTTAAACCCAACGGTGTGCCAGGTCACGATGCCCGATTCCGGACGGCTGTCTGACTCGCGCTTGTCGGTCACGGTGCTTTTCGCGGTCAGTGTGTCTCCGGGGTAGACGCAGGGTCCGTAGGTCAGGTTATCGACCCCGAGGAAGAGCCCGCCGGCTTCGCTCAGGTCTTCGACCGACAGCCCGAAGACCGTCAGGAAGACCAGCATCGGGTTCACCTGGGTGCCCGGGTGGCCGTGTGCCTTCGCGAACTCGGCGTTGAAGTAGTGCGGGTTATAGCTCAGCGTCAGCGACGAGAAGATGCTGTTGTCGCTCTCGTTGATGGTGCGGCCCCAGTGGTGGGTGAACTGCTGGCCGACTGTGAACTCCTCGTAGTGGTTGCCTTTGCGCCACTTCACCGGGTCACTCATGCGACTTTCGAACCCGAAGTGGCAAGAGCGAGCATCTGGCCTACTTCGGGCTCCTCTTCCAGAATCATGATCTGTTCGGCGAGCTTTTGAGCATCACGTCTCCCGAGCAACCCCTCGGTCAATGAAACGAATTTCGAGTTCAGGGCGGCTTCCTGATCCTGAAGGTCGGTGGCCGGGATGTTGAGGTTGACCTGCTCTTCATAGGTGGCGCCCGAACGCGTCCTCACGGTAACGCGCGTTCCCCGCTCCCAGTCACCCGTCTGCGGGGTGACGTGGACGCGCTGCATCATCGCTCCGATGTCTTCGCGCTTGACGTATTCGTTGGTGAAGCGAGATTCCGCCGCATCCATTTCGAACATTGCCAACGAAGCCGCGTAGCGGAGGCTGAACTTGCCCTCGAGGCCGGTGGCCGGCTGCTCGATGTTGCACATGAGGAGGTGCCCCTCCGGGACAACCAGGTCGATGCGGTCGATGTCTTCCGGCCGAAGCTTGTGGTCATCCTTAATGTAGAAGACGCCATTTATCGACTCGTGCGTCCCGTAGCAGGCGGCGTAGTACTTGAATAGCGTGTCGCGCACGCAGTAGTGGTCGCCAAGCCCGGCGAGCGCTCGCTCCACGTTCGGCCCAGACGATTGCGTCGCGGCGAATCCCTGCACGGTTTCGAGCACTTCCGGATTACTCGTGAATCCGCGCTCGGCCATCAGCGCCGCGAAGAGGCCGTTGGTGGCTGCCTTCCCGGCGTGCAGGGGCTTACACATCGTCCCGAACATCGACTTCAGTCCTGCTGCCTGAGCGCCGGCGATTCCCATGGTTCGGCCCCACTGCTCCGAATCGAAGCCGAGCAGGTGCGCACACGCGGCCGCTGCGCCGAATGCCCCAAGCGTCCCGGTGGAATGGAAGCCGGTTGAGTAGTGGCTCGGCATCACCAACATGCCTATGCGGCACTCCATTTCGTAGCCGGCGGCGAACGCAGTCAGTACATCGCGACCGCTCCCGCCGCGCCATTCAGCCAGGGCCAGTAACGCCGGCCAGATCGGCACAGATGGATGCCCGCTCATCGCCAAATGGACATCATCGAAATCGAGGGCGTGCGACGCGGCGCCGTTGACGAGGGCTGCCTGCTTCGCCGTCACCCGCTGGCCGGTGCCGAAGAGCGTGGCCTGCGCGACCCCTCCATCGGCCAAGACTTCGTCCCGGAGCATGACCGCCAATGGTTCGCTCGACCCGGCAATCGTCACGCCGAGCCAGTCCATCAGGCAGTGCTTCGCCACTTCCGAGGCCTCGAAAGGCAAGTCCTCGTAGCGGATGCCACGGCAGAAATCGCTCAAAATTGCTGTAACGGGAGTGGTCGGCATGGCAAACACCTCGGAATTCTGAGGGCGAACTGATGCGCGGCGAGTGTACCAGAGGAGCGAAAGGTCAGTCGGGTTTCGCGCGCCGCGTCCCGACGAACACGCCGGACGCCTCGGCGTAGACCGTTTCGTCGTCGAACATGCGCCCGGAGCAGGCGAACCGGTTGCCATCGACCGAATCCGCTTGCGCCTCGACGCGAACCATCTTTCCCAGCGGGACCAGCGTCCGGAAGCTCACCGTCAGTTCGCTCGTGACCTTCGGTGGCGTGTCCAGGATCCAGAGAAGCCCGAAGATCTCGTCGAACAGGCTGGCCGTGACCCCGCCGTGAGCGAAGCCTTTGTGGCCCTCATGTTCGAGCCCGAAGGTGACCACGCCTTCGACGCGGTCGCCGGAAGCTGTCGTTGTAACGTCAATTGGTAATCTCGAACGCAGGCCGCTCACACCGAACACGCCTCGCGGGTTGAGACCCCAGAGCACCGACCCGGGTGGTTCGCCTTCGATGCGGTCAGCAAAACTCTCGACGATCCCTGCCCACGTGCTGAACTGCTCCGCTGTGGCTTCGCGGGTAACAAATGCACTCACGGCCCGCGAGACCGCAACCCGCAAACGCTCCTTCGCTACCTCGTCGAGATTGGTTTCGCTGCTCGACATGCGTCACCCCCAAAGCACCGCCCATATCTCCTGAGCATAACCACAATCCGCTTGCATTTCGCCATCCATCGACAAGCGGAAACGCACAATCGACAATTCCCCCATGTGCCGAAGCATCAAGAAACTCCGCAACAACGAAGTGCCTGCCACGCCGGAAGAAGTGCAGGCGGCGGCATTGCAATTCGTCCGCAA
>JBDTNM010000295.1:0-4007 GCA_039933735.1 bacterium | reverse complement strand
TCAACCAGCCCCGCCAGGATTATCCCCAGGTCAACTCGCAAGGTTATGCGCGCTTCCGTGTTACCGCGCCCCAGGCACAGGCGGTTCGCGTAAGCCTCGGTTTGGGTGGCGATGGCGCCGCCGGCACTGCCCTGACCAAAGGCGAGGACGGGGTGTGGACTGGCACCACCTTCAAGCCGCTCGACGAAGGTTTCCACTACTACCATCTCACCATCGACGGCGGCGTGTTTAACGACCCCGGTACGGAAAATTTCTACGGCTCAAGGCGTTGGGAGAGCGGTATCGAGATTCCCGCTCACGACGCCGACTTCTACGCTTTCAAGGACGTCCCGCACGGCAAGGTGCAGCAGATCCTCTGGCCCTCGAAGGCCACCGGCAAAATGGCCCGCGCGTTCGTCTACACACCGCCGGACTACGACAAAGATCCAGCCAAACGCTTTCCGGTCCTCTATCTCCAGCACGGCTGGGGCGAAGACGAAACCGGGTGGTGGAATCAAGGTCACGCGAATCTCATCATGGACAACCTCATCGCTGAGCGAAAATCGAAGTCCTTCCTCATTGTGATGGCCTATGGTCAGACCAACGACATCGCTTTCGGTGGGGGCCGTGGTCGCGGCCCCGGTGGTCCCGGCAGTGCGGCGCCCGCCCCGGGTGGTCCTCCAGCAACCACTCCCGCTCCAGCAGCAGGCGCCGCTCCGGCTGGCGCACCCGTGGCAGCTCCCGCGGGGGGCGCCGGTGGTCGTGGCGGCGGCATGGGCAATCTGGGCAACGTCCCAGCCTTCGAGCACTTGCTCATTGACGAGCTGATCCCCTACGTCGACGCCAACTTCCGCACGCTCTCCGACCAGCCGCATCGCGCAATGGCCGGTCTGTCCATGGGAGGCGCCGAGACGCACAACATCACGCTCTCGCACCTCGACACGTTCTCCCACATCGGCCTGTTCAGCGGCGGCGTGATCACGCCCGATGACGTCACCAGCCATCCAGGTTTCAAGGAGAAGGTCAAAGTGGTCTTCGCGAGCTGCGGCAGCCGCGAAAACCCGACTAACATCAACACCAATCACGACGCCCTCGATCAGATCGGCATCAAGAATACGACCTTCGTTTCCCAAAACACCGCGCACGAGTTCCTGACATGGCGCCGCAGCTTGCTGGTGTTCGCACCGCTGCTGTTCCAAGACTGATCGCGTCCACTCGAGAATCCCAACCAAGTCCCCCAGCCTCGATCCGACGCCGAACCGGCAACACCTCGGTACTCCCGAACCGCCCCGCGGGAATATCTCATTGTCCCAAATCCCATGAACCACCAAATCAAGCGCGAGGGTCTGGCGTTTCGGGCCGTTTTTTTCGGAGCCCGTTGGGTCGTCGTGGTCATGGTCGCGAGCGGACTGGCCGCCGGTGCGGCGGTCGCCGCCCCACAGCCGGTCAAGTCGGTGCAGAAGGACGCCAAGGGCGTCACTGTGCACCTGAAGTCCGGCGTGCTGCGGCTTGACGTGTGCGACGACCGGACGATCCACGTCAGCGTCGGCGCAACCGAGAAGGTGCAGAAAAAGGAATTCGTGGTCAACCGCCAGTGGACGCCGGTGCCGTTCGAGTGGCGCGAGGGGCCGGCGCGGCTGGTGCTTCGCACGGCCCGCGTGGGCGTCGAGGTGGATCGTGCGACGGGTGCGCTGGCGTTTGTCGATGCCGCCGGGAAGACGTTGCTCCGCGAGCGGGCCGACGCCGCGCGGACGTTTGCCGAGGTGACACCCGCCGCCGCCAACCAGCCGACGCTGTATCGCGTCGAGCAGACTTTTCTCGCTCCCGATGACGAGCGGCTCTACGGCATGGCCGAGGCACAGGACGGCGTGTGGAACTGGCGCGGAATGCCGATCGAGCTACGCCAGGTCAACACCCAGGCCGCGTTCCCCGTGCTGGTGTCGAGCCGCGGCTACGGCCTGCTCTGGGACAACGCCTCGCTGACGGACTTCAACCCCGTGGACCAGCAGATCGCGCTCACCATCGAAGGCGCCGTCGCTCCCGTCGCCTTCGGCCCGACCGGGACCGAACAGTTGCCGCCGGCCGTACCGGCGCGTGGTCGCGGCCCGGCGGCGCCCACCATCCGCACCGGCGCCTACACCACGGGGGAGGCGGGCGAATACGTTTTCTTCGCCAAGGACGGCGACCGGCGCGACGAGCTCGGCATCGCCGTGGACGGAAAGTACATCGCGCGTCTCCAGAACCAATGGGTGCCCTACACGCTCACGGGCCGGGTCGCGTTGCCTGCGCACACCACCGTATCCGTCCGCCTTACCGGTGGCGGGCGCGACGCGAAGCTCTTCGCCCGGCCGTTGGGCAGCACGACGACCTTCCGCTCCTCCTTCGCCGAGGGTATCGACTATTACTTCTTCGGCGGGCCGGAACTGGACGATGTCGTCTCCGCCTACCGCCACGCGACCGGCACCGCGCCACTCTGGCCGCAGTGGGCCTACGGCTTTTGGCAATGCCGCGAGCGTTACTCGAGCCAGCAGCAGATTATCGACACCGTGGCCGAGTTCCGTCGCCGGCAAATCCCCCTCGATCTGATCGTGCAGGACTGGCAATACTGGGGCAGCCATGGCTGGGGCGCTTACGAGTGGGACACGGCGAAATACCCCGATCCCGCGAAGATGACCGCCGCGCTGCACGAGATGAACACGCGTTTCATGATCTCCGTCTGGTCAAACCCCAAGGGCAAAGTCGGAGCCGATATGAAGGCGCGTGGCTACGTCCTCCCGGGCACCGACTGGATTGATCAATTCAACCCCGCCGCTCGCGAGCTGCGCTGGAAATACATGAACGACGCCTTCTACTCGGCCGGCACTGACGCGTGGTGGCAGGACGCGACCGAGCCCGCCGATGACGGCAACCCGATGGCCGGCCGTGAAATTTTCTCCGGTTCCGGCGACCTCCATCGCAATTCTTACCCGCTCTTCGCCAGCCAAACCGTCTACGACGGTCAGCGCGCAGCGTCGCCCGACAAGCGCGTCGTCACGCTCACGCGCTCGGCCTTTCCCGGCCAGCAGCGCTACGCGACTGCGCTTTGGTCAGGCGACATCAACGGCAACTGGGACGCCCTCCGCCGCCAGATTCCCGCCGGCCTCAACGTGAGCGTCGCCGGCCTGCCGTATTGGACGACGGACGCCGGTGGTTTTTTCCGACCGCACGACCAATACGATTCCGAGGACTACGCCGACCTCCTCAACCGCTGGTTCCAGTTCAGCACCTTCAGCCCGGTGCAACGCGTTCACGGCTATCAGAGTGAGACGGAATTTTGGAAATACCCGCGCGCCGAGCAAATGCTCATTGCCTACGACCGTCTCCGCCACCGCCTGCTACCCTACGTCTACTCGACCGCTTGGCGCGTGACCCACGACCACTACACGATGATGCGCCCGCTGGTGATGGATTTTCGCGCTGACGCCACCGCGGCCGACATCGGTGACGAATACATGTTCGGCCCCGCGTTTCTCGTCAGCCCGGTCACGCAGCCCAAGGCGACATCGCGCGAGGTCTACCTGCCAGCCGCCGGCTGGACGAATTTCTGGACCGGCGAGACCGCCGCCAGCGGCAAACACGCCGTGGCCACACCGCCGGATCAGATTCCGCTGTTTATCCGCGCGGGCAGCATCGTGCCACTCGGGCCGGAGCTCCAATACGCAGGGGAAAAACCGGCCGACCCGATCGAGCTGCGCGTCTATCGCGGAGCCGACGGCAGCTTCATGTTGTACGAGGACGAGGGTGACAGCTACCGCTATGAGCAGGGCGCGTTTGCCACGATCCCGCTCCGATGGAACGAGGCGCGCAAGACCCTCACCATCGGCGCACGCACAGGCGAGTTTCCCGGCATGCTCAGGGAGCGAACGTTTCGCGTCGTGTGGGTGCGGCCCGGCAAGGGCACTGGCGCGCTGGCCGAAAAGGACGCCGATGTCGTGGCGCACTACGCGGGCAAGGCGGTCGAGGTTCGAGCGCCCTAGCAGTCCGTGGTG
>JBDTNM010000294.1:0-4018 GCA_039933735.1 bacterium | reverse complement strand
CAACCGCTCCTTGCCAGTCGCGGCTCGTGCCGGTGGTTGGTTAGCGCTGGGCGATGAAGACGAATTCGAGGCCGGGGCGGTCGGGGGCGTCGCGGACTTCGCGGACGGTGAAGCCCGCCGTGCGAAGGTTGCTTTCGATTTCGGGGCGGTCGCGGAAGCGGAGCGTGGAGTCGGAGGTGAGGACGGCGGCATCTGATTCGAAGCGGTAGGTGTGGCGGAATGAGACGAGCGGGAGGGCGACTTCGGTGACTTCGGTCCAGCCTTCGACGACGCCGACTCCGGGTACGTCGCGGCGCTGGCGAGTGGCATCGGGCATCCACCCTTCCCAGGCACGCTGGTGTGGGTCGCGCACTTCGAATACGAGCGGGCCGCCCGGGCGAAGGGCTCGGTGCGCGTCGCGGAGTGTGGCGAGCCAGTCTTCGTCGGTGAGGAAGACCTGGGCGACGTTGCCAGTCATGACGGCGAGGTCGGCATCGAGCGCAGGCGCATCGACCGCGGTGCCGTGGATCCAGGTCACGCGTTCGGCGAAGGGCTTCGTGCGCGCGACATCGAGCGAGGCGACGGCGGGATCGACGCCGGTGACCTCGAATCCGCGTTCGGCGAGCAGGCAGGCGAAGGCGCCCGTGCCGCAGCCGATGTCGAGGATGCGGCGGGCGGCGAATTCTTCGACGATGGCGGCATAGGCATCGAGGTCGTCGCGGCCGCCGTCGAATGCGTCGTAGATGGCGGCGAGGCGGGGGTAGGCGAAGATTGGGTCGGGCATTCGGGGAAGTGTAGCGGCGGATGGGGGAGAGGCGGCGCCGACGAATGGGAGTTGTGGGTGCAGGTTTGAGGCGAGTTGTGGGGGTGAAGTTTCAAGGCCCTCGGCGCTTCGCTGGAGGGTGAGGGCCGATTTAGGGAAATTCACGGGCGCATGGCGCTAGCGGCCACTGAGGGCCGCGGCTACCGGCCGCGGCCCCCGATGCGGTGGGTTAGGTGCCGACGGTGAGGGTCTTTTGGTCGCGTTCGTGGGTTAGGCGGGAGACGATTTCTGCGACTGGGACGGAGCCGAGGTCTCCGCCGCCGCGGACGCGGAGGGAGGCGGCTGCGGATTCGGCTTCACGGTCTCCGACGACGAGCATGTACGGCACCTTCTTCATCTGGGCGTCGCGAATCTTGGCGTTCATGCGTTCGCCGCGGGCATCGACTTCGACGCGGAGTTTCGCGGCTTTGAGTTGCTTCGCGACTTCTTCGGCGTATTCGATGTGACGGTCGGCGATGGGGATGACGACGGCCTGGAGCGGTGAGAGCCAGAGCGGGAAGTTGCCTTCGTATTCCTCTATAAGGAGCGCGACCATGCGTTCCATGGTGGAGATGACGCCACGGTGGACGATGATCGGCCGATGGCGGCCGCCATCTTCCCCGATGTATTCGAGCTGGAACTGGTTGGGGAGGTGGAAATCGACCTGGACGGTGACGAGCGTTTCGTCTTTGCCGCCAGCGGTCTGGAACTGGACGTCGATCTTGGGGCCGTAGAAGGCCGCTTCGTCCTTCGCTTCGTAGAAGTCGAGCTCGGTGCGCTTTAGGACGCGGCGGAGAAGGTCTTCGCCCATTTCCCACATGGGCGGGTTGTCGACGTACTTTTCCGTGTTGGCGCGGTCGCCGAGCGAGAGGCGATAGGTGTAGTTCTTGAGCCCGAGGACGCCATAGACGTACTCCATCAGCCGCAGGACGCCTTCGACTTCGCGTTCAACCATGGCTTCGTCGGCGCAGAAGATGTGGGCGTCATTGAGGGTCATGATGCGGACGCGGCTCATGCCGCTGACCTGGCCCGACTTCTCCCAGCGGTGCATGTTGCCGAGTTCGGCAATGCGGACGGGGAGGTCGCGATAAGAGTGGAGTTCGGATTCGAAGACCATGATGTGGTGAGGGCAGTTCATCGGGCGGAGGCAGTATTCCTCGCCTTCGCGTTCCATTACCGGGTACATGGCGTCCTGGTAGTGGTCCCAGTGTCCGGAGCGGACGTACAGCTCGCGCTTGGCCACGACCGGGGTGATGACGTGCTGGTAGCCCATCTCGATTTCGAGATCTTCGATCCAACGTGAGAGCTCGCGGCGGATGGTGGCGCCGTTGGGGAGCCAGACGACGTGGCCAGGACCGATACTCTCGATGAGGTCGAAGATCTTGAGTTCGCGGCCGATGCGACGGTGGTCGCGGCGGCGGGCTTCTTCGATCTGGTGTTCGTACTCTGCGAGCTCGTCCGCGGTTTCGAAGAGGGCGCCGTAGACGCGTTGGAGTTGGGGATTCTTTTCGCTGCCGCGCCAGTACGCACCGGCGATGCTCATCAGCTTAAAGGCGCCGATCTGGCTGGTGTTGCCGACGTGGCCGCCGCGGCAGAGGTCCGTGAATTCGGCGTGAGTGCACTGGGTGACGTTGCCCTCTTCGAGGTCGGCGAGGAGGTCGAGCTTGAAGGGCTGCTTCGCCCACTTCTGTTCGGCTTCGGCCTTGGTAAGGCTCGACATGACGAAGCGGTGCTTGCCCTTCATGGACTTGCGCATGCGCTCATCGAGCCACTTCAGGTCGTCTTCGTTGAGCGAGCGAGGCAGACGGAAATCGTAGTAAAAGCCGGTATCGATGGGCGGGCCGATGCCGAGCTCGGCATCCGGGAACCGTTCGACCATCGCTTCAGCGAGGACGTGTGCGGCGGAGTGGCGCATGCGGTTGAGGCGCTCCTCCTTCGACAAGGAATTCCAGTCTTCTTTAGGTTCGATGGCGTCAGCCATGGGAGTTCTCCAGTCGGGGCTTGTGGATTTCGGATTGGGGATTGGGAGCGGCCGTTAGCCGCGCGACGGTTGCCCTCACCCCCCGGCCCCCTCTCCAGACTCCTGCGTCACGGGCGAGGGGGAGCAACGGTGCCCGCGGTGCTAGCTCCGGGTGCGCGATGAAGAACGTGGGGAGGAAACGCATTTCGAGTGGACCTGCAACGAACGGTGATCTCGTCGTGCCGTTGGGACGAGCGACGTTGCTCGTGGTTCCACCCAACTTTTCCTTCCGGGCGATTCGTCGCAGAAGGACTCAGTCGTGGCCGCTAACGGGGCCAACCGGGCTTCCTTATCGACGTTCGCGGGGAGCGACGCTTCGGAGCCGGCTCGCGGGTGGTTTTCGCCTGCCTGGATCGCGCTTTCAGCCTGGACGCGAATCTCTGGATGGACGGCGGGCTACTCGTCCCGGTCAGAGCTGTTGATGCAGACACTCTACCACACGGGCATGGGGGGATGGCTGGCGGCACTGTTGATGGCGCAGGAGCAGGGGCGTTCGGGAGGGGACTCCACGAACTGGCAGCTTCGCGGAGGCTGAGGTATCCTGACGGTTCCGCGTTGGGGCGGTTAGCTCAGATGGTTAGAGCGCTGCGTTGACATCGCAGAGGTCACTGGTTCGAATCCAGTATCGCCCACCAGACTTTCGCAACGAGTAATCCCCCGTGGCGCGTCGTGTTTTACCAGCCGCCCTTCGGATCGCGCGGATCGGCAGATTAGCTCGAAGACATACTTGGGTCGCAGGCATATGCGGCGCCGGACGCAGTCAGGAAGCGAGCGAGACGCCGAAAATCTGCCACGCCAGGAGGGACTTCGCCCCGAGGCTGAGCACCAGATACGACTTCTCGCCGAACGCATAGTCGGACCATCGGCCGATTCCTCTGTACTGGAGCCACTGGTTGAGGCCGAAGCTAAAGAAGAACATGGCCTGGACTATGAAAATGCCATAGACCGCTCCCGGGATCGTCGCGGCGCCGACGAGGTTGACGGTGATCGCCACCCAGGGCGCGATCCCCACGAGCGCACCGAACCAGAAGGGAACCATCGTGGTCGAGACTCGGCCCGGTGGGTTCATTCGCTCCTGCAACCAGCCGAACAGGATCATGGCGACGTTGGCACCGGCAATGACAATCACGGCGTTGATCGACGTAATGCCGAAGTAAAAGCTGATTAAGATGACCATCACCGTGGCGCTGAAGGAGTACTCAACCCACCGGAAGCGG
>JBDTNM010000293.1:0-4018 GCA_039933735.1 bacterium | reverse complement strand
CCTCGTCGCCGAAACCGTCAAGGTCACCGTCGGCCAGCAGGCGCCGGCCCAGGGCACGGTCATCATCACCACGCCGGGCCGGGTGACCAGCGCGCGCCTGAGTTCCACAAACCAGGAACCGGTGACGTTCGCGACCGGGGTGGAGTACATCGCCATTGTTGACGGCCAAGAGTTCGCGATCGATACGGCCACGCAGTCCATCGCCGCCGCCGACTTGCCCCGCCTGCGTTCGCCCAAAGAAACAGAACGCGACGGCATCCCGGCGACAACCCGCCGCAAGACGCCGCTGCAAGCGCTGGCCGTGCCTTCTTCGGCGGTGATGACCAACGCAAAGGGCACGCTCTGCCTCTGGCTGCCCGAAGGCAAGGAGTACCGCCCTGTGACGGTGTCGGTAGCGGGCGCACGCGGCGGCGTGACCAACATCGCCTCGGGGCTGACGGCCGACCAGCAGGTACTTTCGAACCCGGCGCAGGTGTTGAAGGAGCCGCAATGCCCCTGACGAGAGTGGAAAGAGGAAAGAGACAAGAGAAAAGAGGTTCGGCGTGCCGCTGACATTGCGCGCCGTATCGCACCGCTATGCGCCTGCGATGCCGTGGGTGGTCCGCGGGATCGACCTGGAGATCGCGGACGGCGAATCGGTCGCGCTGATGGGGCCATCGGGTTCCGGGAAGACGACGCTGCTTTCGATCCTCGGGCTCCTGACGCATCCAGCCGAAGGCGAAGTCCTGCTCGACGGTGCGCCGGTGACCAGTGGCCGCGGGGCCTCGGGACTGCGCGCCCGAGAGTTCAGCTGGGTATTCCAGACGGCGAACGCGCTCCTGCGGCGGACGGCGTTGGAGAACGCGGCCCTGCAATTGCTATCGCGACGGGCCGGCCGGCAAACAGCCGAGGCCGTGGCACATGAGGAACTCACTCGGGTAGGCGTTGGGCACCTTGCGTTGCGCCCCGCGCGGCTGCTTTCGGGAGGCGAACTGCAGCGGGTCTGCATCGCCCGTGCGCTGGCCGCCGCCCCGCGCTGGATCCTCGCGGACGAACCGACCGGCCAGCTGGACCACGCAACGACGCTGGAGACCGGCGACGCGCTGATCAAAAACCGTCCCATCGGCACGGCCGTCATCATCGCCACGCACGACCCGGAGGTGGCGGCCCGTTGCGAGCGCATCATCCGGCTCCTCGACGGCCAGGTTGTGCCTTCATGACCTGGCGAATCGCTTCCCTTATAGAGGAAGGTTTCGCGAACCTGCGGGCGAACGTGTTCCGCTCGCTGTTACTCGCGGCGCTGTGCGCAGCGGGATTCGGCGGGCTCGCGTTCGTCGAACTGCGGCAGGGCACGGAACTGACCAATTTCACTCGCGACTTCCGCGAAGGCGGAGCGTACGTTGCCATCGCCTCGGTACCCGGGGCGGGCCTCTCCGGCTCGCGCTGCGAATCGCTGAACGGCACACCGGGGGTGGTCGCTGCCGGCGCCTGGCGTGGCACGGGTCAGACCACCTTCCCGACCGCGCCAGGCGTGCTCTTCCAGGCGGCGGAGGTGACGGGCGGCATCCTGCGCGTGTGGGACCCAGGGCACGTGCTCGGAAGCGGTGCGGGGTTGGTCGGTGGCCCGGCCCTGGCGACTGAGCTGGGGCTGCGTCCTGGCCTCGTCGCGCAGTTCGATACCGGCTCGCCGGTTTACCTGGCTGCCGTCGGCCAGTTCGAACGGCGTAACCCGCAGGCGGCGCGCTGGGCGCTCAGCCCGGTATCACCGGCGGGGGCATTCGATGAGTGCTGGGTCGAATTCGAGCCCGGCGCGTACGAGGCCGGCAAGGATGCACTTGCGGCGCGCTTCGCCGAAGGATCAGCGGACCCTGCCGTGCGGCCCTACCGCCGGTCCGACGAGTTCACTCGCAACCCGGCGGCCGAATGGGACGCGCGCCCGCAGAAGTGGGGTTGGATCGGCGTTTCGGCAGGGCTGTTCGGCTTCGCCCTCACTGCGGCCTGGTTCCGGCGGTCCGAATCCGGCCTCTACCTGGCGATGGGCACGCGCCGGGCGCAACTCGCGATCATGGGCGCCGCCGAAGCCTGGCCGCTTGTCGCCGCGGGCTGGTCACTTGGATTCTCATACGCCGTCGCCGCCCAGGTACTCTGGGGCAGCGAACCCACCCGCGATATCGCGACCCATGCCGCCGTCACGAGCGGTTCCGCTGCCCTCGCCCTGCTGGCCCTCATCCCCTGGGCATCGTCGTTCGTCGCTCGCGGCAGTATCGCCACGTTGCTGAAGGATCGCTAATCGCCCAGGCCAGCAAACGTTCTTGGATAGAATGTGGGCAGCGATCTATCATCCTCCGTCCGCGTTTCGACGTCGATGCGCGACTTCAGGACGGGGGTGATGCCGGCTCCAATAACTCCGGCAACGCCCGAATAATCCGGTCAGGTCGGACCGTGGACCCATCTGGCAGCCCTGTGCCTGCATGGTCGTGCCAGACCGCAAACATCCCGATGCGTTGCGGCGCCGCCACTTCCCACTCGAGGTTATCGCCCACTATCCACGCTTCGTGCGGTTCCGCGCCCAGCTGCGCGAGAGCGTGGCGATAGGAGCGCTCTTCCGGCTTGCCGAAGCCGTGCTCGCCTTCGATCTGAATGTGGTGAAAGTGCCGCTCCAGGTCGAAGCGTTGAAGCTTCGCCCGCTGCGTTTCGCCAGCACCGTTGGTAATCAGCGCAAGCGCCACTCCGTGGTCGCGTAGTTGCTCAAGCGCTTCGACTGCACCCGGAAACGGCGCGTAACGTTCCTCGCGAAGAGTCGAAAAGCGGTCTGCGACTGCGTGAGTAACATCCGCTGGGACTACCGGCCCGCCGGATGCAGCAATTTCGGCGAAGGCGAGCCGCACCACTTCACGACGAGCCGGAAACATCTGCTGCCGCCACGTTCGGTGGCGTTCTGGGTCATCCCAGAATGTCTCGGCAGAGGCGAGAATCGCTTTCGTGACGGTGGCAGGCTCCAAACCGGGAAATGCGGGGCTGAACTCGCTCACCACTTCGCGCCACAATGGTCCCGGGTTCGGATAGGCCGAAAGGATCGTGTCATCGAGGTCGATAAGCATCGCGCGCGGCAAGTGAGCGAGCACCTCCAAATCATAACGGGCCCGGCTAATTCGGGAAGCGGGCGCCCCAGCTTTCGAGCGGAACCTCCGCGACGTTGGCCATGTACGCGACACCGTGGTAGAAGCCCGCGATTTCGCATGCTTCAAGGAATTGCGCATCGTCCCAAGCCGCGCGCAGCCCCGCCCTTAACTCCTCCGAGATCCTGGAATGCGCGTGCAACTCTTCGGCAAACCGCAGGACGTCGAAGTCGTGTACTGACCAATCGCCCGCGCTCACGTCCGGGCGCCCTGTGGCCATCTGTTGCTCGCTGGAAAAACCTGCTGCGCCAGCAAAAATGCGGATGTGCACGCCCCACTCGTACTCGCAGCCGCCGAGGAAGCACGTGCGCAGAATGACCAATTCCCTGTCCCGCATCGTGAGAGCGCCGCGACCAAGGTTGTGGGCGCCAAGAGTGCCCCACGCCTTCGTCAGTGGCAGATGGCAGACGAGGGTGCGAAAGAGAAGCAGCGGCTCGCGGTCGTTTCCACCCATGAGCGAAGAGAGTTCAGCGGCGACTGCACTGCTGTACGGCGGTTCGAGGGCTTCGATGAAGGAAGGCATTCAGTCGGATTTCCTGCTACGAAATTAGTATCATCAGCGTACCTGATACTATTTTCGTAGCGCAAGAGACCAGGAGAGAATACTCGATGACTGCACCACTGCCGGGACGGAGCGTACGAGGCTCTACCTCAGGGCGGCCAATCATGGCCCTGCTCGACCTGCTCGGCCGGCGCTGGACGCTCCGCGTGCTCTGGGAACTCCGTGGCGGTGCCGTGGGCTTTCGCGCACTCCAGGCAAGGTGCGATGGCATGTCTCCATCGGTCCTCAGCCAACGCCTCTCAGAATTACTCGAAGCCGGAGTGGTGGCTCAGCAGGAAGGTTCTGACTACGCTCTGAC
>JBDTNM010000292.1:0-4023 GCA_039933735.1 bacterium | reverse complement strand
ACGATACTGCCCGGGCAACTAGGTGGGAAAATAGGCCGCCGCCGGTCAAAACAAAGAACCGCCCGAACAGGCGGTTTTTTCGTCTCCGACGAAGATGTAAGGTAACTCCACACCCCCAACGCACGTTCTTTTCACGAGGGGATTCGGCTCCCTCCGGATGCGCCGACCCCGGCTCTGCGGCCTACACCTTGCTTTCTCCAAGAATCCGCCGCTGCTACACTGAATCCGAGATCCCAACTTCCACCCTGGCCGTAGCATCTGTGTCGCTACTGGCCCACCAATCGGAGCCCAATTTGTCAGCAGATACCGCCCAGCCAGAAACCCCTGTCGTCGTCGAAGCCGAAATGGATATGGGGGCGCTCCTCGATATGGAGGACGCGCAGCCAGGACAGCTTCGCCGCGGCGAAATTGTCGAAGGCATGGTCATGGGCGCTTCTCCCGATGGCCTCATCGTCGACGTTGGCACCAAGACCGAGGCCGTCATCCCTCAGGGCGAGATGCTGTCGCTCGGCGCGGATGGCTCCGCCAAGCTCAAGGCCGGCGATACCGTCAAGGTAATGGTCCTCCAGCCTTCCTCGGCTGAAGGCCACGCCATCGTCTCCCTCGACCGTGCCCGCGGCGAAGAAGGCTGGGATACCCTGGCTGTTCGCCATGAATCCGGCGAAATCTTCGATGCTCAGGTCACCGGGCATAACCGTGGCGGCATTCTTGTAAATGTCGATGGCGTCAATGCCTTCGTTCCCCTCTCCCAGATCGATAGCGTCCGTCGCGATGACCCCGACGCCGCGAACCAGCTCGCCAACCTCGTCGGCAATTCCATCCGGCTCAAGGTCATCGAACTGAACCGCAAGCGGAACCGGGTCATTCTCTCCGAGCGCGCGGCCATGGCCGAAGCCCGCAAGGAACAGAAGGAAAAGGTCCTGGACGAACTCCAGGAAGGCCAGATCCGCACTGGCAAGGTCTCGTCCATCACCGACTTCGGCGTCTTCGTCGACCTCGGCGGCGCCGACGGCCTCGCCCACATGACCGAACTCACGTGGGAGCGCGGTAAGAAGGCCAAAGACCTCTACAACGTCGGCGACGAAGTTCAGGCTTACATCCTCAAGATCGACCGCGAGACCAAAAAGATTTCGCTCTCACTGAAGCGGGCACAGCCCGAGAAGTGGGACACCACGGTCAATCGCTTCGTCATCGGCCAGATCCTCATCGGCCGGGTCACGAAGTTGATGGCCTTTGGTGCATTCGTCCGGCTCGATGGCCCGGTCGAAGGCCTTATCCACATTTCCGAACTTTCGAACCGTCGCATTCAACACCCCAAAGACGTGGTGAAGGAAGGCGACGTGGTGCCGGTGAAGCTCGTCCGTATCGAGAAGGATCGCCATCGCCTCGGGCTCAGCCTTCGCCAGGCGCGCAACGATGCCGAAGCGATGGGCTTCCAATTCGATGTGAACGGCGCCGTAATCGATTACCCGGACGACGTCCGCGAACAGTTCCAGTTGCCCCCGCGCGATGCATCCACGCCTCCTCGCCGCCAGGCGAAGACCGCGCAGGAAGCCATCGAGCAGGCTGTCTCGCGCGATCCCGAGCCCATCTCGGCGTTCGCGCACGCCTTCGCCCAGGCGCTTGAAAACGCCGAAGCGGGCAGCGCTGTCGCCGCAACAGTCGCCGAGGTAGCCGCCCCGGAAGAGGCGGCCGTCGAAGCGGAAGTTGCCGCTCCTGCCCCGGAAGCGGCTGTCGCCGAAGCGGAAGTTGCCGCTCCTGCCCCGGAAGCGGCTGTCGCCGAAGCAGAAGTTGTCGCTCCTCCGGAAGAGGCCGTCGCCGAAGCGGAAGTTGTCGCTCCCGTCGCCGAAGCTCCCGCCGAGGCGGAGGCAGCGGCCCCGGATGCGGGGGAACCCGTAGCCGAATCTCAGGAATCTTCCGAGGCGACAGCGGAGACGACCGTCACGGAGAATGGAGCACTAACGAGCTCCGAAGAAGCTGCAGCACTACCTGATGGGGAGGAAACTGCTGACGGCTCGTAGTCGTTCCCTGGGCGTTCCCAGTGGGGTTGGAGTAGCACATGGCCGATAGATTCGACAAATTCACAGAGCGGGCACGCCGCGTGCTGACACTCGCACAGGAAGAAGCTCACCGCTTCAACCACAACTACATCGGCACGGAGCACATCCTGCTGGGCCTCGTTCGCGAAGGCGACGGAGTCGCGGCGAAAGTCCTCGCCAACCTCGGTGTCGAACTCAACAAAGTTCGCTCCGCCGTTGAGTTCATCATCGGTCGCGGCGACCGCACCGTTCTCGGCGAAATCGGGCTCACTCCCCGCGCCAAGAAGGTTATCGAACTCGCCGTTGATGAAGCCCGCCGCCTGAATCACAGCTATATCGGCACCGAGCACCTGCTTCTCGGCCTCGTCCGTGAAGGCGAAGGCATCGCCGCTGGTGTCCTTGAGAGCCTCGGCGTCAACCTCGAACGCGTCCGTGCCGAAACGACTCGAATCCTCAGCCAGTCCGCCCCGCAGGCCGCGGGTGCCACCGCTGGCGCTGGTGCTCGTCAGGCCACTCGCACCCCAACCGTGGACCAACTCGGCATCGACCTCACCCAGGCCGCCCGCAACAACCAGTTGGACCCCGTGATTGGCCGCTCCAACGAACTCGAACGCGTCGTCCAGATCCTTTCCCGGCGCACGAAGAACAACCCCGTGCTCATCGGCGAGCCTGGCGTTGGGAAGACTGCCATCGCCGAACTCCTCGCCCAGCGAATCATCTCCGGCGACGTCCCCGAGACCCTCCAGGGCAAGCGTCTACTGACCCTCGATATCGGTTCGCTCGTCGCCGGCACGAAGTACCGCGGCGAATTCGAAGAGCGCCTCAAGAAGGTCATCGAAGAAATCAAGGGCGCAGGCAACTGCATCCTCTTCATCGACGAACTGCACATGCTCGTCGGCGCCGGCGCGGCCGAGGGCGCGGTCGATGCCGCGAACATCCTCAAGCCATCGCTCGCCCGCGGCGAACTCCAGTGCATCGGGGCCACTACCCTCGACGAATTCCGCAAGCACATCGAACGCGATGCGGCCCTCGAACGCCGCTTCCAGCCAGTCATGGTGGAGCAGCCCTCCGTCGAGGAGACTATCGAGATCCTCAAGGGCATCCGCCCGCGCTACGAAGAACACCACAAGCTTAAGATCAGCGACGCCGCCCTCGTTGGCGCCGCCGAACTCTCTTCGCGCTACGTCAGCGACCGCTTCCTCCCCGACAAGGCAATCGACCTCATTGATGAGGCTTCCAGTCGCGTCCGCATCCGCCGTGCCGCTACCCCTCCGTCGCTCAAAGAAGCGATGAAGGGACTCGAAAGCCTCCGTCGCGAAAAGGACCAGGCGATCGCGTCGCAGCAGTACGAATACGCCGCCGAACTCCGCGACCGCGAACTCAAGCTCCAGGACAAGATCAAGGAGATGGGCGAGTGGGAAGAGGGCGAAGAAGGCATCGCCACACCCGTGGTCACGGAAGAGGACGTCTCTGAAGTGATTTCGATGTGGACCGGCATACCCGTCGCCCGCATCGCCAGCGAAGAGAGCGCCCGCCTGCTTCGCATGGAAGAACAACTCCGCGCTCGTGTTATCGGCCAGGACGAGGCCATCGAGACGATTGCTCGAGCTGTCCGACGCGCACGCGCAGGCCTCAAGGATCCCCGCCGTCCAATCGGCGTCTTCCTCTTCTGCGGCCCTACCGGCGTCGGCAAGACGGAACTCGCCCGCGCTCTCGCCGAGTTCATGTTCGACTCCCAGGACAACATGATTAAGCTCGACATGAGCGAATTCAGCGAAAAACACACCGTCTCACGTCTGGTCGGTGCGCCTCCCGGATACGTCGGCTACGACGATGGCGGCCAGCTCACGGACACCGTCCGCCGCAAGAGCTACTGCCTCATCCTCCTCGACGAAATCGAAAAGGCTCACCCGGAAGTCTTCAACCTGCTGCTGCAGATCTTCGATGAAGGCCGCCTGGCCGATGCGAAGGGCCGCAAGGTGGA
>JBDTNM010000291.1:0-4034 GCA_039933735.1 bacterium | reverse complement strand
AGCCACCTCGTTCAGCGTCACCGCGCCGGGCAGCAGCCGTCCGACCTGGGACGGATATGGTCCCGTGGCGGCGAACGCCTGCGCAGCAGGCAGGTCGAAGACTATGGATCCTTCGCTAAGGCCAACCACCCGAGTAGCGAACTGGCACGCGGATTCGATGTCGTGGGTGGCGACGATCGCCGCGCCCCCGGCCGTAGCGTGAGCCTGCAGCCGCTCCGCCAGCCAGGTTTTCGCGCGTCCGTCTGCGCCGCGTGTTGGCTCGTCGAGGAGCCACACCTTCGGCTGGTGGACGAGCATGGCTGCGATGGCGACACGCTGCTGCTGCCCGACGGAGACATCCCGTGGATTTCGGTCAACGAGATGGCCGATCCCCCAGGTTTCCGCTGCCGCGACGACGTCCTCCTGGCGTGGGCGTTTGCCGGTCCGGTTTCGGAGCGTCTCATGCAGTTCGCCTGCGATCGTTTCGTGGTAGAGCGCGATCGCCGGATCTTGAGGGACGAGCCCAGCGAACCCGGTGATTTCCCGAACTCCCGCACCGGGAGCAAGGGACGTTCCGGGATAAGTGATTGCTCCGGCCACTGGCCTGGTCAGCCCGGTGAGTGCCCGGAAGAGCGTCGTTTTGCCGCTGCCGTTGGCTCCCACAAGAGCGACGATCTCACCTTCGCGCAGCGTCAGAGAGACGTCGCGCAAGGCGACGTGCTCGCCGTAGGCGACCGTCACGCCGTCCGCTTCGAGCAAACGATCGCCCAGCTGGGCGAGTTCTCTTGGGTGCGCTTGCAGCGGCGGCAAAACGCCACGAGCACTCTCGACGGTCAGTGGGACGGGGTGGACATCGAATGATCTGGCTATCTGGCAGACGGCCGGGACGGCATCCAGGCGTTCGGCCGCTTCCGCTGTCGTCATCGGCGTTGCGACTCCACCCGAGACTCCGATGACCCCGTCGACGACCGGAAGAAGCCGTTCGAGCCGGTGTTCGGCGGCGATGATGGTCATGTCGCCGCGTCTGCGGAGGCGTTCAAGGGCGGTGATCAGGGCCTCAGCGCCTGAAGGGTCGAGCTGCGAAGTCGGCTCGTCCAGCAGCAGAAGGCGCGGTTCCAACGCCAGCACCGAAGCGACGGCGACTCGCTGGCGTTCGCCACCCGAAAGCGTATGCAATCGGCGGTGTCTCAGGTGCTCGATGGAGACAACGCCCAGCGACTGATCGAGGCGGCGGAGCATTTCAGGACGGGGGATGCCCTGTTGCTCCATGCCGAAGGCAACTTCTTCTTCCACCGTTTCGGCGACGGCCTGCGCCTCAGGCTCCTGGAACACCATCCCTGCGACCATTGCCATGTTCCGCGCTGGTGTCCGTGCCGGGTCATAGCCCGCGACCAGGGCCGACCCGGTCATTCTGCCGCCGTGGAACTGAGGGACGAGACCATTGAAGACCCTTAGCAAGGTCGATTTTCCACCAGCCGAATGTCCGGCCAGCAACGTGAACGAGCCCTCCTCGATTTCCAGTGACACATTCGCGAGCGCCGGAGTTTCACTGCGGGGGTACCAGTAGCTGACGTTGGCGAGGGTGGCGAGACTCATCGCGCAGCCTCTGCCGCGAGCCGTTCCGGTTCACGCGCGGCCACGGGGGCGGGTTCGAACAGGAGAAACGTCGCTGGCCAGGCACAAGAAAGGGCAACGAGGAGTCCGACGGGACTGATCTTCACCGGGGGAAGGCCCGCGAACGGGTTGTACGCGAGGTTCGCAGCTCCGTTCAGCCGCAACCCAAGTACGAGCAGGGCGATGCCGGCCGACGCGGCGATGGCGGCCTTCTGCAGCGGTGGCAGTGATTCGCTCGAGAGTTTGGTGGTGCGTTGCCTTCGGGACGAAACCCAGAACCACCAGGCGATAGCCGCGAAGCCCAGCGCAGCGCAGAGCCCGCCCGCGCCCTTCAGGTCGCTATAGAACCACAGCCACGCCGCCGCGATGAGCAGGGGTGCGGAACCGGCGGCGGCCAGCCGGGCGCGCAGCGGTGGTGGCGGTGCAGCCGCATAACCGCGGGCTTCCATCGCTTCGGCGAGGCGCATTGAGCGTTCGAGGCCGCCGATGACCGCCGGGACGACCAGGGCGGGGAGATCGCGCAGACCGCCGCGTGCCCCGCGCAGGGCACGCATCTCGCGAATGCGGCGAAGGTCTTCGATGCTCGATGGCAAGAGCGTGAGCCCCACGGTAACGACGAGGCTCGCGTGGAAGAGCGCCGCTGGAGTCGACCTGAGGACGCGATGCGGACTGACGGCGCCGTTGAACACGCCGAAAGCAAAGAGGACGCAGAGGATGGCGAAGCCGCGAATGGCGGCCGCCGCCAGGCCTTCGGCGCTGACCGGACCGCCAAGGCGGAGACCGCCGAGCCACTCCGGGATAGCTGGACCGGGCACGGTGAAGAGAATGTGGTCGCCGTAGTTGCCGTTGATCGTCGCGACCGCGACGGAGATCCCGAACATGGCGATTCCGAAGACGACGAGGGCGCGGAAGCTTGTGACGCCAATGCCCGTGCGTGGCGCCAGCGCCGCGACGAGCAGGACTGCGAGCAACAGGATGGCGAGATACAACGGGTTGGTGGTGGCAAGCGCCACCACCATTACCAACATCACCCACGCCATCCACGCTGCCGGCGTCATGGCTAGCGACTGTTCCTTCGCCGGAGTGCAAACACCGCGGCGGTGCCGGCGATCATCAGCACGACGGCCGCTAGCTCCAGTTCCAGGCTCGCCGAGCCGTCGTCAGGCCGGGAGTTTCCGGTTGACGGTGGCTTCGGCGCGGCAGCGGGAGTCGTCGGGGCCGCAGTTGTGGTCGCAGTCGGCGCCGGAGCTGTGGGCGTAGCGGTTGGCGTGACGACGGGCCTTGTCCGGGTGATCGCCGTGTCGGGCGCGTTGCAAAAGGTTCGGCCGGCGAGGGCGGGCACGACCTGATTCGTCGAGAACGCGGGGTCGAAGCCCTTGAACGAGCCGTCGTCGTTTTGTTGGCCGAGGAGATAGCCCACGGGTGTCACGCCGCTTTTGGTGTAGTCGGCGCCTTCCGGGTTTTCGCCGAGGGCGATGAGTGCTTGCACTACGAACGCGGTCGAAGAAGCGTTGGACTCACTTGTGTCGTAGCCGAATCCGCCATCGGTGCCCTGACCGGCTTTGAAATACGCGAGAGCTTTGGTGATGGATACATCTGTCCTGGGGACACCGGCGGCGAGTAACGCCTGGACGACAATCGCTGTTGTGTCCGGGTCGGACGTGCCTCCAAAGCCCCAGCCGCCGTCGGTGGCCACCTGGGTCGACTTGAGCGCGGTGGCTGCGGCGGCTGGTACCGAGTTTCCGGTGCAGATTAGCCCAAGCATCGCGATTGACTGGCTAAAGTCGTCGCCGGCGTAGGTACCTTTCGCGGAATCGTAGGCGGCGTTGATCCTGGCGATGAGGTCGACGCCGTTCACCGATTTGGGGTCCAGCCCGGCGGCCTTTGCGCCGAGGGCGGCTTTTCCGGCAGCCGCAGCTCCGGAGACGGCGGCGGCATTCGCCTTCAGGTATTCGGCCGGACCTTTCCCGCCGACGGTTTCCTTCGCCGGGTCGTAGCCCGCCGCGCGAAGGGCGAAGATCGCATCCATGTTCTGGCCCGGGGAATCGGCGAGGCCGCCGTCGGCGGTTTGGTGAGCGCGAATGTAGGCGGTGCCTTTGAGTACAGAGGCGTTTTCGGGCAGGGCGGCATTCGCCACAATAAGCGGCAACGCGAACAGCGCGCTGCACATAACGAGAAAGAGTCGGCGCAACTAGAGACCCCTTGTGGGTAGGCCCGGGTGGGCAACGAAAAACGGTGATCGATGCGGGAACGCAGTAACCCGCCAGCGTTGGCGGGATTTCAGGTAATCAAAACCATCCCCGACCCCTTTCGCGCGAAGGATCATCGGCAGCGGACGAGGGCGGGTTTTCTGGCTTGGCCCGAAGGCCTCTACAGTTGCGGCACAGCGCCGGATTTACACCGGCTTACCCCGGAGCCCTCTCCGGAAACGATTGTCGAAG
>JBDTNM010000290.1:0-4071 GCA_039933735.1 bacterium | reverse complement strand
ATCGCCGGCAAGCTGAAGCCGGATAGTGTGCTGCTTTCGATCATGGCCGGAATCAAGATGGCCACCATCGAGAAAGAGTTCGGGCACAACCGGATTGTTCGAGTCATGCCGAACACTCCAGCGGCGGCCAAAGCGGGGATGAGCGCCTGGACCTGCACGTCGGCCGTGAGCGCGTCAGAACGAAAGCTGGTCTCCGACCTGCTCGGCGCGATAGGAAGACAGATCTACTTCGAAGATGAAAAGAAGCTGGACATGGCGACGGCCGTAAGCGGAAGCGGACCGGCCTACGTGTTCATGTTCATCGAAGCGATGGTCGAAGGGGCTGTCGCCGTCGGGCTTCCGCGGGCGGCGGCCGAAGAGATGGTGCTGCAGACGTTGCTCGGATCCGCCCTCTACGCTCAGGAAAGCGGTAAGAGCGCCGGCGAACTGCGGGCGATGGTCACGTCTCCGGCCGGTACGACTGCCGCCGGGCTCCTCGAACTGGAAAAGGGCGCCTTCCGCGCGTCGGTCATCGAGTGTGTGCGCGCCGCCCACCAACGGGCGATTGACCTGGGGAACGCGTGAACGACCAGATTGCGCTGATCCTCACGATTTTCCTCTACGGACTGATCGTCGCCGTCCTCGTGCGATCGCTGTTCTCGTGGTTTCCGATCTCGCGGGACAATCAATTCGCCCGGCTGTTGACCACCGTCACCGAGCCGCTGCTGGCGCCGGTGCGGAGCCTGATGCCCCGGGGATTGATGATCGATTTCTCGGGCATGATCGTGATCGTGGTGCTGTACGTCATGATTTCGGTCGTGAATATCGCCGCCAGCCAGTAAAGCCAGCATTCCTATTTCGGACCGGGGATGACTGGTCGATCTGTTATTATGGAGCCACCTCGGTTGCCCGCCTCGGAGATGCGACCATAAACCCCTACGTTGCCCAGCTGACTCTGACGTTTCTGAATATCCTCATGTGGGCCGTGATCGCGCGCTCGCTCATGAGTTGGTTCCCTGTGGACCAATCGAGTCCGCTTGTGCAAATGCTCCATCGGGTCACCGAGCCGATCGTCGACCCCATTCGGAAGATCATGCCGAACACCGGGATGATCGACCTCAGTCCTATGATCGCGATCATGGTCATCATCGCGATGCAGTACATGGTCGCTTCCTTGATCGTTGCCTAGCTCCGAGCCGTTTGCCCGAGCGAGGCTGTGAGCGTGCCGGTTGTATGTGGCGTTCCGTATGTGACACTGGCGGTTGAATGACCGAAATCGCTGTGCGAGCCGTGAACATTGCCCGGAGCTACGGCGACCGCATCGCCCTGGATGATTTCACGCTGGACGTGCCGAGGGGCGGCGTCTTTGGGCTGTTAGGCCCGAACGGGAGCGGGAAAAGTACCTTCATCGCTCTGCTGGCCGCGATGCAATCGCCTGATTCCGGGACCCTCGAGATTTTCGGCGAAGCACCATCGCGCGAATTGCTGAAAAGAGTGGCGACGGTCTTCCAGGAGAACACTTCCGATCCGCTGATGAAGGTCACTGATTACCTCAAGTTCTCCGGTCGATTGTTCGGCGTACCCTCGGGCGAGCTCCATGCGCGGAGTTTTCAGTTGCTGGAGCGATTTGGGCTGGGCACTCGCGCTCATGATCGCATCGGCAGTTTGTCGGGAGGCATGCGCCGGCGGCTGGAAGTCGTCCGCGCGATGCTGCATCAGCCCGACCTCCTGCTTCTCGACGAGCCGACGACGGGCATCGACGCCGAAGAGCGGTCGGTGCTCTGGCGCGAACTGCTGGACGGCGCTGAAGGGACAACCATCCTGCTCGCGACAAACGACCTCGCCGAGGCTGACGCAGTCTGCCACAACGTGGTGTTCGTTCAGGCCGGGAAAGTCGTCGCCAGCGGTACGCCGGCAACTCTCAAGGCCGGCCTGCGCCGCGAATCCGTGCGGATCACGCTCCTCGATGCATCCCCGGGCCAACTCGCGAAGATTGCCGCGATACCCGGCACCGGAGCGATTGCCCAGGACGGCGACACGGTCGTAGTGACCACGGACGACGCATCGACCTTCGTCCCGCGGCTATTCGAAGCTGTAGCGGGTGGTGTCCGTTCGGTCGCCATCGCAACGGCCTCGCTCCAAGATGCCTATTTCCAGCACGTCCGACGCCGGACGGAGGGGTCAGCCAAGTGAACGCCGCACTCACGCTCGCGCAACGTGACTTGATGGCGGTCGTCCGCTCACGCTCCCAGCTCTACAGCTCGATGCTGACGCCGCTGCTCTTCCTGGTGTTTCTGGGCAATGGAGTTTCGAAGGGCCTCAAGCCCGCGAACCTGGAAGCCGGGAACTTCACGGCCTATCTCGTCGCCGGGACCGTGGTGATGACGTCCGTGTTCTCATCGACATTTTCCAGCGCTTCGTACTACCGCGACCGCGACAGCGGGCTCCTGCGGCTGATGCTCTCGACGCCGCATTCGCCGCGAGTGCTGTTGCTGGGCAAGTCGCTGGCGGCGCTGGCTATCGGTGTGGTGCAGGCGCTGATTGTCTTGCTGGTTGCCGCGCCGTTCGTGGACTTCGAATGGCAGTACGGGGTGCTCCCCGGCATTGCCCTTGCGTTGGCGGCGGTGGTGCTGGTGAACCTGATGCTGACCGGGCTCGCCCAGGCGCTGGCGTCACGCATTCAGACGATGCAGGGGTTCCACCTGCTCATGAACCTCGCGTTGTTTCCATTGTTGTTCTTCTCCGGCGCGTTCTTCCCGATACATGACCTGCCAACCTGGCTGCGGATCCTGGCCTTCGTGAACCCGCTGACGTACGCCGTTGACGCGCTCGAACTTGCGACGTACGCCAACGGCGACGCGACGTTCATCGGGCTGGGGATTGATTTCGTTGTGCTGGGTGCGCTGGCCGTCGCGGTGTACGTCGCGGGAGCGGCGAGGACGCCGAAGGTGACGTGGAGCGGCGAGTAGGGATCAGTGCTCGAGTGACATCTGGCCGGGAATGATGGCGATGATTTCAACGCGGTCTGGGAAACGTTCGTAAATGACGCGGAACCCGTCCTCGATCAGTTCCCTGATGTAGTCGTTGCTGAATTCGGGGACGGCCCGTCCAGAATCCGGGAACGCTTCGAGCTGGCGAACACGCACCCCGATTCTGCTTACCAGCTCATCGGCGGAGTCGATCGAGAATCGGCTGCGCTCGCGGTGGAGTCGCCGGAGGTTCGCCCGCGCCTTCGACGTCCAGCGAACCCTCACTGGCCTTTGCCGGCTCCAAATTCTTCAAGCACTTCTTCGGTGCTGAAAGTGGGCTCTTCCCGTGCCGAACGGCGGCCGTCTTCGATTTCTGCCCGGACGTATACGATGTATTTGATGTCGTCCCAGGTCGCTCCTTCGGGGAGGCTATCGATCAGCCGATGCAATTCGTCTTTCGTCACAGGCTCTGCCATGCAACGGAGTATACCAAGAGGCCCCGGAATCCGGGGCCTTTGGAGATTAGCCTGGTCGAACGATGCCCTACCTCAGCCGCACTTGTTGTAGAAGCAGTTGTGGCAGATGAGGCAGCCTTCGGCGTAGTAGAGAACGGCGCCGCATTCCGGGCAGCCCACACCACTCGCGACAGCGTCGGAGTGATGGGTCGCGGTGACGCTCGCACCGGTGCTCTCCGCCACCTGGTCCGCGGGGATGAGCGTTGGCTGAATGGCCGCGGCCGCTGCCCCACCGAACTTCAACTCGAGCCAGCGGAACACATAGTCGACGATGCTCGTGGAGATGGGGATCTGGCGGTTACTGGTCGGACCACTCGGTTCGAAGCGGGTGTTCTTCAACTTCGCCGAAAGTTCGGTCAGCGGCACGCCGTACTGCAGCGCGTAGCTGGTGAGCATGGCGACGGTATCCATCAGCCCGGAGACGGTGGAGCCCTGCTTGTTGACGTTGATGAAGACCTCGCCGGGCGTGCCGTCATCGAAGAGGCCAACGGTCATGTAGCCCTCTTGTTCACCGACGCGGAACTTGTGGGTGATGGCCTGGCGCTCGTCCGGGAGCTTGCGGCGGACCGGGCCCATGGCCTGGGCGACGATCGCCTGGGCGGCCTCGA
>JBDTNM010000289.1:0-4154 GCA_039933735.1 bacterium | reverse complement strand
CGGAGAAGCCAAATGACCACCTCGAACGAAACCATCGTCAGCAACTTCGTCAAAGAGTTCGATTCTTCCCCGGATGCCGCCAGGATCAGCGCCTACTTCAGCGACGACGCCATCTACCACAACATCCCCGTCGCCCCGATCCACGGCCGAGAGGCCATCGCCAATGCCATCGGTGGTTGGAAGGACCGGATGCAGTCCGCCGGCTGGGAAATCGTCCACCAGGTATCCAACGGGGATGTCGTCATCAACGAACGCATCGACCGCTTCACCGTCGGCGATAAAAACGTTTCCCTGCCGGTCGTCGGCGTGTTCGAACTGAAGGACGGCAAGATCACTGCGTGGCGAGACTACTTCGACATGAACCAGTTCACCTCCCAGTTCGCTTGACATGCTGATCGTTGACGCGCAGGTGCACATCTGGGGCGCGAGCACTCCCGAACGTCCGTGGCCTACCGACCGCGCCGCAGAGGCTCAGAAGCCCTACCCCATCAGCAAGGAGACGCTTCTCCTGCAGATGGACCTGGCGGGCGTCGACCGCGTCGTGCTCGTGCCGCCTTCGTGGGAAGGCGAACGCAACGACCTCGCACTCGAAGCCGCGGCCACCTACCCGGACCGCTTCGGTGTCATGGGTCGCCTTTCGCTGACCGATCCCGCCAGCCGTGAACTCGTCGCGGGCTGGCGCCAGCAGTCCGGCATGCTGGGGATGCGCTTCACCTTCCACAACCGCTTCAACCGCCACCTTCTGAGCGACGGCTCAGCCGACTGGCTGTGGCCCGCCGCCGAAGCCGCCGGAATCCCCCTGATGGTGCTTGTGCCAGGCCAACTCGACGTACTCGACCGGCTGGCAGGACGATACCCCGCCCTCAAATTCGTCATCGACCACGTGGGCGTCAGCCTGCGTCCGAACGACCCCAGCGTCTGGGATGACCTGCCGGCCGTGTGCGCTCTCGCGAAGCACCCCAACATCGCCGTCAAAGCGACGGGCATCCCGCATTGGTCACAAGAGCAGTATCCGTTCCGCGACATGCACCCACACCTCGAACAGCTCTTCCAGGCGTTCGGGCCGAAGCGCATGTTCTGGGGCACCGACCTGACCCGCATGCCCTGCACCTACTACGAATGCATCCACCTCTTCACGGACCACCTTGCCTGGCTCAAAGGCGAGGACCTGGAATGGGTCATGGGGAAGGGAGTCTGTGAGTGGCTGGGCTGGAAGGCCTGATCGAGGACTTCGGGCCCGGGCTGCGCGTCATTGACCCCCGGGTGGTTGCCAGAGTTCGACTTTGTTTCCTTCGGGATCGATGACCCAGCCGAACTTGCCGTACTCAGACTCATCGAGCTTTTCGAGAACGTTGCAGCCCTCCTGCTTGAGAGCCGTGATGAGGGCATGAAGGTCTTCCACGCGGTAATTGACCATGAACGCGGACGTGCTCGGAGCGAACTCCTCGGCGTCCTGCGGGTGAATGGACCACGCGGTCGACCCACTTGTGGGCTTGCCATCCGAATCGGCCCAACTGAACGAAGTCCCGCCCCAGTCCTGAACGTCAATCCCGAGATGACGCTGGTACCAGGCCTGCAGCGCGGGTGGGTCTTTTGCCTTGAAGAAGATGCCGCCAATGCCGGTGACGCGCTTCATGTGAGGCTCCGTGGTGGGATGGGTCGCGGATGGAGAATTCAGCGGAGGCCGGGGAGGACCTCTTCGACGAACCGCTTTTCGGCGCGGGTCGCTTCATCGGGGTTCGAGCCTGCCGAACTGCCGACGACGATGAGGCGCGTAAGCCCCAGCCTGACGAGCGCCTTGAGCCGTTCGAGGCAGTAGTTCGAATCGCCGAAGATGCCGAACTCGGTGGCGAACTCGCTTGTGATGACTGCGGCCTGGGGGCTGCCAGCCCGGCTGTGGCGCGTCATGTCGTAGGCGTCGTGGATGCCTTCCATCACGCGCTTCTCTTCGGCGGTGGTGGGGCCGACGGCGCTACCGTGCATGGCGGAGAAGCGAGCGAACAGCGAGACGCCGCCTTCGCCCATGCGCCTGCCGACCTCGGGGTCGTCGTGGACGACAACATTCACATAGGCGCCAAAGCCCATCTCGCCTTCGATGCCAGCTTTTCGGCGGGACTCGCGGGCAGTCTCCATCCCCCAGTGGATGCGAGCGGGGTCGGCGCCTACGGCGAAGTTAATGCTGTCAGCGTGGCGCGCTGCAGCGGCGATGACCTTCGGACCAGTGGCGGCTACATCGACAGGCACTTTCGGATAGCGACCAGGCCGAATCCACTCGATCTTGCTGCTGGTGGGCTGGTTGGCCAGACGCAAGGCATCGACGTTACCGGCGGCTTCGAACGGCACTTCTTCCCCGCGCAGATAGCCCTGTAGCCGCCAGAGGTAGTCTTCGAACTTCGAAACGGGCGACGGCGAGAAACCAAGATGGGCCAGCGCCGAGTCGCCCCGCCCGATGCCGAGCACCGCTCGCCCCTGCGACACGGCCTGGACGGTGGCAATGGCACAGGCCGTCACCGCGGGATGCCGGGTGAACGTATTCGTCACGCCGGTACCGAGTTTGATGCGCGATGTCCCGGTGGCGGCGAGGGCGAGGCCGATGTAGCAGTCGCCGGAAAGGTTCTGCGAGTCGACGGTGGTGACACCGTCGTAACCGGCCGCCTCAGCGGATTCGGCCCGGCGGGCAACAGCCGAGGGCAGGCCCGCGGAGTTGGTCCAGACTTCGAGCATGATCAGCCTCCTCGTTCTCGCAGCAGGGAACTATGGAGAGCCAGGCGGCGAAAGGCAAAGGCCACGGACATCGGACGCGGTCAGGACCGGGAAAGGACTTCGAGCGACTCGGCGAGGTCCTGGATGCGATGGATGTTCGGGCCTGCGAGGTGCCGATTCCGGGGCCAATCGACGAGAAAGACCTCCGGGATCAGTTCTGCAGCCCAGGCGGCGGTGAATGGGTCGTCTTCAAAGTGGGCGAGCGGCCGCAACTCGCGCATCTTGCGGGCCTTGTACTGAGCCGAAGTTTCATTCCAGTGGGGCCGAACATGGAGTTCGGGGACCGCGCCGAAGTAGCGCTCGAACCATGCACGCGTCGGGCCTTCCGCAGCCGCGCCTCGGGCCGTAACGACGACGCACCGGTAGCTTTCGGCCAGGCGGCGGAAACCTTCAACTGCACCCGGCATGGGCTTTCGGAGACGATAGCGCCAACTCTCGGTGGCCCAGAGCAGTCCGCGTTTTCCCGGCGCGTCGCGATTCTTACTGTGGCCGGCGCCCGGGTTAAACCCGAACGGAGGTCGGCAGAGGACGCCGTCCATATCGAACGTGAGGAGGGTGCGTTCGTCCACGCAGGCATGGTACGGGACTGGCGCGTAGGTTCCCTTTCGGCGAGCGTTCGCGGTTGCCATGGACCCTCTGCAGGCCTCCGGACTCGCCGCTGCCGCCTTTGCCGCCGGGGCTATCAACGCTGTTGCCGGCGGAGGCTCGCTGGTGAGTTTCCCAGCACTCCTTGCGGCCGGGTATCCCTCGAAGGCCGCGAATGTGACGAACACGGTGGCGCTCTGGCCGGGGTACGTAGGGGGTTCTTACGGCTATCGCGGCGAACTGAAGCGGCAAAGGCGCCGGATCACACTTCTGACGCTGCCCAGCATCTTCGGCGCGCTTGTAGGCTCAGCGATCCTGTTGAAAACACCCGACTCGGCGTTCGAAGCGCTGGTGCCATTCCTGATCGTTTTCGCCTGCCTCGTGATGGCGTTTCAAGACCCGATCGCGCGTTGGGCACAATCCCATCGGCTCGTTGCCCAACACGAAGAGCACGTGCCGGTCGTGCTTCACCTGGCGATTTTCGTGCTCGCCGGCTACGGCGCCTACTTCGGCGCGGGCCTCGGGATCCTGACGCTGGCGGTGCTGGGCATTTTGCTCCCCGACGACCTTCAACATTCGAATGCTTTGAAGGGCCTTCTTTCGGCTCTCATCAACTTGGTCGCCGTGCTCTATTTCGTCGCCTTTGGGCCCGTGCGCTGGGCGCCCGCACTGGTGATGGCCATTGGCGCGTTGGTTGGCGGTTACCTCGGCGTCGGCCTCGCTCGGAAGCTGGGCAAGCGTTGGCTTCGGGTGGCGGTGATTTCGTACGGACTGCTCGTGGCTGGCGTGCTGCTTGTTCGGTGAGC
>JBDTNM010000288.1:0-4181 GCA_039933735.1 bacterium | reverse complement strand
TCGGCGGCATGGTCGCCCTCCAGTTCGCCACCACCTGGCCCGAGCGCCTCGCCGGACTCATCCTCAGCGACACCTCGGCTGCCTACGACCATCCCGAATACGACGACAAGTATCGCAATCGCGAAGCCGGCATCGATGCCCAGGCCGATATCGTCGACCGCTTCGGCCCGGCCGAACTCGGCAAGCGCGCCGCCCGTGATATCTCCGACCCGTTCATCGCCGATGGCATCCGCAACCGCTACGCCCGCATGAGCCGCGATGGCTTCCTCGGCGCCGCGAAAGTCCGCCGCGAACGCCCGAACCTGTTGCCCGTCCTCCGCGAACGCATTTCCGTCCCCACCCTTGTCTGCATCGGCGATGAAGACCCCGTCCTTAGCGCCTGCGAAGTCATGGTTCGCGAACTTCCCGAAGCCCGCTACCTCCGCTTCAAAGAGACGGGCCACGGCATCCCTGCCCGCCGCCCGGAGGCCTACTCTCAGGAAGTCCTCCAGTTCCTCGCCGATATCGAAGACGACAAATCAATCGCCGGGAAGCGCACCGTCGGCTAGTCTCGGGCATAGACGCGACCGCTCCCGGCGCGTACTCACCCCTCGGGACTCCTTTGTGGCTCGCGCAAATATCACCGCTACCCGCCGCAAGGAGATCATCGACGCAACCGTCCGCGTCATGGCCGCGAGAGGCTGGAACGAAACCTCGGTCGACGAAATAACCCGCGAAGCCAATGTCAGCCGCGGCCTCATCTCCTACCACTTCAAAGACAAAGCCGAACTGCTTTCCGGCGTGCTCGAACGCAGCCGCGAAATCTTCAGCGATGCCGTCTCCGCCGCCATGGCCGCCAGCAGCGACCCGGTCGAACAAATGCGCCTCGCCAGCCGCGCCGCCATCCTCCAGGCCCGCGATGACCCGGTCGCCCATGAAGTCTTCCTCAATTTCTCCGCCAGCGGCCGCGACAACGCCGCCCTCCACTCCCAGGTCCAGGCGCTCTACCAGGGCTTCCGCGATGTCACCGCCCGCGCCATCCGCGCCGGCCAGGAACGCGGCTACTACCGCCCCGATCTCGATCCGGATGCGGCCGCCGCCCGCCACCAGGGCGCAATCATCGGCGTCGCACTCCAGTGGCTCCTCGCCCCCGGCGCCTTCGACCTCGAAGCCACCGCCGACCTCGCCATCGAAATGCTCATGTCCGCCCTCTCCCCCAAAACATCCTAGATCCGACCGTCAGGGAGGCGGCCAAATTACCCCAACCACCGCCACCGATTCCCACCACCAAACAAACCCTCTGTGTCTCTGTATCTCTGTGCCTCTGTGGTGCTTTCCTCTTTCCTCTTTCCTCTTTTTCCTTTTCTCTTTTCCCCCCGCTCCTGCTACCGTTCGCGCACTTCTCCTACACGAGGCCACACCAATGAAACTCGGCATCTCCGTCGGCTACTCCGGCGCCGACATGCGCCTTCCCATCGAAAAAGTCATCCACGCCGAAAACCTCGGCTATGACTCCGTCTGGACTGCCGAGGCTTACGGCTCCGACGCCATCACGCCGCTCGCCTACATCGCCGCCCTGACCAAGAAGATCCGCCTCGGCACCGGCATCATGCAGCTCGCCGGCCGCGCCCCCGCCATGTGCGCCATGCAGGTCGCAACCGTTGATGCCCTCGCCGGAGGCAACCGCATGATTGCCGGCCTCGGCGTTTCCGGCCCCCAGATCGTCGAAGGCTGGTACGGCCAGCCCTGGGGCCGCCCCTACTACCGCCTCAAAGACTACGTCCAGATCATGAAAAAGGTCTTCGCCCGCGAAGAACCGGTCACCCACGATGGCAAAGAATTCCAGCTCCCCTACACCGGCCCCGGCGCCATGGGCGTTGGCAAGCCGCTCAAGTCCATCCTCCACATGAATCCCAACATCCCGGTCTGGCTGGGCAGCGGCACGGAAACCAACGTGCGCATGGCCGCCGAAGTCGCCGACGGCATCCTCCCGCTCGGCTTCGTCCCCCAGACCGCTGCCATGTACAAGCCCTGGATCGAAGAAGGCTTCGCCCGCGCCGGCAACGGCAAGGGCTGGAAAGACTTCGAAATCCAGTCCAGCGTCACCGTCATCATCACCGATGACGTGCGCGAAGCCTTCCGCAAAATGAAGCCGAACATCGCCCTCTACGTCGGCGGCATGGGCCACAAGGACACGAACTTCCACAACGACATGATGGTCCGCCGAGGCTACGGCGATGCCGCCAAGACCATCCAGGAACTCTTCCTTGCGCATCGCAAAGGCGAAGCCATCGAAGCGGTTCCGGACGAGTTCTGCGACGAAGGCTCACTCGTGGGCACACCGGCCCGCATCCGCGAGCGCTACAAGGCCTGGGCCGACAGCATCGCCACCGGCCTCACGATCAACGGCGACGATGCCGCCATCGAACTCATGGCCGAAATCGCCCGCGAGTAACCCTTTAATCACTAGCCCCGACCGTAAGGGAGGCCGTCCGGCGCCGCTCCGACCCGAAAAGGCACACCACACAAATTCCCGGCCCGACCGTAAGGGAGGCATGATGCGCGACCGCGCATGATCCTCCCCGCGAGGCCGCGTAAGATTCGGCGTCGCGAGAGGAGGATGGGTATGACTGACGACACAACGGAGATCGCGACGGCCCTGATGCGCCAGCTAGAGGTTGCCTGGAACCGGGCGGATGGGCCGGGCTTCGCCGCTCCCTTCACCGATGATGCCGACTTTGTGGACATCCGGGCGGACTACCACAAGGGCCGCCCGGAGATAGCGGAGGGCCACGTCCGCATCCTGACGGGCATCTTTAAGGACAGCGTGAACAAATACGAACTGCTTGCCGCTCGCGAGTTGGCGCCGGGGGTTATCGGCGCGCAAGTACGTTCGACGCTCCAGGTCCCAACCGGGCCGATGGCGGGCGAAAACCGGGCCGTCTTCAGCTTCGTTGCGGTGAAGCACGGCGAGCAGTGGCAGATCGAACAGTTCCACAACACCCTCGCGCCGCCACAACGCACGTAGTTCGGCCCGTGCAACGCGCAATCCGGGAGCCGTTACACTCCCTCGCATGCCTACTAACGTGCTCGTCCTCGGCGCCGGTTTCGGCGGACTCGAACTCACCACCCGCCTGTCCGATGCCCTCGGCAGCGACGTCACCATCACCCTCATCGACAAGGGCGAATCCTTCGTGTTCGGCTTCGCCAAGTTCGATGTGCTCTTCGGCTGGAAGACACTCGAACAGGTCCGCGCCTACTACAAGGACATCGCCAAGCCGGGCGTCACCGTCAAGCGCGAGAACATCACCTCCATCGACCCCGTCGCCCGCCGCGTCGTCACCGATGGCGGCACGTACGAAGCCGACATCATGGTCGTCGCCCTCGGCGCCGAATACGACTTCGCTGCCACCCCGGGCCTGATCGAAGGTGGCCACGAGTTCTACTCGCTCGACGGCTGCCTGCGGCTGAAAGACTATCTGCCGTCGTTCACGAAGGGCCGCGTCCTCGTCTCAGTTCTCGCCGAACCCTTCAAGTGCCCGCCCGCGCCCTGCGAAATGGCCATGCTCCTCCATCAATGGTTCAGCGAACACGGCCAGCGCGATGACGTCTCGATCACTGTCGCCACGCCCTTCCCCCGGCCCATCCCACCCTCCCCCGATGGCTCGAAAGCCATCCTCGAACGCTTCGCCGAATGCGGTATCGAATTCCTCCCCCAAACGCTCGTCACCTCGATCGACCCCGCGACCAAAACAGCTCATCTCGCCGACGGAGGCACCCTCCCCTACGACCTCTTCCTCGGCGTACCGAAACACCGCGTTCCGGAAGTCGTGGCGAACTCGCCGTTGGTCGAAGGTGGCTGGATCCCCGTCGCCCGCAACAACCTGCTGACGAAGTTCCCGAACGTCTACGCCGTCGGCGATGTCACCAGCGTCGGCTCGCCCAAGGCCGGCGTCTTCTCCGAAAACGCCGCCATCGTGGTCGCCAACGAAATCATCGCCGGCCTTCGCGGCGGCGATGTCGCGCCTTTCAAGGGCAACGGGACCTGCTACATCGAATTCGGCAACGACACCGTCGCCAAGCTCGAAGCCGACTTCTTCAGCGGCCCGAACCCGGTCGCACCGCTGCGTGAGGCCAGCCTCGCAATGGCCGAAGAGAAGAAAGAATTCGCCACCACCCGCCGCCAGCGCTGGTTCGGCTAC
>JBDTNM010000287.1:0-4190 GCA_039933735.1 bacterium | reverse complement strand
CCGCGCCCACCCACGACCACTGCCACCGCCAGGGCGCACAGCGAAGCAACCGCGATCGAACACGTCATCGTCTTCGGGCCGGGCGTGAGCAGCCCGTTGTAGCTGATGCTGTAGGCCGAAGCGATTCCAATCTGGGAGAAACCCATTACGGCCGCCGCGAGTCCAGCCATCTGGGGGAAGGGCGTCAGCGCTGTGGCGCGGGCGGCCGGTCCGCTCATTCCCATGGCAGCTCCCATGAAAATCATCGGAAAGACGATCAAGGCCACTCCCTCGAGGCCGGAAAGTGCCATCAACGCCATTGTGGCGCTGGCCGCGCCACCCATGGAGCAGGCGGTCACGACGATGCGCCGTGGCGACCAGCTTCCAACAAGGCGCCGCGAAACGTTCGCCCCAACCATGATGCCCGCCGCCATGAGTCCGAAACTGAATCCATACAGCTGGGGCGACAACCCAAGGTCATCGACGAGCACGAACGAAGATGACGAAATAAACACCAGCTGGCCCGAGAACATGAGCGCGAGTAGCAGTGCATGGGCGGCGAAGATCGGGGTGGACCAGAGCGTTCGGTAGTTGCGAACCATGCCCCTGAGGTGGAGCGCGCGCGGGTCTCGCTGTTCGTTCGTTTCGGGAAGAATCCAGGCGTAACCCAACGTGAGCCCACACCCCACGCAAACCAGCACGGCGAAGACGGCGCGCCATCCGGCCACGTCATGCAGGAACCCGCCGAGGATCGGGGCCAGCATCGGCGCCAGGGCCGTGACTGACGTCATTGCCGCAAGCGCCTTGAGCGCCCGTTCTTTCTTGTAGACATCAATCACGATGGCCGAAGCAATCGCAGGGCCCGCCCCACCGCCAAGTCCTTGCACCACTCTGCCGGCGAGCAGCATTTCAACGGATTGGGAGCCAAGGCAAAGGGCCGCCCCGACGACATAGAGCCCGAGTCCCGCGAACATGACCGGCCGCCGCCCGAACCGATCAGAAGCCGGCCCGTAAACCAACTGCGAGGCCGCAAAGGCAAGCAAGAACAGCGTCACGGCCAGGCTTACCGCGCCCTTGCTGGTGTGAAACTCGTCGGCCATGTCGGGCATCGACGGGAGGAACATGTCGATCGAGATGGGGGCTATCGCCGTAAGCGCAATGAGCATGCCCAACGCCGTCCGCGATTCGGGATTGCGAACACGGCGACGCGCCGCCATTACCGTTGATTCAGCCAAGCCGAAAGTGCCGCCTCATCGGGCCGAACGGTACGGGACTTCGGCGCATGCGACCATCACCTTCGTTCAATCCGCAGACAGCCCGTTCGGACAGTAGATGGCGCCGATTACCGCTGATAAGCTGCCGACGCTAAGTAACTACCACGCAGGAGACTCACCGTGCCCATTGCACTGACCGATGAAATGAAGACCGCCTTCGAAACCTCGCTCGCAGATGCCGCTCCGGTGATCTTTGCCAGTGCCGGCGCCGACGGGATGCCTGATATCGCGTTCAAAGGGAGCGCAATGGTCTATGACAACGAGCACGTGGCCTTCTGGGAGCGCGCCCTGGGCACCACGTACCGCAACCTCAAAGAGAATCCCGGCGTGTGCCTGCTCTATCGGAACATGGCGACCCGGACCGTCTGGAAGATGTTCGGCCAGGCAGAAGTGCTGACCGAGGGCCCCGTCCGCCAGGAGATCATGGACCGCACGATCGCGCTTGAACTCGACCGCGACCCTGAGCGCAAAGGAGCGGCAGTCCTCATCCGGATCGACAAAGTGCTGGCCCTCGGCCAGGTGATCATGGAGCGCTGAGTCCCCGGTCCTACGGCCGGTGCGAGTTCTGATGTGTTTCTAGGAGGCCTTCAGCACGAATTCGCGTATTGTGCTCGTGAATGAATTCTTCTGGACCGGCGCATGCAACGGAGCAGGCTGAGGATCGGCACGCGTTGCGTGAGTCAAAGTCGGAGTCCATCGCACCTGCGTACCTTCCCTCAGCAACAGTTTCGCTGAAAGAGGCTCGCGGGACGGGGCCGGCTTCGAACCAGGTCCGTGCGGTGCAGCGGCTGGCGGGGAACCGCGCCGCGAGCAATCTGATCTCGCGTACCAGCCTTCTCGTCCAGCGCCATCCGCCGGGTGCTGAGTTACCTGCCAAAGGTACCCAGGTCGAAGAGATCGCGCTAAAGAAGCAGATGAAGCCTGAGGCGACCCGGACGAAGACCCAGGAAACGACCCAGGTTGGCGCGGCGACGGCCGAAGGCAAGGCCTTCCAGAAAAAGCAAAAGCTGACTCCAGGTGCAATGAGCCTGGCGAGCGCGCAGAAGATCCTCCAGGGCGCGTTCGGCGGGGTCAAAGACATCGTCCCCGGCACCGTCGAAGTCCTCGCTGACCAGCCCGCATGCGCCGCGAAGTACGACGAGGTCTGCATCGCAGCCGGGATCGTGCGGGATGACGGCAACCTCTGGGCGGCGGGTGACTGCGCCAAGGATGACGCCGCCGCGGGGGTATTGACCGAGGGCTTTGCCTGGCAGGGAGTCGTTTACGTCAACGGCCAGACGACGCTCGTTACCGCCACCGCGCACGAAATTCTCCACAACAACGCCCAGGGCACCTTCCGGGACAAGATGGGCGAAACGTTCAACGAGGGGTTCACCGAGTTGCTCGCCCGGAAGGCGCTGAGCATGGCTGGTGTTACTGTCCCGAGCGTGACCGCGTATCCCGACCAGGTGAAGTTCACACTGAGACTGCAGAACCTCGTGGGCCAGCCAATCATGGCGGACGCGTACTTCGGGAACCCGGATACGGTGATTGCGAAGGTCAACGAACTGAAGGGCGCGGGGACGTTTGATACGCTGAAAACGCACGCCGAAGCATTGGACGAAGCGAAGTTCAATGCGGTACTGGCCAAGAAGAAAGCGTAGACCCGTCATGCCGACCTCGAAGAAGCCCTCTGAAGCAGCAATCAAGCGCGAACTCCACACGCTCAGCACCCGTGCCTTCGAATTAGCGAAAGCGGCCGCGGACAAGGCCGCTGGCGATTCCGACAAGGCCGAGGCGGCGAAGCTGGCAGCCGAATTGCCCGCGCTTTCGGCACGGTCCAAGGCCCTTTCGGCGGATTACCAGGCCGAGGCGGCACGCGTCCTCTCCGAAGCACGGCTGGACCTGGCTTTCGCGAAGGCGGGTGGCGGGATCCCCTCAAGCATCCGCATCGGGCGCTACATCACCGAAAAAGCTGCCGCCGAGTAGGCGCGTCGACAACAGAACGCGAAAAGGCCCCGCTCTCCGTTGGAGAGCGAGGCCTTTTGGTTTATGCGTGGCGGCTTAGTGGGTTGAACTGAGCCAGATCACGTCGCCGGGCTTCACCGTGGTCAGGTCGTTCAGGTAACCCGGGAGGCTAGGGCCGTAGCGGCGCCACTTCCCAACCGAGGAATCCCAGACGTAGATGACTTCGATGGTGCTCGGGTTCGAAGCGGAGAGCGCCTGTTGCGGCGTCATCGCTTCTCCGCCCCAGGTGAGAAGGTTCCAGCCAGCGGTGTGCGGAAGCACCGGCACATCCTGGGCTTCGGCGGAGGGCTTCGCCGCAGCGGGAGCTGCAGGGCCTACAAGCGGCGTGACCGTGATGGCGCCGGGTGTGAACGATGCCGGCTGGTTCGCGCCATTCGCGCCGAGCACCTGGTTCGCGTTGCCCTGGAGTTGCAGCATGCCGGAACCGGCGGCCACAGCCTTCCATTCGATGGTGAACAGCGGGCAATAGCTCGAGCAGTCGCTGAAGCGCAGGCCGCTGACGTGTACCGTACCGGCGACGTTATCGAACGAGGGCTGAGGGGCGAAGCTCCAGCCGTCCGCGGCGGTCACCTTTTCGACCGTGGCGATGCCGGGGTCAAAGGTGAGCGTGATAGCGAAGGAGCCGGGCTTGGCCGTCGAGACGCCCAGGCTGGCGGCCGTCGTTGTCGTGAAGGTGGACCCCGAAGCCGCCCCACCGCTACCTGCCAACAGACTCGCCGGGGCGCCGGGTGCGGGCGTCGCCGGGACTTGCGGGGTAGCGGTGGGGCTTGCGGTCGGGCTGGGAGTTGCCGAAGCGCTCGGCGTCGAAGTCGGGCTGGCCGACGAAGTTGGTGTAGCTGTCGCTGGCGCGGTGACCGTGACCGAACCGGCGGTGAAGCCAGAGGTGACGTATTCGCCGGCGCCGGCGAGGGATTCGTCCGCGCTGCCGAC
>JBDTNM010000286.1:0-4198 GCA_039933735.1 bacterium | reverse complement strand
AGGTCCTGGATGTCGTCGCGGATGACGAAGTCGATCTTGCGCGGGTTCGCGAGCAAGTCCTCGAGTTCGGCGATCTTCTTGATCAGGTCTTCGTATTCCGAAAGCAGCGCATTGCGTTCGAGTGCCGCCAGCCGCCGCAACTGCATATCGAGGATCGCCCGCGCCTGCAGTTCCGAGAAGTCGAACGGGTTGGCCCGCGCCAGCTGGCGCAAGGCAGCCGGGCTGTTCGCCGGAAGGCGCTCCGCCACGACCGTACCGGTGCCCTGCAGAAGGTCGAGCGCGTTGTTCGCCGATTCGGACGCCCGGATCGTGGCAATCACCGCGTCCAGCATCTCGATCGCCTTGAGCAGGCCCGTCAGGATGTGCTCGCGTTCCTTCGCCTTCTCGAGCTGGTACTCCGTGCGCCGGCGCACCACTTCGCGCCGATGCTCGATGAACAGTTCAAGTGCCCGCTTCAAGCCGAGGCGCCGCGGTGCCCCACCGACGATCGCCATCATGTTCATGGAGAAGCTGGAGCGCATCGCCGTGTGCTTGAACAGCAGGTTCTTCACCTGCGTCACCGAGCCTTCTTTCTTGAGCTCGATGACGATGCGCATCCCGGTGCGGTCCGATTCGTCGCGCAGGTCGGCGATGCCTTCGATCTTCTTATCGCGGACGAGGTCGGCGATTTTTTCGACCAGCAGCGCCTTGTTTACCTGGTAGGGCAGTTCGGTCACGATGATCGCTGTGCGGCCCCGGGTCGATTCCTCGATCGTCGTCCGGGCATGCATCACCACCCGCCCGTGGCCTTCGCCATAGGCCATCCGCACCTGCTCGCTGTCCTTGCCGACAAGCGCAATGCCGTGCGTCGGGAAGTCCGGGCCTTTCACTATCTTCAGCAAGTCATCGAGCGTCGATTCGGGGCTATCTATAAGGAGAGCAATCGCATCGGCCAGTTCGTTGAAGTTGTGGGGCGGGATGTTCGTCGCCATGCCCACCGCGATGCCGCTCGAACCGTTCAACAACAGGTTCGGGACGCGCGCCGGGAGGATGCTCGGCTGCTCGTGGCGGCCGTCGTAGTTCGGTTCGAAATTGACCGTGTTCTGGTCAATATCCAGCAGCATCTCTTCGGCAATGGCCGACATCCGCGCTTCCGTGTAACGCATCGCCGCCGGCGGGTCGCCATCGACCGACCCGAAGTTGCCTTGCCCATCGATCAGCGGGTAGCGCAGCGAGAATTCCTGCGCCATTCGCACCAGCGTGTCGTACACCGCCTGGTCGCCGTGGGGGTGGTATTTGCCCATCACATCGCCGACGGTTGCCGCCGACTTCCGGTAGCCCGCCGCCGCCCGTGCCCCGCCCTCGTACATGCCCCAGAGGATGCGCCGCTGCACCGGCTTCAGCCCGTCGCGGACATCCGGCAGCGCGCGCGAAACGATCACGCTCATCGCGTAATCGAGGTAGCTCGTGCGCATCTCGTCTTCTATCTGGATGGGGCGGACGTTCGAGGTGGGCTCGATGCTCAAAGGGCTTCTCCTCCTTCAATGGAAGGACTGGGAGCGGGGGCGGAAGGGCCGAAACCGCTAGTCAAAGTATACCGTTTATTGAGTGAAAAGTCGAAAGGCAAAAGGCGGAAGTGGAGTCGCGGGGCTCAGCCCCCGCTGGGCCCGGAAGGGCCAGCGAACTCTCCCGGAAACAGCGCCGTGCCCCCGGGAACAACCACTCACCGGGTTATTTACGTCTTACTGGTAGAAATGCGATTCGCAGAGTGGTATACCACTGATGCCCCCCCCCCCGGTGAGCGGGAGGGACGGAGGATGAGCGATGCACCAGGACCTGAGCCCGCAGGAACGGCGTGTGGCGGCCTGCGTGGCCGAGGGCAAGACGAACAAGCAGATCGCACTGGAACTCGGATTGTCCGAATCAACCGTCAAGGACTACGTGGCAAACGCCTGCCACAAGGCGGGTGTGGACAACCGCGTTGCACTGGCGGCGTGGTGGGTTAGGGAGGGCGGCGCCGAGTGACTACCGCCGTTTGGGGGTGGCCGAAGAGAGGGATTGCTCAATCTCTTACGGAAACACGATGATTCGCCGCGAAAAGGAGAATGCCAAATGCACGTCGCCCTTAAGCGCTACTGTCGCACGAAATGGCCCGGCGGCTTCATCCTCGTAATCGCTGCCCTAATGGGAGTTCTCGGTGGCGCCCTCGGCCAGAAGCTCCTCAGCCCCGAACGGGCGCTAGCATATGATAACTTCGACCAGGAATGCCATCAGCCATATTCGGGAGGATGGGACCTTTTCTACCCTTACTATACGAACGACCCGCTAAATCCACCGGGAACTCTTTACCAGTCCGCCTTCGACGCGGCACGCGTGGATTGGAATAACTCCGCGACGCCCGTTTCTTTCGTAGGCTCTGTGCAACCGAATTGGACTTTCGGGGCGAAGAATTTCGGGGCGAATGGTGCGTCAGGAGTGACTTACTATGGCTGCGGGGGTTCGGGCGGAAAGATGAATTACGCCCACGTTTGGGAGAACAGGGCCTATATGGATTCCGATACGGTATTCCGTAGACAAGCTGTCGCCTCTCATGAGATCGGCCACCTACTTGGTCTCGGACACAGTTCCTATACTGCCATTATGGGCATCAATGACGGATCATTTAATGGAACGTTATCGGATGATTGGTGCGGCATCAATCATATTTACGCCAACAATTGGTTCGCTCCGCAGTGCGGGTATTGAGAGAGACCATGAATACGACTACAACTACTAGCCACACTTCTACCAATCGTCTCTCCGTCTTAAAGTTTGCCGTACTGGTGGTCAGCATCATTGCTCTGGCCACAGTCGTCGGCGCGTTCGGATTCCAACACCTTCAAGGTGACCAAGAATCCACCCAGACGTTTGGGACAGACAGTCGCATCACGTTCCAATCTATGGACGCCCTGGTCTCAGCTTCCCAATTCGTAATAGTTGCCACCCTCGTTGACGAACGTACGGAGCCAGTGAAGGAACAATCGCCCGTAGACACGTCCCACCAGGATTCGCGGATGGACGTAGTTCGCAGATTTTCCGTCACTCAGAGCCTGAAGGGCAGCGTCATCCCGACAGAGATCGATGTGCGGTCGGCCGCATCAGCCCGCGTCGAAATCTCATCGGGAAAGTTCATTGATGCCCAATACGAAGTCGTTCCCATAGTGAAAGGCGAATCCTACGTGTTGTTTTTGAGGTCTGTCTCCGATCCTGCGCTGGGGCCATATCTGGCCATTGCAGGGGAACCGGGGATCGCTGAACTCGACGGATCCCTGCTGTATTTCAAAACCACAAGCGGATATCGCTCCGATCTCTCGAGGCTCGGCACCACGCTGGGCCGCGCGCAGGCGCCGGCTCAGTTCGACGTGGACCTGAGCACAGTGTCGGCTGCGGTACGCTAAACAAAAAGTGAACCGGGCTTAACATGCTACCGTCAATCGGCCGTCACTTCGGCCTGGTATCTCTCCTCACTTGCGCGGATCTCACCACAGTCATCGTCGGCGTCCGTTTGGCAGACTCAGGGACACCTGACCGCGGCGAGACGCGCTTCCTCTGAGCGCAGTACGTCCTCTATCTTCGGTATGACGCGGCAAGCGGCACGTACTTCGTCCTCGGTGGGCCGGACGGCAGGCTAGAACTTCGAAACGGCGAGGCACAGTCGTTGAGCCGGGCGTACCCGGATCGAGGGATTTCCGACCTTCACTTGCAGGCGATACCGCTGAGCCAGTTGCGCGGCGCCGCACGTCCCTGATTTCCCGCACGCACGACTTCGTTGCAACGTCTCTGCCAGACCGCCGGGAGAAACTGCCCTCTCGATTGTGCTATAACCGTCATGCCCCTCCAGAGCGGGGGACGGAGGTTGAGCGATGCACCAGCTAATGCGCCGCAGAGTACAGATTGGCGTCGCCGCCGCCATCGTCGCTGTCTTCGCCGTTTCCGTCGCTCTTGCCGTGGCGGTCAACGACCGGCAGGGCGGCAGCGCCCCGCCGCTGACCTCCCCACAAGACGTGACCGCCGAATCCGGCGGCGTGACCATCGCCGTCTCAGGAGCGGAGTTCAGCGGGACCGCCACCTTCGTGGAGCTTGCCGCCCGCCTCACGGGAACAGACCCGAACAAGACAACACGAGTGCGCATCCCGGCTGAGGCATTCAGAGCCGGGAGCATGGCGCCTGCCGACCTCGG
>JBDTNM010000285.1:0-4206 GCA_039933735.1 bacterium | reverse complement strand
ACGGCCGGGCGCCGCTCCATGAACGAGCGGATGCCTTCCTGCATGTCTTCGCTGCCCATGACGGTGGCGCGAATGTCGGCAATCGAGGCAGCGGCTGCGGCCTCTCCGACTTCGATGTATTTGCGGGCCGCTCTCTTCGTCACCTGGATGCCGAGCGGTGCGTTCGCGGCGATGATTTCGGCCAGTTCGAGCGCGCGCTCTGTTTGCTTGCCAACCGGGACGACTTCCTGAACGAGGCCGATGCGCAGGGCTTCCTGAGCCCCGAATTCGTCGACCAGCAACAGGTGGTACATGGCATCGCCCCAGCCCATGCGGGTCAGGAAGCGGAAGTGCCCGCCGGCCAGTGGCGCGAGGCCGCGCTTCGCCTCCATCTGGCAGAACCGCACATCTTCGGCGGCCACGGCGATGTCCCCGGCCAGCAACATCTCGATGCCCACCGTGTAGGTGATGCCCTGGACAGCCGTGATGATCGGCTTGCTGCAGACCTTCGCCAGCTGGAAGACATCGACGTTGCCTTCGGGCGTCACGCGACTGGTTGCGCCTGGCCCGAAGAACTTCGGCATATCCAGGCCCGCAGTGAAATGCCCTCCTTCGGCGCAAAGCACCCCAACACGCAGTTCCGGCTCCGAATCCAACAACGTGAGCGCGTCCGAAAGCTGGTCCATCATTTCCGGGATGAACGAATTGCGGCGGGTCGGGTTGTCGATGGTGATCTTCAACGTATGCCCAATGCGTTCGTGGGTGACGCGGCCGGCGGGGGCTTCCTGGGTCATCTGGCGACTCCTTCAGAGTGAATAGTAAAATACATAGTGACTATCGCAGTTTGTACGGAGTATCGTTGGCCACGTCAAGCGGACTGGTCCGCCAGGGGAGCAGGAATCGGAATGCACGAAGCCCGCGTCTACGAATCACAGGCCGATTGTCCGGTCGCCCGCACGCTCGATGTCGTGGGCGAACGCTGGACGATCCTCGTCCTCCGGAACCTCTCCTGGGGCCGTCAGCGCTTCTCGGCCCTGCACGAATCGCTCGGCGGCATCTCGGCGAACCTCCTTTCCGATCGCCTCAAACGACTGGAAGAGAACGGCATGGTCGAGCGGGTGTTCTACAGCGACCACCCGCCCCGCGCGGAGTACCGGCTGACCACGAAGGGCAAGGCGTTCATCCCCGTGCTCATCGCGCTGCGGGAGTATGGCGAAGCGTGGGAGCTGAACCCGGGGCAGCGACTCGGCTAAGCCGGCGCTGCCGCCACCAGGAGCGCGAACTCGAGGGCATCGCTCAGGGCCAGCCAGCTGGCCTCGATGATGTCCGTGGAGGAACCAACGGTGGTCCAGTAGCGGTTGCCGTCCGTGCTTTCGATGAGGACGCGGGTGCGGGCGCCGGTCGCGGCCTGGCTATCGAGGATGCGCACCTTGTAGTCGACCAGCTTCACATGTTCGATGGCCGGATAGGCCTGCACGAGCGCCTTGCGCACCGCCCCGTCGAGCGCGTTCACGGGGCCGTTGCCTTCGTTGGCAGTGTGCTGCAGTTGCCCATCGACGATGACCTTCACCATGGCTTCGGCCAGCATCTCGTTGTCTGATTCGGAACGGCCCCGCCTGCGACGCTCAACGATCACGAAGTCTTCGAGTTCCCATGGCGCCCGGTAGTTCGGCAGGGAGCGCCGCACCAGCAGTTCGAAGCTCGCCTCGGCGCCTTCGTACTGATAGCCCTGGCTCTCCTTCTCCTTCACCACTTCGAGCAGGCGCTTGATTTCGTCCTGCGTCAGCGGGTAGTCGATGCCCAGTTCCTGGAGCTTCATCAGCAGGTTCCGCTGACCCGAGAGTTCGCTGACCAGCACCCGCGAAGCGTTGCCCACGAGCCCGGGATCGATGTGCTGATAGGCCCTGTCGTCTTTCATCATCCCGGCGACGTGATATCCGGCCTTGTGCGCGAAGGCCGAGCCGCCGACGTACGGCGCGCCGCCATTCGGCACCAAATTGGCAAGCTCGGAGACGTAGTTCGAGACCTCGGTCAGCCGGGCAAGTTGCTCGTCCTCGACCACGTCCAGGCCCATCTTCAGCTTCAGGTTCGCGAGAATGGTGAGGATGTCGGCGTTGCCACAGCGTTCGCCGTAGCCGTTCACGCAGCCCTGCACCTGCCAGACGCCTGCTTCGACCGCAGCCAGCGAGTTTGCCACGGCGAGGCCGGCGTCGTTGTGGGTGTGAATGCCGAGGCGAGTGTCGGTGACGCGTTCCTGCACGGCGGCGATAGCCCGAAGCATGGCGCTCGTCGTCATCCCGCCGTTGGTGTCGCAGAGGGCGAGCACCTCCGCCCCGGCCCGCGCGGCCGTCGCCAGGCATTGGAGCGAATAGTCCGGGTCATCGGCGAAGCCATCGAAGAAGTGCTCGGCATCGAAGAAGACGGTCTTCCCGAGCTTCTTAAAGTAGGAAATGGTGTCGGCGATCATCGCCAGGTTCTCTTCGGCGCTGGTTTCAAGGATCTCGCGCACCTGGTACATGCTGGCCTTGCCGACGAGCGTGATGCCCGGCGTTTCGGCGGCGACCATGCTCTGGATGTTGGCATCGGTCTCGCAGGTAATGTTCGGCTTGCGGGTGCCACCGAAGGCGCTGACTTTCGCGTTCTTCAGCGTGGTCGTCTTCAGGCGGCGGAAGTATTCGGCATCCTTGGGGTTCGAACCGGGAAAGCCGCCCTCGACCCATTCGAGGCCCAGCTCATCCAGCTTCTTCGTAATCCGAATCTTGTCCTCGACCGAAAGCGAGATGCCCTCCATCTGGGAACCGTCACGAAGAGTGGTGTCGTAAAGCTGGACGCGATCAGTCGGCATGGCGCAAGAACCTTTCCTGGAAAACAAGGGTAGCGGGGGAGAGAAAAGGGGAAAGAGAAAAGAGAAAAGAGGTGACGCGCTAAATGGCAGCCCCGCGTGATTGACGCGGGGTTGTTCTCACCGTGGGCACAATCGCAGTGCGCATTGGAGGGAGTGTATCAGATGTCAGGGGATGTCCTCGTCGAACGGCAGCAGCGTGAACACTCCTCCCTGCAACGGGCGGATCAGGCGGAAGTGGCGCTGGTCGAAGGTGAGCAACCGGGTTGTCCGGTACCGCGCCGCCAGGACCACGAGCGAAAGGTCGGCGAGGCCGGGACTGAGGTCGCGGTACCTGCGGTTCAATGTGGCGATGGTGGCGAAATCGCTCGAATCAAGGGTTGGCACCTCGAACCGCCCGGCGGCAAGGTCTTCGATGAACTGCCGATTACCCTGAGGGCCCCACTTCTTCTGCAGGAAGTAGTCCACCTCGGTTGCGGTGCACTCAGACAGTAGCGGCAGCAACCGATCGGACGCGAGTATCTGGGCCGACGGAACTCTCCAAGGGTGATCGTTTTCCGCCTGGGCGACGAGAGGCGCCGCATCGACGAGCAGCCTCATTTAGGCTTCGGAGTCCAATGTCTGGCGTCCTCAAGTTGTTGTTCGAGGTCCGCCAGCAGGCCTTCACTCATCTCCTTGTCCAGCCAATCGTTGAACTCCTGCGGGTCGTCGAAATGGGGGATGCCTGGTGCACCGGGTGGCAGTGGCTGCTTCCACATATCAAAGATGGCGAAGTTCCGGTCCGGCAGGCTCGCGTCGTAGGCGGCGAGCGCCTCACGCAGCACCCACGCCTGGGACTCGCCCTTACGTTCGGCAATCCGAGCGAGGCGTTCGCGATCTTCTTCGCTCAGGTACACGCTGGTCTTCTTCTTGTTCATCGGAACGCCCCCCTTCCGCTATGTAGGGTACAACGTAGGGTATCGCGCTACAAGACCGCTCTCACCACCGCCACCACAATCGCGCCGACGATTACCAGCGCCATGCCAGCACCGAGGAGGGCCATAACGCTCTCAAGTTTGCCTCGGTAGCCGATCGCCCGCCGGCGTTCGCCCTCCATGGCTTCCGCGGTGGCCTTGTCACCGTAAGACGCGCTGTCGAAGGGTGTGCGGTTGTCGCCATTGCCTAATTCACCCATCGTCCGCGTCCTACCCCAGGCCCGTTCCCGTCGCCAGACCAACGGCCAGCTTGATCGCTTCGATCATGCTTGTCTCGTCGGCGATGCCTTTGCCTGCGATATCGAAGGCTGTGCCGTGGTCCACGGAGGTGCGAATGAGCGGCAGTCCGAGATTGACGCTGATGCTCTGTTCGAAGCCGTGCACCTTGATCGGGATGTGTCCCTGGTCGTG
>JBDTNM010000284.1:0-4222 GCA_039933735.1 bacterium | reverse complement strand
ATGCCCACCTGGCCCGCTCTCCACGCCGAAGCCCTCGATATCTTCGTGCGTTACCTCCAGATCGATACCTCCAACCCGCCGGGAAACGAAAAGCCCGCGGCCCGGTTCCTCGGCGCGCTCTGCGAAGCCGAGGGCATCGAAACCGAGTACATCGAGACTGCTCCTAACCGCGAGGTTCTGGTCGCTCGCATCAAAGGTGATGGCTCGAAGCGGCCACTGATGCTCTGCAACCACACCGACGTTGTCCCGGTCGAAGCCCAGTACTGGGACATGCCAGCGTTCGAGGGCCTCGTCCAGGATGGCAAGGTCTACGGCCGCGGTGCGGTCGATATGAAGGGCTGCGGCGTGATGCAACTCATCGCCTTCCTGCTGCTCAAACGCGAGGGCATCCCACTCAAGCGCGACATCGTCTTCTGCGCCGTGCCGGACGAAGAGGCGGGCTCCGCCCTGGGCATGCAGTGGCTTTGCGAACACCGGCCGGACGTGGTCGATGTCGAATTCGAACTGAGCGAGGGCGGTACCGGCGCATCCCGCTTCGCCGGCAAGCCTGCGCGACTCTTCAACATCGCGACGAACGAGAAGTACGGCGGCGGCACGCTCAAGCTGACGGCCGTCGGCACGCCCGGGCACGGCAGCCGGCCGCATGCCGACAACTCGGCGGTGCACCTGATGCGGGCGCTGATCAAGCTCGCCGATTGGGACCGCGGCATCACCTACACGCCTGACACCATCGCCTACCTCGAACGCCTGGCCGAAGCAGGGCTCATGCCGCCCCTCTCCGACAAGGTCGCCGTTGAAGAGCAAATTCGCCGTTCGCCGGCGCTCTACGCGGCCTTCGTGAACACGCTTAACGTGACGATGGTGAAGAGCGGAATCAAAGTGAATGTGATCCCGGCGAAGAGCGAGGCGTTCTGCGATTGCCGACTGCTGCCCGGCCAGGACCCCGAAGCCTGGCGCAAACAGGCCGAGGACTACATCGACGACCCGCGCATCAAGGTGGAACTCGCCCGCGTGGTCGCCGGGGCCGCCCCGCAACCGGCGGATTGGGACACCGAACTCTTTCGCACGATCGACAGCGTGATCAAGGAGGCGATGGAGGACGCGGTCGTCGTCCCGTCGATGACCGTCGGCGCAACCGACAACCGTTTCCTTCGTGCCCGCGGCATCCCGGCCTACGGCTTCATCCCCTGCCTGCTCAGCCCGGAAGAATCAGCCGGCTTCCACGGCAACAACGAATTCCTCACCATCGACAACCTCAACATGGGCTGCGAAATCATGTACGAAGTCGTACGCCGCATGTGCGCGTAGCGTCGTGGATACGGGTCAGGGCGACTGGTTGACGACCTTGAGGCATAAGCCGGCCGGGTTGCCGATCCAGCCGGATCCGGCGTCAGTTTCGGGCGGACACCGATCGCTGCCCCCGTTGTAGCCTAATACCCGAAACTGCGCTGCTGGAGAATCACACGGGACTATGTCCTCAAGCCCGCCGGAGCGACCCTTCAGACAATCACCGATCCGTGGCAAGGGAGCTAGAGTTGGGGAAGCAGGTTCGGTCGGAGGCGGGTCCGGCCCATCGCCGCAGGCGACGGCAATGGCGGCGCAAACGACGACAACAAGGAACCGCAAGGCGTTCACAACTCACCCACCAGCCCCAGAAAGCATACTCAGGCCGCATACGTCCTGCTACCATTGCTCCATGCACGTCGAGTTGAGTGAACGCGCCCGAGAGCGTCTGGAAAGATTGGTCGAGGACGGTTCGTATCCCTCCGTGGAAGCCGCGATCGAAGCTGCGGTCGCCTCCTTGCGAGACTCAGGATTCGCTGGCGTCGATGTCGAAGTGCTGGCAAGGCAGGCTGAAGCCACCCGGAAAAACAACACCAGTCGCCTGATCGATGGCGCCTATGAAGCGGAGCTCGCAGCGAAACTGAACGGGATCATCGCGCCGCACCGGAATCAATGACTCCTGTCCATCTGGACGAGCGGGCCGAGGTCGACCTGCTCGACATCATCTGATCACTGCTGACGTTCGGGACTCAGGCTGCGGACCATTTCGTGACAGCGTTTTGGGACGTGATTGAAGACCTCAGACGGTTTCCGGACGCAGGCCAGCGGAGTTCGAAAAATCCCGACATCCGCGTCATGCGGCGGGGCGTATACCGGTTTCTTTATGAATCCCGGGGTCAAGACGTTCTCTTGCTTCGGATTCTCGACGGCCGTTCCCAACCGGAGCTACCGTAGCGTTGACCGCTTCGCCGCCGGTGGTCGCCGTCATCGCCGGGCAAATGCTGTACTTTGCATCGCGCCGAAACTGGCTATGGAGTCACCCAAAATGGAAGTCCAGGCATTCAACGTCAACGTCACCAGCGAAGACCCGGCGCGGCTCATCGCGTTCTACCAGGATGTCGTCGGGCTGCCGCGCCGGCCGGAGATCGGCGCGGGTGCATTCGGGGCTGGCCCGGCCGGGTTCCTCGTCGATGGCCACAGCGCGACCCATGGTAAGGCGCAGGAACCAACGCGCGTGCTGCTGACTTTCAGCGTGGTCGACGCCGTGGCCGAGGAAGCCCGGCTGCGCGCTGCAGGCGTCGAGTTCGTTCGCCCGGCGACCAAAGAACCATGGGGCGGCCTCGTCGCGACCTTCGCCGACCCCGATGGAAATTACTGTCAGTTGGTGCAGTTCCGGGTCTAAGCGGACCCCATCACGCGGAGTCCTGGGGAGAAGCTAAACGCCAGGTCGGAAGAGCATTTCGATGGCTCACACCTATACGTCAGCCGCCTCCTATAATGCCCGCCAATACCTCCCGGAGATTTCCCATGGCATTCACCGTCGATTCATCGAAATTTAAGTTCTCTCCCGAACTCGCCGCAGGCGTGAAGGGCAAGCGCGTCCTCATTTCTGGCGCGGGCAAGGATGGCGGCCTCGGCCAGTCGTTCGCGCTTGCTGCCGGGCTCAACGGCGCCGAAAGCGTCGCCGTCCACTTCCACAGCTCCTACGACGACGGCCTCGACCTCGTCGACTTCCTCAACGCCCAGGGCGTGAACGCCTTCCCGCTGCAAGCCGACGTCACCAACATGGGCGACCTCTGGGCCACCCGCACCTACGTCATCGACAAGATGGGCGGCATCCCGAACCTCGTCATCTGCAACTCGGGCCTCACCGAGCGCGGCTACTCCTTTGGGCGCTCGCTCCGCGAAGTCGAGGGCGAATCGACCGCCATGCGCCGCGCCCGCGTCCGCCAGGCCTTCATCAACAACCTCGCCGAAACGCGTGCCGTGCTCGATACCAAGATCGATGGCTTCATGGCCATGACCCACCTCTGGTCGGGCGAAGCGGTCTACGCGAACGAGCCGCTCCAGATCGTCTACATCTCTTCCCGCCAGTCGATCGACCCCGGCGCCAGCGTCCCCGGCTATGCGGTCGCCAACTGGGCTGTGCTGCAACTGCCGCAAGTGCTCGAAGTGAACCTCGGCAAAGCCGGCAGCATGATCACCGCCTACTCCGTGATGTATCCCTTCGTCCGCACGGGCATGACCAACGAGTACGCCGAAAACCCGAAGGTCTTTGGCCGCTGGCAGCCGCGCATGCTCGAAACCTACGAAGCGGCCGAGGCGTTCATGCAGTTGCTCGCCCAGCCAGGCGAAGTCACCCGCGGTGGCATGTTCGAGGTGATGGTCGAAGAAGAGCCTGCCAAAGGTGAAAAGGGCGTGAAGGTCACCTGGAAGCAGGTCAAGTTCAACGTCAGCGAAGACATCCTCACGGAGACGCCGGCGCTGACCTTCGGCTAAGCGCGCGCCCTAACACTCCTAGATCCGACCGTCAGGGAGGCGGCACGCTCGCCAAACCACCTCGGTTGATTCCTTGGACGCCCTTCGCTGGTCGCGAAGAACAGGGGACACGGCGCAGCAACATGCCCGCCTCCCTTACGGTCGGATCTCGGATGAGCTACTCTCGCTGACCATCGTTGTACACTCGCCCCGTGGAATCCCGCCCCGAGCGCAGTTCGCCCCTCGAAGCACTCAAAGAGCGCCTCCCCGGCGACCGCATTCTCGATGAGCTCACCGAGCAATTGGACCGCACGCGCCTGCTGCTCACCGCGAACCCCGAAGCCGTCGCCGATGCGGCTATGGCTTCGTTCGCCGGCGAGAGCGAGATCGAAGCGCGGATCGCCGCCGCGCTCGCGGCGCCCACGGTTATCGCCGATCCGGACCGCTTTCTCGAAGCACA
>JBDTNM010000283.1:0-4245 GCA_039933735.1 bacterium | reverse complement strand
TGCGGGTCTCAGAGGCCGGGAGCTTGATCGGCCCCGCGAAGGTGGGCGACCGACAAGGGGGGCGCGTTATCAGCTGACTCTGCCTGTCGACAACGTCGACGACCTCTGCAAAAAGCTTGGCGAGGCCGGAGTGACGTTGCTTAACGGGCCGATGGATAGGCCCTGGGGTATTCGAACCGCAGCCTTCCAGGATCCTTCGGGTCACATCTGGGAGGTCGCTCACAAGTTGTGAGGGCGTTCGGCTACTGCACGCGCTCGATGTAGGTGCCTGAGTCCGTGTTGACCTTGATTCGGGCGCCTTCTTCGAGGAAGAGCGGGACCTGGACAACGAGACCAGTTTCGAGCGTGGCCGGCTTCGAACCGCCAGTGGCGGTATCGCCTTTGAAGCCGGGGTCGGTCTGGGTGATGGTCAGTTCGACCGAGATCGGGAGTTCGATGCCGATGACTTCGTCTCCATAGAGGACGACTTCGCAGTTGTCGTTCTCTTTGAGGTATTTGCTGGCATCGCCGACTTTGTCCGCGCCGACCGGGATCTGCTCGTAGTTCTCGGTGTTCATGAAGTAGTGGAACTGATCGTCGGCGTAGAGGTACTGCATTTCTCGACGTTCGACGCGGGCACGCTGGAATTTGGTGCCGGACTGGACGGTGTGCTCGATGATCGATCCTGAGCGCACATCGCGGAGTTTGATTTTGACCTGGGCCGAGCCACGGCCAGTCTTGATGTGGCTGTAATCCATGATTGCCCAGAGCTTGCCATCCATTTCGATGGTGGCGCCCTTCTTCAATTCGGCGGTTGAAATCATGCCGTCACACTCCTGTTGGGGTGAGTTTCTTTGCTTTGCTGAGCACCCGAGCCCGGCCATTTTCGAGGACCACGACATCCTCGATGCGTACGCCGCCCCAGCCCGGGAGGTAGATGCCGGGTTCAATGGTAAACACCATTCCCTCTTCCAAGGTATCGGAGCTGCTCTTGCCGAGGTACGGGTCCTCGTGAACCGCAAGACCGAGTCCGTGGCCGAGGCCATGGCCGAACCGGTCGCCGTAACCGGCTTTGTCGATAACCGACTGGGCCAATTCGTGGGCTGCGTTGGCTTTCATGCCGACCTCGATGCCTTCGATGGCGGCTCGTTGGGCTTCGAACACGATCTCGTAGATCGCGTTGAACTTTTCGTCCCGTTCGCCGATGACGACGGTGCGTGTGAGGTCGCTGCAGTAGCCGCCGAACTTCGCTCCCATGTCGATTACGACGGGTCGGTCTTCGCCGAGCGCGCCGAGCGTAGGACTGGCATGCGGCATTGCTCCGTTGGGGCCAGCGGCAACGATGGTCTCGAAGGAGATGTCGTCTCCACCTTCGGCCCTCACGTTCTGAGCGAAGACCTCCGCCGCCGCGATTTCAGTCATCTCCGGAGCGAGAACGGCTTCGAGTTGGTCGAAGGCACGATCGGAGATGTCGATGGCGGCCTGGAGGAGGCGCAATTCATCCTCGTCTTTGAATTTGCGCAATCGGCCGATGATGTCTGGCGCCGGCAGCCACATTGGGCGGTCGCCGGCAGGTAATGCGCGAGCAGCTTTTGTCAGTGAGAGGCGGGCGGCATACGTGAGTTCGTGGGTCGCCAGCCCGACGCGCTTGCCCCCGAGGCCCGCTTCCGCGACGAACTTCGGGAACCACTCTTTTCGGCCTCCGAGCGCTGGGAAGACGGTGAAGCCCTTCGGCCCGCATTCGCGCTCAGCCTGCTCCGTGTAGCGAAAGTCCGCCGCGACGATTGCCTTGTCGCGGCTGATAACGACGACGCCCGCGGAACCGGTGAACCCGGCAGTGTAGTAGCGCGACTCGCCACCGAGGTGTTCTTCGCCGGGAGCGGAGATCATGAGGGCATCGAGATTCGCTTCCTCAAGGGCCGCGCGGATGCGTTCGAGGCGGCTGGTCACCGTCGAGTCTCCAGGTGATCGAGCAGCAGATTTGTGGCCAGCGTGTATCCATCGCGACCGAAGCCGGTGACCTGGCCAAGGCAGACCGGCGAGATGAGCGAGCGATGGCGAAAACCTTCGCGGGCGTGGGTGTTCGAGATGTGAACTTCTACCACCGGGATGACGATCGCCTCGATCGCGTCGCGCAAGGCGACGGAGGTGTGGGTATAGGCGCCGGCATTGATAACGACTCCGGCAGCGAGCTTTCGGTGCTCGTGAAGGAAGTCGATTACAGCGCCTTCGTGGTTGCTCTGGAAGCAGAGCACGGCGGCTTCACGCGCTCCCGCGGCCGCTGCGACGTCGGCTTCGATGTCGAGCAACGTGGTACGGCCGTAAATTTCGGGCTTGCGCTCGCCGAGAAGATTCAGGTTCGGGCCGTGGACGAGCAACAGGTTCACCGCTGGATTGTCCATACGCTATCGCCGGTTGTCGATTAGAAGCCGGGGGCGCGCTCCAGTTTCGGCCAGGAATTGGATTCCTTGAGCTGCTTGATGACTTCCGGAGCGGGCTCCCAGATGGCTTCGAGTTCGTTGCCATCGGGGTCGTGGAACATCACGTTGCACTGGCCGTCGCTGTAGCCAACGATTTTGCGGTTTTGAGCGATCAGTCGATCGTGGAGGGCCTTCAAGTCTTCGAACGAGGCCATCTCCCAGGCCATGTGATACATCCCGACGCGGCCGGCCTCCGGGCCTGGGGCATCGGCGGGAAGCGGGAAGAGCGCGATCTCGTGGGAGGCCTCGGTCCGTGCGCCGAGGAAGGCGACGCGGCCATGGTTCTTGACGGTGAGGCCGAGGGCGTTGCTGTAGAACTCGACGGCGCGATCGATATCGCGAACCCGTAAGGCGATGTGACCGAGCATGGTGGGGACGCCAATGGCGGTTTCGGTGGTCATGAGTGCCTCCTCGACGGCAGACGAATTGATAGGAACTTATGCGACGTCGTTTGGGCGCGTCAAAGGGTCTGGTCGTTGTGAGACGGGAACGTCGCATCCGCTTCGACCAGCCGGTATTGTCCGGCGTGACGACTATCTGGGGTGCTCGAAGATGGAACAGTTACGTATATCGACGGAGGCAGGGGTGCTTGAGGGCACGTTCGACGCTCGATTTTCTCAAGTAGCCGCGGAATTCGAACGAAACTTTCGCGTGCGTGGGGAGGGTGGGGCTTCCGTTTGCGTGACGCTCGGCGGCGAAACGGTGGTCGACCTCTGGGGCGGCATGGCCGACGCAAGCCGGCCGTGGACCACCGACACGGTTGCCACGGTGTTCTCCTGCACGAAGGGCGCAGTCGCGATTTGTGCCCACGTCCTGGTCAGCCGTGGGCTGCTTGAGGTCGATGCGCCGGTTTCGAAGTACTGGCCGGAGTTCGCGAAGAACGGCAAAGAAGCAGTTACGGTACGGATGATGCTGGACCACTCAGTGGGAGTGCCAGCCATCCGTGAGCCGCTGAAGGAAAAGGCTTGCTGCGACTGGGACTACATGATTCACCGGCTGGAAGAAGAAGAGCCTTTCTGGAAGCCGGGCACGCGTAATGGGTACCACATGAGCAATTTCGGCTGGACGGTGGGGGAGCTGGTCCGGCGCGTTTCTGGCAAGTCTTTGGGCACGTTCTTCCGCGATGAAGTCGCGCGTCCGACCGGAGCGGACTTCTGGATCGGCGCTCCCGAAGAGGTCGAGGAGCGGATCGCGCCGATCGTCAGTCACACCCCGGTGGCAGGCGATGCGCCGAGCGATTTCACGCTGGCCATCCTCGCAGACCGGCAGTCGATTCCGGCGCTCGCGATTTTCAATGGCGGCGGGTTTAACCCCAACGCTCGCGAGTGTCACGCCGCTGAAATCGGCGGTGGAGGCGGAATCGCCAACGGCCGAGGGCTCGCCCGGATTTACGCGCCGCTCGCCTGCGGAGGTTCGCTCAACGGAGTCGCGTTGGCTGACCCGGTGACGCTCGCAAGGATGGCCGAGGTCTCTTCGGCGACGAAAGAAGACGCGACGTTGATGATCCCGACACGTTTCGCGCTCGGTTTCATGAAGTCCATGGACAACCGCAACTGGAAGCCCGGCAACACGGACAGCGCGATTCTTTCAAGCGCCGCCTTTGGGCATGTCGGCGCGGGAGGGAGTATTGGATTCGCAGACCCTGCCGAGGGCATGAGCTTCGGCTACGCGATGAACCGCATGGGTAAGGGCATCCTGATGAACGAACGTGGCCAATCGCTGATCGATGCTGCGTATCGGTCACTTGGGAAGACGACGAACGCGGGCGGCGTTTGGATGTAGAGGA
>JBDTNM010000282.1:0-4294 GCA_039933735.1 bacterium | reverse complement strand
GCCTCTTGCATTTTCGGACGCGTGATCTATATTTAGGACGTGCGTACGAAAAACAGCGCAGACGTCCGAGAAAGCCCTACGTTCATTGAGGCTGCACGGCGCGCCCAGATCATTGAAGCAGCGCTCGCGACCATCGCCGAGCTTGGCTTCATGAACGCGTCGCTCGCGCAGATCGCGAATCGGGCGGGCATCTCGAAGAGCGTCATCGGCTACTACTTCCCGACCAAGGACGACCTCGTTCAGAAAGCAGCCGAGCACTTCTACGTGACGGGTCATGCGGAAATGATGGCGACATTGGGGAAGATCGAGAACCCGACGGACCTGCTTCGCGAGTACATCCGCACGAACATCGCGTACATCGACCAGAACCGGGTTGGCACCCGGGCCATCAACGAAATCGTCACGAACTTTCGCGGGCCTGATGGCAAGCCGTTCTACAAGCTCGAAGACACCGAGATCCTCATCGAAGGCACGGCCGCTGTCTTCACGTGGGGTCAGCAAACGGGGGCGTTCCGCGAGTTCGATACCCGAGTGATGGCGGTGACGCTACGTGGGGCAATCGACACGTTCGCGGGCCAGCTCGGCATGAACGAATCGCTCGACGTTGAGCATTACATCGAGCAGCTCACCGAGCTGTTCTTGCGCGCGGTTTGCGCAAACCCGTGATCACCGCCGTGGGGACGCGGCTTGAATCAGCAATGGAGGCAATACACCATGGCGGGACGACTCGAAGGCAAGGTAGCGGTCATTACGGGCGCGGCGAGCGGCATCGGCGCTGAATCGGCGCGGCTGTTCGCAGCGGAAGGCGCCAGCGTGGTGCTCGCGGATATCCAGGACGCGCGCTGCGAGAAGATGGTCGAAGAACTCGGCCCCAAGACGAGCTTCTGGCACACCGACGTGACCAACGAAGAGCAGATCGCCGGCGCGGTGCGCCATGCGGTGGAGAAGTACGGCCGCCTGGACTGCATGTTCAACAACGCCGGCCGCGGCCACGCAGAGGGGCTCATCGACCAACTCAGCCCGCAGATGTTCCACGAAGTCGTGGACCTGCTGCTTGGCGGCGTTATGTTTGGGATGAAGCACGCGGCGACGGTGATGAAGGCGCAGAAGTCTGGCAGCATCATCAACACCGCGAGCGTCGCCGGTATGGGCGTTGGCTACGGCGGGACAATGTATTCGGCCTGCAAAGCGGCCGTTATCCATGTCACGAAGGTCATCGCGAACGAAATTGGCGAAGAAAACGTGCGGGTGAACTGCATCGCCCCCGGAGCCATCCCGACAGCGATCTTCGGTCGCGTCGGTGGCCTGGACCAGGAAGCAGCCGAAGCGATTATCCCGATGCTCCAGATGGGCTTCGCAAAAGCACAACCCATCCCTCGCAGCGGTAGTACTCGGGATATCGCTGAGGCCGCCCTGTGGCTCGCCAGTGACGCATCGAGCTTCGTCACCGGCATTTGCATCCCGGTCGAAGGAGGCATGACCACTGGCAAGCTGTTCTCGCAGCGGATGGCGGAACTGCAGGGCGCGGGCGCTCCGCCTGCCTGACCTGGACTACCCCATCCCCCAGACCATGCTGTTGCGAAGTAACGTCGTATATGCCGCTGTTTCCCAGGTCGTCCGGATGATCGGCGGGGTCTTGCCTTCCGGGTCGACGCTCTTGTCCACGAAGGGCTGGCTGTTGGTCGACGGCGTGTGGGCATGGCCAAGCGCGACATAGGTCACGCCCCCGGCGCCGACGTCTCGCGTGTACCCCATCACCCTGGTTTTGCCATCGGGCAAAAGCGCCGTGTCTTTCTCGTACTGGAAGCCGAAGCCTTTGGGTGAATTGTCCGGGCCGAGTTCGGCCGTGAGGAGCACGCGCGCATTCGGGTCACTCGATTCCACCATGTACGGCTCATCGATGGTGACGAAGGTGTCGGGCATGCCGTCAGTCAGTTTGTCGTTTGAACTGTGCACTTTCACTTCGAATTTACGCACCGGTGGATGGTTCAGAAAGAATCCGCCAAGGGCGTCGTGATGTTCGAGGCGTACCATCGCCCGGCGCCGGTCGTCGCCATCGATTCGGACAGCCTTGCCGCCGGAAGTCCCGTGCAGGCCGAGCCACTTGCCGCCAGCCTCAAGCCATGCCTGGATGGCCCGAGCCTGGTCGGGTCCGGCGACTGGCCCGGCGGTGTAGGTGATAAGCAGGCGGCTGATCGGCAACCACCGTTCGATGTCGACGAAGTCGTTCCCGGTCGAAGCGTGGATTTCCTGTTCCGCCAGGAGCTCGAGTAATCGCAGACGCGCGTAATCGTGGTCATGTCCAGCGGGCTGGCCGGGGGGAAACCCTCCGCAAATAACGTGCGCTCGGGCTGGTGTAGTCGCGGCCATGGGTTTCGCTGCCTCCTGAAATGACTTCGGGAGCCTAGCCCTTCGTCGGCGCCGTGTCAGCCCGGTCGACGCCACGGCCACGGATGTCTACATTCCCCGCATTGCCAGGAGGAGCCAGCATGATTCGACGTATCGACCACATCGGCCTCGTTTCACCATCGTGGGAACAGGCGCGGGATGTCCTGCTCGGGAAACTCGGGTTCCCAATCGCCGAATGGAAAGGCGCGGGCGACACCGGATCCTATTTCGCGCCAGAACGGACGATGAACTACTTCCTCCAGGTCGGGGAGGGAGACACCGTCATCGAGATCATTGTTCCCCAGGACGCGACCAGCGGTGCAGCCCGCTACATGGCCAAGCGCGGCCCGGGACTCCACCACATCGGCTACGCCGTCGACGACGTGGAAGAAGAAGCCGGCCGGCTGACGGACCAGGGCCTCCGCCGGGTCGACCTCGGCCCACGCGCAGGCGCCGCATTCTTCTATCCGCAGGACGTCCATGGCGTGCTCACCGAGTTCGTGCCGTACCGGAACCCTGGAGTGCGCGTCCACACACCACCGCGATAGTCACAAGGGGAAAGAACGACAGATGACGAAGCTGACCTACTGCCTGCGGCGAAAGCCGGGAATGACCTGGCAAGAGTTTTCTGAATACTGGGGCACCGTGCACGCGCCGCTCGTGGCGGCCCGAGCCGAGGTGCTGGGAATCAAGCGCTATGTGCAGGTTCGGACGCAACAGAACCCGGGACTGCACGCTGCGCTCCAGGCCCGCAACGGCGGCTCGCCCGAACCGTACGACGGCATCGCCGAACTGTGGTTCGAACCGGTGGCGCGAGGTGAGCGCAGCGAAGCTGCCACAAAGGCAGGCCGCGAGTTGCTCGAGGATGAACGCAACTTTATCGACCTGCCGAACTCCCCTATCTGGTACGGCGAGGAGACGGAGGTCGTGGCACTGCATTAGCAGTCGGTCACTATTGCCACGGCACAGACTTGTCGATGGTGAGTTCTTTTGGGTTGAATTGGACAGCGGCGGATGCGCCTTCGCCGGTCAGCGAGAGGTTGCCGACAAAAAGCCGAGTCCCTTGCGGCTTCGCGGTGGGCCACCAGGCAAAGTCGGGGTGACTCTCGGGAGTGGCGGCGTGCGCTTCGTTCTGGGAGAGAGACGAGACGGCCAGCGTGGCCGAAAGGCCGAGGACGCCAGCGAGAACCAGCCGGGTGATTCGTGTATTCATGGTGTGCCCCCTACGGAAGTGACTTCCGCGTCTTTGACAGGGCAACGACCGATTCCTTACAGCAACGGCCAGGACCTTGAGCCGAGGTTCAGCTATTTCGCGTCCTCGATTCGGAACATCGGCGTGCGCGCGCAAACGCGGGTAACGTCCGATTCCGAAGGGTTCGGCCAGGTAATGCCGAAGTGATCCTTGGTCACGCCTGCCCAACGTCCGAGGTAGGCGAGCAAGATGGGCGGCTTTTCGGCATCGACAAGTTCGGCCACCACTTTCACCGTTCGGCGCTTCCTACCAATGCGCAGGACGCCCGTTCCAGCGACGCGAAGGTTTCGAGTCCAGTGGGTGTCCCCTCGTGGTGCGACCAGGTATTCGGCACCCTCGAAGGCCATTGGATTGACCGGGGTTGTCATATTCTTGCCAGACTTCCGGCCCCTCACGGTGAGCAGCTGCCCACCCTGCGGGCTCAGGCCCAGCTTCATGGCTACGCCAAGCACGCTGTTCATGATGCGGACCGGGGCACCGGGTTTCTTGTACTCAGGCATAGTGAATGCTCCTTCACTTTAGGACGGGACTGTAACACAAGAGGGCGGATGGCATTTCGGCCTGTACGATTGCGGGTGATGGACCTGCGCGTTGGCATCCTCGGCTTTGGCTTGCGATCGACGCTCGCCGCGTATGTTCACCAGCCCGGACACG
>JBDTNM010000281.1:0-4296 GCA_039933735.1 bacterium | reverse complement strand
CCGGGAAGACATCGCGGCTCGCACGAGAACTCGGGGCGCGGAACGTGCTCGTGGCGGGCGGCGTGGCGGCAAATACGCGCTTGCGGGAAGAACTCCATCGCCGTTGCCCGGTGCCGGTGTGCATCCCGCCGCCGAAGTTCTGCACGGACAACGCGGCGATGATCGGGGCCGTGGCCGGCTATCGCCTCGACCTCGGGGAGCGCAGCCCGATGGACCAGGACATTTTCACGACGAACAACTGGGCACGGGTGTAGGATCGCCGAGTTCTGGTCAAAAGTTTTGACCCAAACTACACTCGAAGCATGAAGACCGTCCCCATCGCCGAATTCAAGGCGCACTGTTCGCAATACATCGAGGAGCTTGGGCACGAAGAGATCGTGATCACCAAGCACGGGAAGCCAGTCGCGCGCGTGACGGCGGAACCCGGGACACCGAAGCAGGGCATTTGGGAGTTTTACGAATCGCTCAAGGGCAAGTACCAGGTAACAGGCGACGTTTTGAGCACCGGGCGGACGTGGGATGCTCGTTCTTGATACGAACATCGTCGTGTTCTTTCTGACGAACGACTTGAACCGAGACGAGCAGAAAGCGCTGAGCCGCGATTCCCACTGGGCGATTTCCGCGATTGTCCTCTGGGAACTCGCGCAACTGTGCGACTTGAGACGGGTGAACTTCACGCTGGAAAGCCCGGCCGCCGAAGAGTTACTCACGCGGCTCGAAGTACTGCCGTTAACCCTCGCTATTGCGCTGCAATCGCGGCGCCTCGACTTTAAGTCTGACCCCGCCGACGAGATCATCGCGGCGACGAGCATTGTGCACCGGGCGCCGCTCGTGACGCGCGACGCGCGCCTGCTCGCTTCTCGGATCGTGCCGCTGGCAGGCTGACGAAGCGGGACAAACAGGGCACCCACGAAGAGAGTGTGCTAGCCTAGCGCTCGCACCTTTACGTGAGGGTAAGATCACGCTTTCCTGGTTTCGCACGACCTTCTACTCGCTCGAAAACGACCGCTACCGGATTCTCTGGTTCGGCACGCTGTTCTCGTTTCTCGGGATGCAGATGCAGGTCGTGGCGCGGGGATACCTCGCGTACGACCTGACGGGAAAGAACAGCGCCCTCGGCGCGGTGATGATCGCCTTTGGCGTGCCGCAGCTCATCCTGGGCCTCTGGGGCGGCGTACTCGCCGACCGGCTGCCGAAGCGAAACCTGCTGCTCATTTGCCAGATGATCATCGCCGTGAACTCGGCGTGGGTCGCGACGATGATCGAACTCGACCGCATCGAATTCTGGATGCTGGTGGTCGCCGGGTTTGTGCAGGGCGCGGGCTTCGCGTTCGTGGGACCGGCACGGCAGGCTTTTATCGGCGACCTGGTCGACCGATCGGCGATTGGCAACGCGGTGGTGTTACAGCAGCTGAGCATGAACAGCACCCGCGTGATTGGGCCGTCCCTGGCAGGCGCTTTCATTGCCATCAGCGTGATCGGCATCGGCGGGGTGTACTACATGACGACGCTCGGGTTCTTCCTTGCGACGTTCACGATGCTGCGACTACCGCCCGGGAACCCGAAGCCACGCACCGAGAAGGTCTCGCCGCTTGCTGACATGAAAGATGGTCTGCGGTATGTGAAGAACCGGCCGTCGATCACGCTTCTGGTCCTCACGTCGTTCGCCGTGGTCATGGTCGGGTTCCCGTACCAATCGTTCTTGCCGTCGGTCGCGAAGGATGTTTACGGGGTGGGCTCAGGCGGATTGGGGGCGTTGCAATCGTTCGGCGCCGTAGGTGCCGTCGTCGCGACGTTGCTGGTTGCAACCTATGCGCAGAGCAAGGGTGCATGGATCGCTCAGCCCATCCTCGCGGTCGCGTTTGGCGCGTCGCTCGTTTGCCTCGGCCTCGCGCCGAATCTCTGGATTGGACTGATCGCAATGGTGGCGGTTGGTGGGTTGGCGGGAGGATTCCAGGGGGTGAACAACGCACTGACCATGTCGAGCACCGAATCGGATTACCAGGGCCGGGTGCAGTCGATTTCGATGTTGAGCTGGAGCCTCTTCGGCCTGTTCGCGCTACCCATTGGGTTGCTTGCCGACCAGATCGGCATTCGCGAAACCCTCGTGCTGATGGGCGTCGTCGTGATGGTGAGCGTGATGATTCTGCAATTGTTCGGGCGAACCGACGCGGTGAACCAGGACCGCAAGGCGCGGGTGAGTGCCTTGGAACGCCACCAGGCCGAAGCGGCCGGAGCTCCCGCGGGTGGCCGCTAGCTGTTCGAGGCGGTCCTGAGCGGGCTTTCCAGGGCGCGCAGCATGGCGTTGGCGATGAGGCGGTGCCCGGCTTCGTTGAAGTGCAGGTCATCCAGCGCGAAGGTCCGGATATCGACGCCTGCAGGAAAGACGGACGCGCCGTCGACCCAGCCGAAACGGTGCACTTCCGCCGCTGCCCGCATCTCATTGGCGAAACGGACGCGCATGGCGGCTACCCTTGGCGAAAGCGATGCGCGCGTGACGCCCGGGTACATCATCGCCACGACCTGCGTATCTTCGAACCGCGCGAGCGCGCGAAACACCTCGCGATAGTGGTCTGCCAGTTCGTTTGCGCCCATTTGTGACGAGGTGCCGATGAGACGCCGGAGCGCGGAACGCGCCGCCTGGTTCACTCCCGAGGGTGAGCTGCCGGGCTTCCGGGTCGCGTTATCGAAGCGATGCTCCCAGCGCTGGTACCAACGGGCGGCACGCTTCCCGAATAGCCGTTGCACGCGGTACTCCACGAGCTTGTGCGTGAACGGCCAGGCGCTGACTGGCAGGATGACAACATCGGGCGCGAGTTCCGAAACCTTTCGCGTCGCGTAGGCCGGTGCGTTCGCAGGCACGGCCGTGAATCGGACTGAGTCGAAGGTCACATCGGGGATGCCAGTCGCATGTAATCCGTCGCGGACGAAGTCGGGCCAATTCGAGCCGCCGGTGTGGTCGCCGGCTGAATCACTGTCGCCAAGCACGAGGATTCGCATCGACCGAAAGTATAGCGAGGGGCACGGCCCACGGCCGTCCCGGCCCGACCTCTCGCCTCTGGGCTTTGCCCCGTACAATCCGCCTCATGCGCATCGGTTTGATTTCCGACACCCACATTCCCGAAGCCCGTTACGAACTCTGGCCGCAGGTATTCGACGCCTTTCGGGGCGTCGATTGCATCCTCCATGCGGGCGATATCCACGACCTCATCGTCATCGACCAATTGCACGACATTGCCCCCACATGGGCGGCGCGGGGCAACGGCGAGGAAGGCTCCGGCGGCCGGCCCATTCAGCCCGACCATCACCGGTTGAAGGAGTCCTGGCTGCTCGACCTCGACGGCCTCAAGGTGGGGCTGACTCACGATGTGCCCATCCCCGAATATCCGCCGCACCTGACGCTCGACCGCGCGATGACGCGATACTTCGGCACCACCGAACTCGATGTCCTGATTTACGGCGACACGCATGTCGAAGCGATCGACACGATCAACGGCTGCCTTTGCGTGAACCCTGGTTCGCCGACGTACCCGCGGAACCTCGATACCCAGCTCGGCACCATCGGCTTCCTCGAAATCAATGACGGCAAAGCCGAGGCGACCATCTGGCAGTTGACCGAGACCGGCATCGAGCCGTTCAACTGGAGCAAGTGGCGCCGCCCCTGGTAACCCGGCCCGACCATTCGCCGCGAGCGCCAGCGACCGGTTGCCCGGGCGAACATGAAAGTGACCGAATCGCCGCCGCGCCCGGCTATTTCCTCAGGAGGTCCGCTGCATGCGAATCCTAATTTTCGGTGGGACGAACTTCCTCGGCCGTCATACCGCTGCCGCGGCCCTTGAACGCGGCCACGAGGTCACCCTTTTCCACCGCGGCCAGACGAATCCCGGGCTCTTTCCGGCCGCCGAAGAGATCCTTGGTGACCGCGAGCATGACCTCGATCGCCTGGCCGGGCGCGAATGGGACGCCGTCATCGATGTCCCCGGCTACGTGCCGAGGATCGTCGGCGCCTCGGCCCGGGCGCTCGCCCCGCGGGCCCCGCACTACACCTTCATCTCGACTATCTCCGTCTACGCGGACCTGCCTCGGCCGGGAATGGACGAGTCGGCCGCGACCGCCGTCCTGCCGGAAGCTGATTCGGAAGAGGTAACGAAGTACTACGGCGAACTGAAAGCGCTCTGCGAACGGGAAGTGGAGGAGGCGTTTCCGGACGGCGCGTTGATCATTCGCCCCGGACTCATCGTCGGGCCGCACGACCCGACCGACCGTTTCACGTACTGGCCAGTCCGCATCGCCGAA
>JBDTNM010000280.1:0-4303 GCA_039933735.1 bacterium | reverse complement strand
ACGCTGCATGCGCTGCAACATCTGCGTCGAAGTCTGCCCCTTCGAAGCGATCGTCATGGACAACACCTGGGCGGGGCACGAGCACTCGGTCTACGACCGGCGTGACCTGCACATGGACATCGATGAACTGACTGAAGCTTCGCGCACTGGCCGCCTGGCCCAGCCGTTCCGCCCGCAAGACAGCATCGAAGTGGTGGAACGCGCGGTGAAGGGCGAAGAAGCCCCGGAGCCGACGTTCGTTGGTGCTCGTCCCGAAGACCGCGAGGCCGCGCTCGAGCGCGTCGCCGCAGGGCTGCCGACGGCGATCCAGGAACGTGAACCAGAGAAGCCGAAGGCTGGTGCAGCCCGACCGGGCGGCGCCGCGGCCGCATCCGGTGGCGAAGAAGTCGAAATCCTCTCGGAGTCGAAGATCCGGGCGAAGCGCATGCGCGCCGAACGCGAGGCGAAGGAATTCGTCGCCCGCGGCGAAGCGGTGCCGCAAGAAGTACAGGATCGCATCACGCTTTACACGAACATGAAGCCCGGCGAGGCGGCTACTGCCGGTGGTGCAGCCGCCGGCGGCGGTGGCAGCGGCGAAGTCCTCACGGGATTGATGCCCGATGGCTCGATGCGATTCCCGCCCGGAGTTGGCGAAGGCCCCAAGGGCGACCCCAACAGCGCCGAAAAAGTCCGGGCCCGCCGTATGCGCGCCGAGCGCCAGGTCAAAGAACTTACCGCTGCCGGCGAGCCCATCCCGGAAGAGATGGCGAAGACGCTCTACGACCTCGGCAGCGACCTCGCCCCCGGTGGCACCATCTGGGTGTCCCTCGCGGGTTCTGGTGGCGGCGGCGGCGGCGGTGGCGGTGCGCCCCTCACGGGCACCATGCCCGACGGTTCGATGCGCTTCCCGCCTGGAGTCGGCGACGGCCCCAAGGGCGACCCCAACAGCGCCGAAAAAGTGAAAGCCCGGCGCATGCGCTCCGAACGGCAATTCAAGGAACTCACGGCCGCGGGCGAGCCCATCCCCGAGGACGTCGCGAAGAACCTTTTCGACCTCGGCAGCGACCTCGCCCCCAACGGCACCATCTGGGAGACGCTCAGCGGCGGTTCCGGTGGTGGCGCTGCGGCCCCCGCTGCCGGTGGAGTCGCTCCCGACGCCGACGGCTGGGTGCCGCCTCCGGGATTCGGCACAGGACCGAAGGGTGACCCGAACTCGTACGAAAAGGTCCGCGCGCGACGAATGCGCGCGGAACGCAAAGCAGCCGAGGCGGTCGCCGCCGGCCAGGCCATCCCTGATGACGTCATGGCCACCATCCGCGAACTCAACGGCAAAGTGCCCGAAGGTGCTGCCTGATGGCAACTGAAGTTCTCTGGTGGATCTTCGCGAGTGCGATCGTCGTGCTCTCGGCAGGCGTGGTCTTCTCGCGTTCGGTGCTGCACTCCGCGATCTTCCTCATCGGGAGCCTCGCCGGAGTCGGCGCGATGTACATTTTCCTCACCGCCGAGTTCCTGGCGCTCGTCCAGTTCCTCATCTACGGCGGCGCGGTCACGGTGCTCATCCTGCTCGCGCTGATGCTCACGCGGAGTGATCCGGGCGGGAAGCCTCAGAGCCTGAATGGCCCGCAAATGCCGTTCGCGTTGCTCGTCTCCGGGGCCTTCATGGCCGTGCTCATCGGCGTCGCCGTGGGCACCGATTGGCGGCCCAGCGGCGTCCCCGATCGTCCGACCAATATCCCTATCGAACTTATCTCTCAGCGGCTCTTTTCAGACTTCGGGGCGCCCTTCGTTATCGCCTCGGCGCTCTTGCTGGTAGCCCTTATCGGGGCCATCATCCTCGCTCGGCAGGAGGAGGGCGAGTAACGATGGTTCCGCTCGAAAACTACCTCGTCCTCAGTGCCATCATCTTCGCCTTGGGCGTCTATGGAGTGCTCGCGCGGCGCAACGCCGTCCTCATCCTGATGTCCGTCGAGCTGATGCTGAATGCGGTGAGCCTCAACTTCATCGCCTTTGCTGCCTACCTCGACCCCAACAAGATCACCGGCGCTGTATTCGCCGTGTTCGTTATCACCGTCGCCGCGGCTGAAGTTGGCCTTGCCTTGGCCATCGTCATCCGCCTGTTCCGCAATCGCGCCACGAGCAACGTGGACGAAGCGGCCATCATGAAGTGGTAAGAGGGGCCATTACGACGAATGGGTGCTGAAGAAGCCTGGCTGCTCGCCGCTATTCCGGCGGGTTTCTTCCTTGTGCTTGCCCTCTTCGGGCGCAAGTTGCCGCGTGGCGGCGACTACCTCGGCGTACTCTCGATTCTCTCCGCCTTCATCCTCTTCTTCGTCGTTTTGGTTGACTTCCTGGATACTCCGGGCAGTCTCGGGCCTGTAGTCAAAGACATCGAATGGTCCAACGTCGGTGACTTCCACCTGCGCATGGGCATCTTCATCGACCCCATCACGATCACGATGTTCGGTGTCATTACCACGGTCGCCCTGATGGTGAACGTCTTCTCCATCGGGTACATGAAGGGCGAACCCCGGTACTACTGGTTCTTCGCCCTACTTCAGCTTTTCGTCGCCTCGATGTTGCTGCTCGTGATGGCCGACAACCTCTTGCTGGTATACGTCTCCTGGGAGCTGGTCGGCGTCTGTTCGTTCCTGCTCATCGGTTTCTACTGGGAGAAGCGGTCCGCCACCGAAGCGGCCAAGAAAGCGTTTATCACCACCCGCGTCGGCGATGTTGGCCTGCTGATCGGCATCATCCTGCTCTGGAAAGCCACCGGGACGTTCAACATCCAGGAGATCATCCATCACGCTGAAGAGGGCGATATTGGGAACACCTACCTCTTCATCTCGATCATGTTTGTCTTCCTCGGCTGCATGGGTAAGAGCGCCCAGGTGCCGTTCCACGTTTGGCTACCAGACGCGATGGAAGGGCCTACGCCGGTCTCAGCGCTGATCCACGCGGCCACCATGGTCGTCGCCGGCGTCTACCTGACCGCCCGCCTGCTGCCTATCTTCGAAGTTGCCGACGGGGCAATGCTCGTGGTCACCATCGTCGGGCTGACCACCGCGTTGCTCACTGGCTTCATGGCCCTCGCCCAGACCGACATCAAGAAGGTGCTCGCATACTCCACCGTCGGCCAGCTCGGCTTCATGTTTGTGGCCCTCGGCGCGGGCGAACCACAGGTGGCGATGTTCCACCTCACCACGCACGCATTCTTCAAGGCGCTCCTCTTCCTCGGCAGCGGTTCCGTGATTCATGCCACCCATCACAACCAGGAAATGAACAAACTCGGCGGCCTCTGGAAGAAGATGCCGATCACCGGCACGACGTTCTTCATCGGTTCGCTGGCGCTCGCCGGTCTCCCGCCGCTCGCGGGGTTCTGGTCGAAGGACGAGATCTTCGTTGGCCTGAACGAACGCTGGGGCGCGTGGGCCGTGCTCATTCTTGGCTTCGCGGCCGTGATGACCGCTTTCTACACCACTCGCCTCTTCATCCGAACCTTCATGGGTAAACCGATGGACGAGCACGTCCACGAGCAGACGCATGAGTCGCCGTTCGTAATGACCGGTCCGCTGATGTTCCTCGCTTTCCTCGCAGCGACCGCCGGATTCATCGTTTTCCACGGCGTGGGCAAGGCCCTGGGATTCCCGGGCGGCATCACCGAATTCATCTTCCTGCCCGAAGAGGGCCCGCACCGGTACCACATCGATTGGGGCTTCGCGGGCGCATCCCTCGCCATGGCGACCGTGGGCATCTTCGCTGCCGGGTGGATGTATTGGGGCAACTCGCTCAAGCGCTCGACAGCGCTGGCCGAATGGAACCCCGGCCTCTACGAATTGATCCAGCGCAAGTTCTATTTCGATGAGCTCTACCAGGGCGTGGTCGACCGCGGCGTGCTCGGCTTTAGCTACGTGGTCTCGTGGTTCGACCGCTACGTGGTGAATGACACCGGCGTCGACGGCACGGCGCAGATTACCGGCTTCGCCGGTGGCGTCTTGAAGTACCTGCAGACTGGCCGCGTCCCGAACTACGCAATGGCAATCGCTATCGGCGTGGTCGGCCTCACCGTGGCCGGCCTCGTGGTGAGGGGCTAATCGATGACCTTCGATGAAGGCCAGGGCTACGTCGTTCTCGCCACCATGGCGATCCCGCTGGTCGCGGCGTTCCTGCTTATCCTGACGCCGGGCCATCACAAAATGGCCGTCCGCTACATCTCCGTGATCACGGGCGCGCTCGTTTGCGCGCTTAGCATCTACATTTTCACGGCCTTCCAGGTCGATGGCGCGGCAGTCCAGATGAAGCTGCGCTGGGTGTGGGTCGAAAACAC
>JBDTNM010000279.1:0-4323 GCA_039933735.1 bacterium | reverse complement strand
TCCGTATAGTCCATCCACATGACAGCGTTCGAGGGCATCCGCATCATCGACTTCTCCGAGGGCATCGCCGGGCCGATGGCCACCATGCTCCTCGGGGACCTGGGAGCCGAGGTCATTAAGGTTGAGCCTCCACGCGGCGACCGGATGAAGGACCACCCGGGCTACCTCTGCTGGAACCGCAACAAACAGGTGGTCACGCTCGATGTTCACTCGTTTGCGGGCCTTTCGGACGCCCGTTCGCTCCTTGCCACCGCCGACGTTGCTGTGTTCGACTGGCTGCCGGGGGAGTTGGAGCGGAGCGGTCTCGACGCCGTAACAGCGCGTGCTGCGAACCCCGCCTTGCTGCACGCCTGGTTTCCGCCCTTCTCCCCCTCCGGCCGCTGGAGCCAACTGCCGCCGAGCGATGCGCTGCTCTCCGCCGTGACCGGCGTTTCGTGGCTGCAGATGAGCTACGAAGACCGGCCAACCTACCTCGTCACGCCCCAGGTGAGCTACGGCCATGCAGTACTGGGCGCGGGTGTGCTCGCCTCCGCCTTGTACGAACGCGCTCGCAGCGGTGAGGGCCAGGCCATCGTCGTCAGCGGTCTCGATGCCCTCGGCGGCGTTGAAGCCGGTGGCACCGTCCGCGCCGCTGACATGTTCCGAATGGGCGGCCGCGGCAGCCGCGGCGGCGTCCCCAACTACCGCCTCTACGAATGCGCCGACGGCGAGTGGTTCTTCCTCGGTACGCTCACCCCGCAGTTCTTCCTGAAGGCGCTCGAAGCGACCGACATGATGCACCTGATGGCATGGGAAGGTGTTGAAGGCGACTTCACCAACTTGCTCAAGCCGGGCATCAACACGCTTGTGATCGACGCCCTGGAAGCCCGGTTCAAAGAGAAGCCCCGCGCCGAATGGCTCAAAATCCTCCACGACCACGATGTGCCGCGGGGCCCGGTGGGCAAGTCAGTCGAATGGTTCCGCAGCGAAACCGCGCGCTCGAACGACATGTACGTGGAAGTGAACGACACGAAGCGCGGCACCGTCGCGATGCCCGGCGTCCCCGTAAAACTCGTCGAAACACCGGGCTCGATACGTTCGCTATCAACTCAGGCGAAGGTCGACGCGCTTCCGGCCCATGCTCCGGCAATCTCCAATCTCCAATCCAACATCCAACATCCAGCTGGTCCTCTCGCTGGCATCCGTGTGCTCGATCTCGGCGCGTTCATCGCCGGGACGTTCGCGCCGGGGATTATGTCGGCGTGGGGTGCCGACGTGATCAAGGTCGAGCCTCCCGATGGCGACCCGTTCCGGACCTACGGCCTCGGCTTCGTGGGCTACAACCGGGGCAAACGCGGGCTGGCCATCGACCTGAAGAAACCCGCGGGCCGAGAAGCGTTTCTTGATCTCGTGAAGGTCTCCGATGTCGTACTCGACAACTATCGCAACGGCGTCCGCGAGCGCCTCGGGATCGACTACGCGATCCTCAAGCAGGTGAACCCCCGCATCATTTCGTGTTCCGTCACCGGCTACGGGCCGAAGGGCGAGCTTTCGCCCGACCCCGGCTTCGACCCGCTGGTGCAGGCGCGCAGCGGCCTGATGGACGCCCAGGGCGGGGGCGAAGAGCCGGTCTTCTACCAGATCCCAATCAACGACACCGGCAGCGCGATGGCGGCCGCGTTTGGGATGGTTGCCGCGCTCTACGCCCGCGAACGTACGGGAGTCGGCCAGGAAGTGGTCACCTGCCTGGCGAACCAGAGCATCCTCTTCCAATCCGGCGAACTGACCTGGTACGAGGGCCGGCCCGAAAACCCGAAGGGCGCCCTCGACTGCCTCGGGACAAGCGCAATGAACCGCTTCTATGAGTGCACCGACGGATGGGTAATGGTCGCCGGTTCGAAGCCCGAGCACTTCCCGTCGATATGTGTCGCGCTCGGTCATCCGGAATGGGCGGGACGCTACATCGCCGAAAAAGCAATGCTCGAACCAGTTGAAGGCACACTCGCCACCCAACTCGCGGATGGTTTCGCGGCGATTCCCCGGGACGAGGCTGTCGATCGGCTCCTCACGCGCGGCGTTCCGGCAGCGCCCGCGACGCCCTCGGTCGATGTTTTCGACAATCCGTGGCTCCATGAAAACGGCTACTTCCAGGCGTTCGACCACCCGCAATTCGGCGCGATGATCGGCCCGGAACACCTCGGCCGCTTCAGCCGGACACCGGGCGGATATCCCAGGCGTTCGCCCCAGGTTGGCGAACATTCCATGGCGGTGCTCGCCGACTACGGATTCCCTGAAGACCGGATCGCGACCTTGCTCGCCGATGGCGTGATTGTTCAGGGATAAACGATGAATGACCTGATCTTCCTGCGAGAACCGACCGCCGCGGATGTGCCCCAGCTGGACGAATGGAGCCATTCCCTGGAGTTCCGGGGCGAGTTCAACGACTTCGGCCTGCCACCGAAATCGGCCGCCGACCGTTTCGAAAGCGGCTTCATCACCGAAACGAACGGTTCCTTAATCATCTGCGAAACGACCACAGGGAAGCCTGTCGGGACGATCGACTGGCGCCCGTCGATGTATGGCGCGCCCCCGGAATCGATGGCCTTCCAGTTCGGTATCTCGCTCAGCCCGGAGACTCGCGGGAAAGGCTATGGTCCCGAAGCCATGCGCAAAGTCGCGGATTACCTCTTCGCACACACGAAGACGAACCGCGTCGAGGGTTCCTGCGACGCTGAAAACGTGCCCAGCCAGCGCGCGATGCTGAAGGCTGGTTACGTGTACGAAGGCACCATCCGCAAAGCCCAGTGGCGCCGGGGCGCCTACCACGACCTCATGTACTTCGGCAGGCTGCGCGACGACGCCGTTCCGCCGGACGCCTAGCGGAGGTACTGGTTCATGTCGCGCGGCCCGGTCGTCGCGTCGACGTATGTGAAGGTGCCCTCGTCGCGGGCTTCCGTTGCGGCATCGATTAACGCCGACATCGCCGTTCGATAGAGCGAAGTGGCGAGGCTGATGCGCTTCACACCGGCGGCGGCGAGGTCGGCCGCGGAGAAACTCCGGCCGGGCACACCCTGCATGTAGTTCACCGGCTTCGAAACCGCCTGGCACACGGCCCGCACCGACGCGAGGTCCGGCAACCCCGGCGCGAAGAGCACGTCGGCGCCCGCCGCTTCAAACGCCTTCAGCCGCGCGATCGTGTCGTCGAGGTCGGGGTTGCCACGGAAGAAGTTCTCAGTCCGCGCGGTGAGCGTGAACTCGAACGGAAGCTTTCGCGCGGCCTCCACTGCGGCCGCGACGCGGGCGACGGCAATGTCGAACGCGAAGATCGGAGCTTCACGGTTGCCTGTCGCATCTTCGATCGACCCACCGACCAGGCCAACCTCTGCCGCCAGCTGGATGCATTCCGCCACTCCCTCCGGGTCATCAGCGAAACCCTTCTCGAGGTCAGCAGCCACCGGCAGGTCGGTCGATTCGACGATTACTCGGGCGTTGAAGAGCGACTCATCGCGCGAAATCTGGCCATCGCGCCGGCCGAGTGTGCTCGCAATCGCGCCGCTGGAAGTCGCCAGCGCCTCGAAGCCCATTCCCTGCAGTATCCGCGCGGAGACGCCGTCCCATGGGTTTGGGAAGACAAAGAAGCCGGGACGCTCGTGCAGTTCTCGGAATCGTTGGGCTTTTTCGGCTTGCGTTGAGGGCATGATGACTCCCGAAGTAAATGTGGTTCCATCGTGCGCGAACGAGAGCGACTACTACCCGATCCACATTGCGGTTGGCCCGGCGACCATTCGCGGACTCCGGCCCTGATCCGAACCAGGCACGCAAAACAGGGGAGGCCTTCGCCTCCCCCGTTCACTTGTTTCCGGGAACCGGATTACATGCGCTCGATGATGGTGCTGATGCCCATGCCAGCGCCGATGCACTGGGTGGCCAGGCCGTAGCGTCCGCCACTGCGGCGCAGTTCATGCGCGACGGTCAGGACCAGCCGGGCGCCGGTGGCGCCGAGCGGGTGACCGAGGGCGATCGATCCGCCGTTCACGTTCACGCGGTCCATGGGGATGCCGAGTTCTTTGCAGCTCGGGATGACCTGGGCGGCGAACGCTTCGTTGAATTCAACGCGGTCGATCTGGTCGGCAGTGATGCCGGCGTGGCGAAGCGCCTTGCGGGTTGAAGGGATAGGGCCGAGGCCCATCACCTGGGGCTTCACACCGGCGATACCGAACCCGACGATGCGGGCGAGCGGCTCAAGGCCGAGTTCCTTCGCGCGCTTCTCGCTCATGATGATGGCGGCAGTGAAGCCGTCGTTCGTCGGGCAGCTGTTGCCGGCGGTGATGCGGATTTCCGTGC
>JBDTNM010000278.1:0-4325 GCA_039933735.1 bacterium | reverse complement strand
CCAGTTGGAGTGGACACAGGAGTTGGACGCCCTCGATTTCCGGGCAACCTCGCAAAAGGTCAACCCGATGATCAACCAGGGCATCAACTCGGGCACGCTTTCCGCCCTTGGACAGGCTTTCGCGGCACTTTTGAAGCCCTAAAGTTCCCCGTTTGCGGTTCCCTGATAATCTGAACTTTGATGACACGTACCCTCCGCGCGGCTGTGATCGGCCTCGGTTCTATGGGCGCCAACCATGCGCGCGTCCTTTCCGAAACGCCTGGCGTAGAACTCGTCGCCGTGGCTGATGCCAACCCGGCAGCCGTGACGAAAGCAATCGCCGGACGTCCAATCCCAGGCTTTCCTGATGCCCGTACACTCCTGACCGAAACGAAGCCGGACATGGTTTCGATCGTCGTCCCGACCCAGCTCCACGAAGAAGTGGCCCTGCAGTGCATCGTTGCCGGCGCCAACATCCTGGTCGAAAAGCCCATTGCGGCGACCCTCGAAGCGGCGCGCCACATTGCTGAAGCTGCCGCCGCCGCGAACGTCTTACTCACCGTCGGCCACATCGAACGCTTCAACCCGGCCATTCAGGAACTCAAGCGCCGCCTATCGGATGGGCAGGGTGGCCCGGTACTCCAAATGCGCGCCCGCCGCGTCGGCCCGTTCCCTCACCGCATCCGCGACGTCGGTGTCATTTACGACCTCGGCCCGCACGACATCGACATCATGCGCTACCTCCTCGGCGACGAAATCGAGCGCGTATATGCCGAGTCGCGCAGCCACATCGCGACCGGAAACGAAGACATGTTTTCCGGCCTCATCCGCTTCCGCGGCGGCGCCATGGGCATGCTCGACATCAACTGGCTCACCCCCACCAAAGAGCGTTCGCTGACGGTCCTCTGCGAAAAAGGCATGTTCGTCGTGGACTACGCAGCCCAATCGCTCGCTTTCTACGAAAACTTCGATGCTGCCGCGCGTGAAGGCCGCTACGCGTCCGTCACCGAAGGCCCGATGACCCGCTACCCCATTCCCAATCGTGAACCGCTGCGCGTCGAACTCGAAGCCTTCCGTGACGCTGTGCTCGCCTCCGGCCCCGCGCCCGTCTCGGCGCTCGACGGGATGACCGCCCTGGCCGTCGCAGAAGCCCTCGTCCGTTCCGGCGAAACCGGCATGCCGGTCTATGTCGAACAGGTCGTCCCGGCGTCATGAACGTGGCCGTCATCGGGATCGGCAGGATCGGGCTGCCGGTCGCCGCCACCATTGCTTCGAAGGGCCACCGCGTCTTCGGCTGCGATGTGAACGCCACCCTCGTCGACCGCGTCAACCGCGGCGAAAACCCGATCCCCGATGAAGCCGGCCTCGACGCCATGCTCAAGCACGTCGTCGCGAACGGCATGTTCACCGCCACCACCGAAACCGCCGCCGCTGTCGCCCAGTGCCAGGTCGTCCTCTTCGCCGTCCGCGTCGACATAGACGACGCCGGCCGAGCCGATCTTCAGTACCTCTACGACGCCGCTGAGGAGGCCGCAAAAGGCCTCCAGCCCGGCGCGCTTTGCATCTTCGATACCACCCTCCCCGTCGGCACCACCCGCCGCGAACTCGCCCCCCGCCTGGAGGCTGGCGGCAAGAAGCTCGGCGTCGACTTCCACGTTGCCTTCAGCCCCGAACGTCTGCTCATGGGGCGCGTTATCGAAGACCTCACCAAGTACCCCAAGGTCGTCGGCGGCGTCGATGCCCAGGCCGGCGCGAAAGCAGCCGCCTTCTACCGCGAAGTGTTCGGCGGCGATGTCTTCGAACTCGGTTCAGCCGAGGCCGCAGAGTTGAGCAAGCTCGCCGAAGGCGCCTACCGCGACCTCAACATCGCCCTGGCAAACGAACTCGCGATGGTCGCCGACGTCCACGGCATCGACGTCACCGAAGTCATCCGCGCGGCGAACTCTCAGCCGTACTCCCACATCCACGTCCCCGGCACGGGAGTCGGCGGTCACTGCATCCCGGTCTATCCGCGCTTCCTCATGCAGGGCGAGGGCCCCAGCGCCCTTTCAGCCCTCGGCCGCGACGTCAACGACGCGATGCCCGGCTACGTGGTCGATCGCGCCGCGAAGCTCGTCGGCGGTCTCGCCGGAAAGCGGGTCGTCATCCTCGGTCTCACGTTCCGCCCGGATGTCGCCGTGACGTTCCACACGAACGCCGTCGACCTCATGCGCGAGTTCAGCGAACGCGGTGCGATCGTCCGCGGCCATGACCCGCTGCTTTCCGATGCTGGCGTCCGCGAACTCGGCTTCGAACCCGCGGGCACCCTCGAAGGCTTCGATATCGCCGTAGTCCACAGCAACCATCGCGCCTACCGCGACCTCAACTGGGCCATGCTGGCCCCGCTCATCATCGACGCCCGTAACGCCCTCGACCGCTCGGCGATCGAAGCGGCCGGCGTCCGCTACCTCGGCGTGGGCCGCCCCGCCACCGCCTGACGCCACTCGCCGGGTGCTATCATTTCCGCATGGCCACGCGGACGTACACCTTCCCCATCATCATCGAGAAAGAGCCGGAAGACCCCGGGTACTTCGCCCACAGCCCGCTCTTACCGGGGTGCTACAGCGATGGCCTGACCGTCGATGAGACCCGCGAGAACATGCGCGAAGCGATGGCACTGCACCTGGAGATGCTGATCGAGCACGGCGATCCGATCCCAAGTGAGACGGAAGAGTCCGTCGTTGTACTCGAAGACCTTACGGTAGCCATTTCGGCGTGAGTCGCCTGCCGCAGCTGTCTGCTGCGGATTTGGCGGCCTTCCTGCGCGCGCGAGGCTTCATCGAGCAACGACAGTCGGGCAGCCATCTCAGGTTCCGCCACGTCGATGGACGTGCGGTCACCGTGCCCATGCACCGGGGACGGGATCTTGGCCGCGGCCTCGCAATTAACGGTCCTGTCGGACGGGGGCTACTCGCCCGACGATTACATCCGGCTTGCCTGAGGCCTCTACTCTAGACCTGCGGCGGCCGCCTCTACCGCTGCCCGGACGTCGGCTTTGAAGCCCTGCTCGCGGAGGATGTTGCCGAGGCTGCGCAGTGCGAGCAGGACGTTGCCCGGGTTGCTCGATTCGCCCATGAGGCCGATGCGCCAGACCTTGGCCCGAAGGTCGCCGAGGCCGCCGCCGAATTCGATGCTGTGCCGCTTCAGTAGGGCACCCCGCACTTCGGCGTCATTCACGCCTTCGGGGATGCGCACCGTTGTTAGCACGGGCAGCCGATAGCCCGCATCGGCGTGCAGCACCAGGCCCATCGCTTCGAGGCCGGATTGCAGCGCGCGGCCATTCTTCTCGTGGCGCGCCCAGCGGTTCTCCAGGCCTTCATCGAGCACCAGGGCGAGCGCTTCGTGCAGTGCGTAGACCATCGAGATTGGGGCCGTGTGGTGGTAGGCGCGGCGTTCGTCCCAGTAGGCCTCAAGCAGCGAGAGGTCCAGGTACCAGCTGTTGCACGGCACTTCGCGCGCCTTGACCGCGTCCCAGGCTTTGGGCGAGAGCGTCAGGGGGGCCATGCCTGGAGGCGCGCTCAGGCACTTCTGCGTGCCCGAATACACGGCGTCCACGCCCCAGGCGTCGGCGGTGACCGGCACCCCGCCGAGCGAGGTCACGCAGTCGACCAGCATGAGCGCGCCGACTTCCTTCGCCAGCTTTGCGAACGGCTCGACGGGGGTCTGCACGCCGGTGGAGGTTTCGGCGTGGACGATGCCGATGAGCTTGACGTTGCCGGTTGCCTTGACCGCTGCTTCGACGCCCGCGTAGTCCGTGGGCGAACCCCAGGGGGCCTGCACGCGCGTGACTTCGCCGCCGGCGCGTTCGGCCATGACGGCGATGCGTTCGCCGAAGTAGCCGCAGATGCCGACAACCACCTTGTCGCCGGGTTCGACCAGGTTCATGACGGCGGCTTCCATGCCGCTGGTGCCGGTGCCGGGGGTGGCGAGGGTGATGCGGTTTTCGGTGCCCATGACGGTGCGCAACATGTCGTTGCATTCGTCCATGATTTTGAGGAATTCGGGGTCCAGGTGGCCGAGGATGGGCGCGGTCATGGCCTTGAGGACGCGGGGGTGGGCGCCGCTGGGGCCGGGGCCCATGAGGATGCGGGTGGGTGGGTTGAAGGAGGGGGTCGAAGGCATGACGCGTAGTTTAGGGCGAATGTTGGATTGGGGATTGGCGGGTGGTCTGGGTTTCGGGGTGGGGCTTGCACCCGCTTGCTGCCGCGCGCGGTTCGGGGCTGTGAGTGGTGGTGCTGGGCGGTCGGGTGTGGGGGTGGTGGTGGCCATGGAAGCGATGTTCGGGTGGCGAAGGTGGATCCGGGGCG
>JBDTNM010000277.1:0-4330 GCA_039933735.1 bacterium | reverse complement strand
GCAAATCTAAGAAGCGCCAGGGCAGTTTGCTGCTCGCGGCGCTCTTGGCGATCCTCGTAGCAAGCGTTGGCGCCCTCGCGGTGATGACCAGCGCCTTCGCTCATCACGCGACAGTCACTGGCCAAGCAGTCTGCGGGACGGACGGCAAGTGGACGGTGAACTGGAACATCGCCAACTCTGAGAGCGACAAATACATGTTCCTGACCAACGTCGTTGTTCAGAACGCCGGCAACAACGTCGGAACCACTTCCGCGACGACACCGGATCCTGTGGGATTCTCAGGTGCCGCCACGGCCCAAACGACGAATATCCCGGCCAACATCGCCTCGGTGAAAATGACTGTGACCGCGGATTGGTACTATTACACCGACAAGCTTGACCATTCGAACGACAACAAGGATAGCGGTCACGTGGGGCCGCAGAACCATTCATCCGTCGATATCACTCGACCGACGAACTGCGACGGCAACATCATCGTCAAGAAGGTCAAAGACCCGACTGCGGGAGTCCCGGCTGCCGATGGCTCGCTCTTCAGCGGCACTATTTCTGGAGCCGCCAGCTGGGGGACCATCACTTTCGGCGGTTCCACGGGCCTGATTCCAGCGACGGCTGGCGCCCACACCGTGGCGGAAACAGGTACCCAGGCCGGCTGGACCCCGGTCGGCTGGAAAGTCTACGCGGATGGAAGCGCCGCCACGGCGTGCTCCACCACCAAGGCCGACTACACGGCCAATGGAGGCAGTTCGGTGAGCGCCACGGTCGTGGCAAATCACACCGTCGTCGTGTGTGTAATGAACACCAAGACCGATATCGTGGTTACCGAACCGACTTGCACGAACGGCGCGCTTTGCGCTCTCGTTGTTAGCCCCGGCTACTGGAAAAACTGGGACAACCACATGTCCGAAGGTACCTTTCAGGGCTACGTCACCAGCGCCTTCGGCGCGAACATGACCCAGGCGCAGGTAGAAGCGGCCCTCGATAGCAACGCCGCCTGCTTCAAGCACTGGGTTTCGGCGAAGCTCAACGTCGCCCGCTACCCGCAGCTCGGGACGGCGATCATTAAGCCCGGCAGCGGCGCGCCGAATGTCTACGAAGGCAAGACAGTCGCGTTTGTCCTCGGCCTCGTTTCTCCCAATGCGACCAAGACCGACACCGCAGCACCCTGCGATGCCGACCTGACCGCGATCATCACCTACCTCGGCGCTGGCGCCGAAAATCAGGTGAACTCGGATTGCTGGATCGTCCCGCCGTCCTGCGTCACTGGCAATATCATCGTCAAGAAGGTCAAAGACCCCACTGACGGCGTACCGGCGGCTGATGGGTCGCTGTTCGGCGGCACTATCTCCGACGCTGCGAACTGGGGGACCATCACCTTCGGTGGCGCCACGGACCCTATCCCGGCCTCGGCCGGTGCGCACACCGTCAAAGAAACCGCAGGCGGCGCAGGCTGGACCCCGTATGGTTGGGCACTCGCCTTGCAGAACGGCACATGCCCGACGGAGAAGGCCTCGTACGCACTGGGCGACAGCATCGACATTGTGGTTGTCGCAAACCAGACGACCGTCGTCTGCGTGATGAACACCAAGGCGCCGGTCGTCATCGCTCCCTCAGTCACCGTCGCGAAGACGCACGATCCGTCCGGCCCGTTTGGCCCCGGCGGCACTTTCAAATGGAAGCTCGCCGTCACGGTGACTGGCTCCCAGACGACCGCCATCACGAACATCACCGATACCATCCCGGCTCCTCTGACGGCTGAGGTCTACACCTCCTACACCGTCACTCCCGGCATCACCTGCAACAACCCCGATACCAACAACTCCACCGTGACCTGCTCGCTCGCGAGCGGCTCGGCGGTCGGTGTTTACAACATCGAAATCGACATTGCCGTCCCGGCTCAGCTGACCCAGGACCAGTGCAAGCAGTACACCAACACCGTGACGATCACCGGCACCAATGTACCGACGACGCCCGGTGGCCCTGCCAACACGCAGACCGCCAGCGATAACATCACGGTCTCGTGCAACCCTGGCACGCCGAACTTCTCCAAGAGCGACGGCACCAAGGTCGGTTCCACGATCCAGTGGACGATCACCATCAAGAACAACAACCAGTTCTCGAGCACCTATTACGTCTACGACGCCAACGCCGCATTCGTAAGCTCGACGGTCTGCACCGGTGCCGGCGAAAACCCGGCTAACTCTGATTTCTTCACCTGCACTCTGGGCGCAGGCCTGACCGGTACGCTCACCATTTCGACGACCTTGCCGAGCCATGAAAACGTGTGCGCTCCGTTGGACGTAACCAACACCGCGTACCTGGTGACGTCGAACACGCTGACTGCTCAGCTAGCTCTCCTGCAAGCCAATCAGCTGGCTTCTGACGGTGGCACCTACCACGAGAACTCGACGCCCAACGCGTCATGCCTCACGGTCAAGAAGGAGAACGCTGGCAACGGCAGCTGGACGATCACCTTCACCAACTCAAGCGATCAGGCGCTGAGCGTTGACTTCAGCGATACCTACCAGCCCGGGAGCACGGGCACGGACTTGGACAGCATCGCTGCTACCAACTGCAATCCTGCTCCTTCCGCCGGCACCACTGAAACGCAGTCCACGGGCTGCGACACCGGAGTCCCGGCGGGTGGCACCAAGACCATCGGCGTCGGTACTGACCTGTTGATCGCGAAGTGCGAAGCACAGACTGTCAGCAACACGGTAGGTGCCAACTTCAACGGCACGCCCATTGGCGTCGCCCAGGTCGGAAGCCTCTCGGCCAGCTTCACGCTGAATGGTGACCCCGCGCTTTGCAGTCACACCGTCAAGGTCTGCAAAATCGTCGTCGGTAACGGCGACGGGATTCAGATGGGTGGCGAATTCCAGTTCGGTGGCAACAACGGCGGCTCGACTCTCGAAGTCGTGGCGTACGAACCAGCCACGGACACGTCCAATGGAACGATCGGTACCCAGGTCTGCGGTAACCTGGTCGTCCCGAACGGCACCACTGCAATCAATGAGTTCGGTATTCGTCCCGGCGGGGCGGCCGATGTTCCAGGAACCTGGAACGGCGACGCCGATGGCTATCCCCGTGTCCACGATGGCGATGGGAACCATTGCGACGCCTCGTCGAACGGCACGGTGGCCATCACCGACCAGACCACCGCAGTCACCTTCTGCAACAAGACGTTGCCGAAGACCAAGAACGTGACGTTCTCCAAGTACATCTGCAAGACGTACGGCGACGTCCCGAACAACGAAGGCCCGGGCGGCCAGGACGACATCGGCAAGAACGATGGCCCTCTCGCCACGAGCCACAGTGACCTCGGCGTGGACGGTCCGACCAACGGCGGCGACGCCGTCAATCCGGGCAATGACAACCGTGGCGACTGCGCACTGGCAACGACGCCGTGGACCTTCCAGCTCTGGACTACCGACCGCGCCAACGGTTCGGGCGGTACGCTCCTGCAGACGGTGGTGGTCCCCGCCGGATCGCTTTCCGTACAACTGAACGCGGCGTCTCTCGCTGAGACGTTCAAAGGCTCTGGCCTTTACGTTGAAGAGGTCTACCAGTCGGGCTATGGCTTCGGCAGCATCAAGTGCTACACGGACCACCTGAACGACGACAACTGGGAATGGCTGAACTTCCAGGGCGGGATCCCGGAAGGCACTGTTCACTGCATCGCCTACAACGTCCCGGCGGACGAGCAGATCCTGATCACGAAGACTTTCGTGAACACAGGCCCCTACACGCCCACGACCGATGACATCCCAGAGTTCACGCTCGTTCCGAGCGAAGGCACGTGCGAAAAGGCAGTGCTGGATGGCGATGTCGCAACCATCGTCTGCACGGTTCCCTATGGCTGGAGCGATGATGGCTACGTCGACGAAAAGCTTCCGGAAGGCTGGCAGTCGACTAATTGCTCTCCATCCGGCCTTCTGAGGGAAGATGCAGTCGCGCCGGAATATGCAGCCCACTTCGAGTTCTGCAACCAGCCGGTTGGTCACATCATCCTCATCAAGGACGACCAGATTAACGGCGCAGTTGGCCCGTTGTGGGGCTTCCATGTCGCCGGCGGCGTGGTAGATACCCTGACCGCCGATACCGGCACCAGCATCGACAAGAACGAGGCGCTCAGCGCGACGCCAATCACCATCACGGAAGACCTCTTCCGCAGCATCACCCAGTGCGAAGGTAGCCAGAGCTACTACACGCTGGTCGATGCCCCGGCCGACAACGTCCTGGACACCCCGGGCGAAGTCATCAGCTGGACCTTCCACAACATCCCCTGTGGAGTCCTCGGTACCGGCGGGCTCATCATCGAGAAGTACCTCGA
>JBDTNM010000276.1:0-4422 GCA_039933735.1 bacterium | reverse complement strand
TCGAACGCGAGATGGCGGACAAGCTTCGCCAGGCGTTGCTTTCGCTTGAGGCGCCCGACGACCAGTTCGTACGGCTCGGGCTCAGCTGAACGTTAATCGTCCGAGCGGCCTTTCCTTCGCTCCCCTACAATCCCGAACCACATTCGTACGGGAGAACACGCCATGAAAGACCTTGCTGGAAAAGTCGCGGTCGTCACCGGATCGGCCAGTGGCATGGGTTTCGCGTTCGCGAACCGCTTCGCCGAAGAGGGAATGTCAGTCGTGCTGGCGGACATCGAATCCGAGCCGCTCGCGATGGCCGAAGCCGCAATCAAGGCCAAGGGCGCGAAGGTCCTGGCGGTTCGGACGAACGTCCTCGGCGATGACGACGTCGAGAAGTTAGCCGATGCTGCGTTTAAGACGTTCGGCAACGTGCACATCGTCTGCAACAACGCTGGCGTCGCCGGAGGCGCTGGCAAGCCCGTTTGGGAGGCGCCTCAAGAAGACTGGGATTGGGTCTTCGGCGTGAATTTCTGGGGAGTCCTGCGAGGCATCAAAGCGTTCGTCCCGCGCATGATCGAAAACGGCGAGGAAGGCCACATTGTGAACACCGCCTCTGTGGCTGGGCTGCTCACTGGCGCCGACCCTTATTCGGTCTCGAAGCACGGCGTCGTTTGCCTGACCGAGGGCCTCTACAAGAATTTCAAGACGATGAACCTGAAGCTTTCGGCATCGGTGCTGTGCCCGGGCTGGGTGAACACCAACATTCTCGATGCGAGCCGAAACCGGCCGGAAGAACTTGGTCAGTCGGTGGACCCGGCCACCCTCGGCGGCGAAGCTGCCCAGCGCACGGCCATGGTCCGCGGCATGTTGCAGAACGGTTTCAGGCCGGAGGAGGTCGCGCAGAAGGTGCTCGATGCCGTGCTGACTGACACGTTCTACATCATCCCGGCGCAGGACTACATGATGACCTCGATCAAGACGCGGTTCGACCAGATCGTAAGCGGCCAGAATCCGACGACGGGTCTGTTCTAGGAAGCCGACGCCCTTAGTGCTGGTTGGCACCCGTGATCGTGAGAACGATGACTGACTGCTCGGCCGCGCGAACGCTGTGTGGAATGGACGGCTGCAAGAAGACGAGCTGCGATGGACGGAGGTCGAAGTCCTTGTTTTCGGCATTGAGCGAGATATGCCCTCGCAACAGTTGGACCGAGACGGCGCCCGGCGCGAGGTGCTGCTTGATTTCGTCGCCGGCTTCCATTGCCATCACGACGAGCGAGACTGAACCTTCGCGCGCCACGGTCTCGGTCTTCCGACGGTGCCCGGGCAATTCGCGGAGCAATCTGTCCGCGATCTCATCCAGGTCAAGGAGCTGGGCGGGCGCGTGCTGGGGATAAGCGCCAGTAGGGGTCTCAGTGGTAGTCATGGATCTTCCTTACGCCCTCGCCACGGCAAAACCCGCCCTGAAGAGATGACTTCGTGCATGACGGAGGGACCTCAACCGTAGGCCCGATACCGAAGCGCGGCAATAGCTGCTAGCGGTTCATCCCTTTTGCCAGGCTCGAAAGCAGTTCGTAGGTAGCTCGCTCTCCGGGCGCGCCCATGGGAATGGCGGCGACGAGGTCAGTTACTCCGGCGGCGGCGAACGCAGATAGTCCGGCCTCTATCTGTCCGAGGTTACCGACGATGGCGACGTCGGCCGGGTTGGCCGCGCCGCCCCGGTCGAGGGTCGCCCGGTACGACGGGATCTGGCCGTACATGGCGAACGTCTTATTGATGACTTCGGCGCCGGCGGCAGCGTCCTCCGCCAGCAGGATCGGGACCATTGCCACGAACCGTGGGGCCGGCTTTCCCGCCTTAGCCGCAGCCTCGGACATGGTCGGGACCGCGACATTGCGCAGGAAGTCTGTCCCGCCCATCCAGGTAATCGTGCCGTCGGCCAGTCGCCCGCAGAGCTTGAGCATCGCAGGTCCGAGGGCCGCCACGAGCACCGGCGGCTTCTTCGTCCCCACCATTCCTACCTGGGCGTTCACGCGGTATTCCTGGCCGTTGTAGTCGACCCGCTCTCCGGCCAGGAGGCCGTTGAGGATGGTCAGGTAGTCGCGCGTGTGAGGGATCGGGCGCGAGTAGTCGAGGCCCAGCGAGTTCTCGATCATGAACTTGTGGCTCAGCCCGATGCCGAGCGCGAGGCGGTTGTTCGTCGCGTCCTGGACGGTCAGCGCCTGCGAGGCGAGCGCCGTGGGGTGCCGTGGATAGGTCGGGACAACGGCGGTTCCGAGTTCGATCGTGCTTGTGTCGCCTCCCGCGAGCGCCAGCACCATGAGCGCGTCATAGGTGCTGACCTGAGGCAGCCAGGCGGAGGCGAAGCCCGCGGATTCCGCTTCTGCGGCACGCTGCACAAGCACGGAGGAACCGGATTGATCTCCGGGCATCGAAAGCATTATTCCGAGTTTCATCAGGCGTTCCTTCGGCCGGCGATTCCGGCGTGGTTAGTCTTGTGGTTCGGATTCTGCGGCAGCGGCGTTGAAGATGCCCCGTGCCATCAACGACTGTTCGCTCGCCGCACGTGCGCGAAGCACTTCCGCCCGCAGGTCGCGTATCGATATGTCGTCCGGCGCGGCTAACGACGCCATCTCAGCGAAGTGGCATGCGAGTTGCAGTTCTCCGGCGGCCATGAGCGACTTGGCCCGGTCGGCCAGATTGCTCGGGCCGCCGGCGAGACTTGCGATCTCGGCTGCAACCCGGGCTTCGGGCGATGGCTTCAAATTCGCCGGGTTGCCGTCGTACCAGCCGGCGTACAGACGCCAAATGTTGCGGACGATGAATTCCGGCTCGTCGTACAGAGGCCAGAGATACGGGCGTTCCAGCAATCTCGCTGGAGCTTCGACCGTGTGAATCACCTCGTCCAGACGGACGCCGCGGTTGATCAGTTCCAGCGTTTGCTCGACGAGGGATTCGAGAAGCTCGGCACTTTCGGTCAGCGCGAGGCGAATCCGATCGTTTCCGAAAATCGGTGTGCCGTGGCTCGGTATGAAGACCTCGGCGCCAGCCTCACTCATGGTGCGCAGGGCCATCGCCCACTCCGATGGATAACGCTGGACCTTTTGCGGATTTCCGGCGTTTGGACAGCGCCAGATGAAGAAGTCTCCGGCACAGATGGCCTTCAGCGCCGGGATCCAGACCCACGTATGGTCGTCCGTTTCGCCCTTGCCGTGGTGCAGTTCGAACGTGAGTCCGCCCTGCTCGAACGTATGGTGTTCGAGGTAGGTTTCATCTGGGCGCCGGGAATGAGAAAAGTTGTCGGTCATCTGTTGCGTCGCCGTAGGACGCGATTGGAATTGGCGGGCGTTGATGGTGGCGTTGTAGCCCGCGGTCATTGCATAGCGGTCCATGCGCGGGACGACGTTGGCGTGAGCGATGACGTGCGGACGCTGGTAGCCGCGCTTCTCGGCGTCGGCGTCGTACCACGGCATGCCACCCGTGTGGTCGAAATGGCCATGCGTGTAGACGACATTCCGAACGGGCGATTCGTCCCAGGTCCGCATGGCGGCGACCACGGTTTCGCCATGGTTGCGGCCGCTCGTATCCACGACCGTCAACCCATCTCCGGTCCTAATCCCAATGGAGAGACCGAAGCCGCTGACCAGGGTGATCTCCGGTAGCACTTCGAAAACGTGGCCCGGCCGGCCGAATGGGTCCGTAACCACCCCACGCTCACCGCTCCAAGCTCGGTCAGAAAGCGCTCGTACCGATTCCATCGAAGCCCTCCCGGAAACGAAATGGGGCGTCCCGAAACTCGGGACGCCCCAGTCTAATTGCGAAGCCGCTCGAAAGTTGTTGCTTACTGGCCGCCGCCAACGGCGACCGGGAATCGCACCTGGTCCTTCTCCTGAATGATGGGCTGCGCGCGGTCGGCGGCAGGCATCATCTTCGGATACCACTTGTCCTCGAACTCGCTGAACTTGTCCCTGAGGTGCGGAGCGACTCGCTCCGCGAACATCTGGGTGTTGTACATCGCGACTTCGCGAGGCATGGAGCCCATCTGCAGGAGCAGCATCAGGTGGCCGACGTTGAGGTTCGTCGCCAGCTCGTTGAGTTTCGCGATGACCTTGTCCGGCGGGCCAGCGACGACGTAGCCCTGCTCGACAAGGCCTTCCCAGGTCAACTTCGCCTTGGCGTTCTGCTGGGCCTGTTCAAACTGGCTCTTGATGCCGGCCTTCACGGTCCGCAGGGTGCGGTAGCCCGGGGCGTCGGCGAATCCGGGATAGACGTGCAGGCAGCGGTTGTAGAAGTAGTCGATGTGAGGCCAGTAGAGTTCCTTGGCCTCGGCTTCGGTTTCGGCGACGCAGACGGTCTGCGCGAACCCGGCATGGTACGGGTTGGGCTCCATGCCCTTATCGGTCATGCGCTTCCAGAAGCCATCCATGATGGTCTGGGCGCGCT
>JBDTNM010000275.1:0-4430 GCA_039933735.1 bacterium | reverse complement strand
GCGGCAATGATGCGCACACCAGGCTTGCTGTCCTTCAAGTAACGTCCGGTGCCGGTAAGCGTGCCGCCCGTGCCAAGGCCGGCCACGAAAGCCGTCGTTTGGGGCAGATCCCTCAGGATTTCCGGGCCGGTCGTCTCGTAGTGAGCACGCGGATTCGCGTCGTTGCCGTACTGGTACGGGAAGTAATACTTGCCCGGGTTCTCGGCGACGATCTCCTTGGCCCGGGCGATGGAGCCGTTCGAACCGAGGTCGCCGGGTGTATAGATGATCTCCGCGCCGTAAGCCTTGAGCAGGAACGTGCGCTCCTCGCTCACGCTCTCCGGCATAACGCAGATGACTTTGTACCCTTTGACCTTGCCGATCATGGCGAGGCCGATGCCGGTGTTGCCGGAAGTCGGCTCCAGGATGGTCGCGCCCGGAGTGAGCTCTCCCGAGCGTTCGCCCGCTTCGATCATATATTTCGCGATGCGGTCTTTCACGGAGCCGGTCGGGTTCTGGCCTTCGAGCTTCGCGTAGATGTGGACTTCGGGCCGCGGCGCGAACGAGCGCAGTTCAACAATCGGCGTGTTGCCAATCATTTCGATGACTGATCGATACAAGGTCATGCGCCGGGCTGCCTAGCAGCCGCCGGCGAGGGCCGGGAGAACATCAAGCGTATCTCCAGCCTTGACCGCCGTGTCCGTGCCGCCTGTGTAGCGGATGTCTTCGTCGTTCAGGTAAATGTTCACGAAGCGGTGCAGTTTCCCATCGGCTCCGTAGACCTGGGCCTTGAATCCCGGGTACTTGGAGTCGATGTCTTCGAAGACCTGGGCGACGTTGGCGCCGCTCGCTTCAACGGTCTTCTGGCCGCCGGTGACTTTCTGAAGAACCGCCGTCACGCGGACGTTGATGGTTGGGGGTGTGGCTGTCGTCATGGGCTGTCTCCTTGGGTTAGTGCTCGGCCTGGGCCGAGCAGCGTGACGGTGATGATGGTGAATGAATGAGCAGGCCTAGCCCCCCGTTGGCGCCAGCGCGTGGGGGATAGGGGAACCGCAGAACTGCTCGTAGTCGATCAGTTCGCTGATGGATGGGTTATCGCCGCAGAGCGGGCACTCGGGGTCACGCCGGACCTTCACGATGCGGAACTCAAGCGAGAGGGCGTCGTAGAGGAGCAGCCGATTGACCAAGGGTTCGCCGACTTCGAGCACCAGCTTGAGGACTTCAGTAGCCTGGATGCTGCCAATCGTCGCGCACATCGCGCCAAGGACTCCGGCTTCCGCACAGCTTGGGACGAGCCCAGGAGGCGGGGGGGCCGGGTAGAGGCAGCGGTAGCAGCCGTTGCCCGGCAGGTAGGTAGTCGCCTGGCCATCGAACATCAGGATTGACCCGTCGACCAGCGGCTTTTTCAGCAGGTAGCAAGCGTCGTTCACGAGGTACCGGGTGGCGAAGTTATCGGCGCCGTTCACCACGATGTCGTACTGCGAAATGATCTCGAACGCGTTGTCGCTGGTGATCGGCGCTTCGTGGGTGACTACGTCCACGTTCGGGTTGTGGGCGAGCAGCGTCTCTTTCGCAGACTGCACTTTCGGTTTCCCGATGTCGTCAGTCTGGTGAAGGATCTGGCGTTGCAGGTTCGAACGGTCAACGACATCGAAGTCGACGATTCCGATAGTGCCAACCCCAGCCAGGGCGAGGTAGAGGGCGACCGGAGAACCGAGGCCGCCCGCGCCGATGATCAAGACCTTCGCTTCAATGATTTTGCGCTGACCCGCGCTGCCGACCTGCGGCATGATCAGGTGACGGCTGTAGCGCTCCACCATTTCCGGCGTCAGCATCGTTTGTGCGCCACCTGCGAGGGCCGGAATGACCGCGACTTCGTCGCCCTCGTTAAGTGCGGTCGCATCGCCCTGGAGGTTTTCGATTTCGACCTGGTTCACGTAGATGTTGATGTGCCGGGCACGCTCGCCGCTGCTATCAACCACCTGGGCGCGAAACCCGGGGAACTGAGAATCGAGGTCGAACAGCAAGTCAGAAATCGTCGCGCCGCGGCCTTTGACATTCGCCCGGTTTCCGACGAGATGGCGGAACGGCGTAGGGATATAAACGTTGACTGACATGGGGCCCTCCTTGGCGGCGATCGATCGTTGCACTATGAAACGCACTGCTGGCAAGTAGCTCTGAGCGCGGGTTGCGATGCTGTCATCTAGATGTTGACGCTGAGATAACGCTCCCCGGTGTCACAGATGATGGTGACGACGGTCTTCCCGGCTCCGAGACGCTCAGCGATTTTGCGGGCCGCGAACACGTTTGCACCCGCAGAAATCCCGGCGAGGATGCCTTCTTCGCGTGCCAGGCGACGCGAAAACGCGGTCGCATCCTTGTCCTCGACTCGCAGGATCTCGTTGTAGATCCCCCGGTCGAGGACTCCCGGTATGAAGCTGGCACCGATGCCCTGGATGCCGTGCATGCCGGCCCGTCCGCCACTCAAGACTGGGGAGCGCGAAGGCTCGACCGCGACGATCAGGACATCCGATCCCAGCTGCTCGCGGAGTAACCGACCCACGCCCGTGATTGTGCCGCCCGTGCCCACCCCGGCGACGAATGCATCGATGCGACCACCGGTCGCCTCCATGATCTCCCGGGCCGTGGTGCGGTAATGAATTTCGGGGTTGGCGGCGTTCTCGAACTGTTGTGGCATGAAGTAATCGGAATGCTTCTTACAAAGCTCCTGGGCAGCGAAGACGGCGCCGGTCATGCCTTCGATCGCCGGTGTCAACACCAGCTCGGCGCCATAGCGCTCGAGCAGCCGGCGACGTTCGAGGGACATGTCTTCGGGCATGGTCAGGATGATGCGATAGCCCTTGACCGCCGCCACGAGCGCCAAACCGATTCCCGTGTTACCGGAAGTTGGTTCGACGATCGTCGAATCGGGTTTGAGGCGGCCCGATTGTTCGGCGTCTTCGATCATCGCCAGCGCGATACGGTCCTTCACGCTCCCGCCGGGGTTCAGGCTCTCCATCTTGCCGAGGACCGTTGCTGCGTCCTGTGGAATGACTCGCTTGAGCCGCACCATCGGGGTCGCGCCGACGAGGTCGAGGACAGAGTCTGCGACCGGGGGACGGACGACGGGAGCCGTCATATCACCCACCTCCCGCTTACCGCGGTCGGCTCGCGTTCGAGCAGGTCGGCGACTGAGTAGGACTGCAGGATCTCTGTCGTGGCATCTCGGATGCGTTCCCAGATCTCGCGCTGGCCGCAATGGTGCGGGTGATCCGTGAGTTCCGGCGGCTCATCGAGCCAGGCGACTGGCGAAAGTGTGCCTTCGAGCGCGCCGATCACTTCGCGCACGCAAATCTCGGTCGGTGGGCGGACAAGTTCATGCCCACCTGACGGCCCGCGGACGGAGCGGATGAAACCAGCCTTTCGAAGAGACGTCAGCAACTGGTCCAGGTATTGCTCCGGGATGTGGCGCCGAAGGGCAATTTCGGACGACTGCAGCGGCCCGCGACCGTAGTTCCCGGCAAGCTCGATGAGTGCGCGGAGGCCGTAGTCGCTTCGAGTGGAGACACGCATGAGTCGGTCGAACGCCTTCCAGAGGACCAGACCTGATAAAGTCGAGTAACTCTGTCAACAATAGTAGGGGATGGCGAGAGAGGGTGGCAAGCGAACCGGGGAAATGGGCTCAACCCGGCCCAACCAACTCACCGTGCCCGCCATACGGCCGTGGCTCGCGTACCCGTAACTCAGAGACCACGAGACATTGCCGCCGCTCGGAATGACAGCCACATAGGCGCGGGTTGACGGGTCTAGCAACTTCATCGGTTCGCCCCGCATGCGCCACCTCCGTTTTCGGCTGACCGAGATGCGGGCAGACAGGCTCCGACGAACCTCTCGCTACGATATCCCGCGACACTGCTGAATTGTTCCTCGCGAGCGTTGGCCGAGCCTTCAAGGTACGCCCCAAGCGCCAGCGAGCGGGAAGAAGCCGGCTTTCGCCGGCTCCTTCACTTCTCCGCCAGGAGAGGCTTCAGCTATTTGTTCTTGCCGTTCCCGTTCCCGTTGCTCTTCCCCCCGCTGTTACCAGGGCCGCTCGTACTGCTATCGGAGGAGGTAGGAGCGACAGACTCCGGCGTCGGAGTCGCGCTGCCTGACGAGCCACCGGGGTTGTTCTGCGGACCGTTGCCGTTGGTATTCGGGTCGTGTTCGTGCTGGTCGTGGCCGTTCGCCTGCCCGTTGCCCGGCTTGTCATCGCTGTGGCCATTTCCAAGACCGTGCGATGGGCCGCCGTTGCCGTCGTCCGCGGTGTCGCTTTGGTCGCCTGCGGCAGGAGTCTCGCTCGCATCCGGAGTGGTCGAGGCGTCAGGTGTCGGCGTCGCCGTCGCACCGTTCTTGCGGTGGTCGCCGGAGTTCCCAACGTCGCAACCGACAGGCCCGCCCGCTCGCTCGCCGCT
>JBDTNM010000274.1:0-4444 GCA_039933735.1 bacterium | reverse complement strand
AGGAAATCCCGCCGGAAGCCGTCGAGTGCGCAGTGGTATTCCACGCCTTCGTAGGCCAGTCCGATATCCGGGCGGCGTTCCACTTGCTGCGTCAGCGAAGACGGGTCGTAGGTGAGCCAACTGGGGATGGCGCTTTCGTCGTCCCACGCCGGCGACGCGGGCAACGCCTGTCCGGAGCGGGCGGCGAAAAAGGTGTGCTTCTTGATGCGCCCGTTGAGCAACTCGGCCAGTTCCTGCCTTTGCGCCTCGTCCATGCCGGAGACATCAACGCCTGGCATGTTCGCTGATGGGTCGTAGAGGATCGGCATATCGAAGCGGAGCAGGCCCATTCCGGCGCTGGACAACCAATCGCGCACCTGCGGGACGGTATAGGCGCGGTCCTGTGAATGGAGGAAGAGGTCGAACAGGCCGGCGTCTCCGTGAGCCTTGATTTCGGCCTGGAACGAACTCGCCCCGAGCGACGCCCAGTGGTCGCGGCTCAGGTTGTTCAGCGTGCGCTTCACGATGTCGAGCCGTTCGCTCGTCGCCATCACCGGTGGCGCAGTAATCCGGAAGAGCCGCTGAAGGTGATAGATCGCCGTCCGCCCGAGTTCGGCATAGACCATCAACGCCATGCCGCCGTTCGGCCCGAGTACCCGTGTGAGCGCGGCCAGGCCGGAAGCCGGGTCGGGCAGGTGATGGAGCACCCCGAAGCTCACGATGAAGTCGAACGGCTCCAGCCCGAGCCCTGGCAGGTCTTCGATCCGTCCACGGATGAACGAAACATTGTCGAGACCTCGCCGTTCGGCCCGCTCTTTCGCGATTGCGAGCGAGGCTTCCGAAAGGTCGAAGCCGACGACCGTGCCACCGGAAGCTCGCAGCTGTTCGGCCAGGAAGATCGCGGAATCGCCGGTACCGCAGCCCGCATCGAGCGCGCGAAAGCCGGGCTTCGGCGTGCGTGCGCCGCCCCAGAAGATGGAACTCGCGAGCTTCAACTGGCCCGCGAAGGTGGTCTTCAGCTCTTTCAGTTCGAGGGCCGGGTTGCGGGGCGGATAGGGCAGCGATTCGTACTGCTCTCGGACAGCGTCGGGGAGGGTCATGGTCTCACTCTGCCGATTCCGGGCCGGCGCTCCTATGGGGGAGTTCCATGACCGTCGCCGCAAAACTTCCCGCTTTCGAACCTCGCAAGGTTCAGAACGCGTGAATCTCGGCGGACTCTCAGCGGTTATTGATGATTTTGTTACACAGGAGATGCATTGATTTACAGATTGCGGATTACCTGCATGGGACATTAAGCGGTGAGCGCGCGTGCGGCGCTTGAAGCTGTCCCATTGGGCGGTTGCCCGCCCGATGTTCCGCATTTCCGACCTTTGCCGGGCACGAAAGAGTGCCAGGCCCTCCAGGAGTTTGCCCATGCACTCACAGACGTCCACATCTACTCGTTACCTATTGAAGCCGGGCCTTGTCCTGGCAATGCTCTTTGCCGCGCTCTTCGCGGCATCCGTAACCCCCGCCTTCGCGGCAGCCGCCACTGTCACGGCTGTCACGCCGAGCAATGGCACCACCGCTGGCGGAACCGCCATCGTGCTCACCGGCACGGGCTTCGGCACGTCCGGTACTCCGCTGGTGACCGCGGTCACTGTCGGCGGAACCCCAGCCACAACTTTCGCCGTCGTCAATGACACGACCTTGAACGTGACCACTCCTGCTCACGCGGCCGGCCTCGTCGATATCGTTGTAACCACCGATGTAGCTAACGCCAACACGGCTGGCGACAACTTCACCTATTACGCGACCCCGGCTGTCACAGGCGTGAGTCCGCTTGGCGGCGTCATCGGTGGCGGGACCTCAGTCACGATTGCTGGTTCCGGCTTCACCGGAGCCACGGGTGTGACCTTTGGTGGCGCTGCAGGTAGCGGCCTGGTCGTCACCAACGACAACTCGATTACCGTCACCAGCCCGGCTCACGCGGCCGGCCTCGTCGACGTGCTCGTTTCCAATCCCGTCGCGACCAGCGCGAACACCGCCGCCGATAACTTCCGCTACGGCACCACCACCCCGTCTGTGGTCAGCCTCACTCCGACCACCGGTCCAATCGTCGGTGGCACTGTCGTAACGGTGACCGGGACAGGCTTCACCGGCGCGACCGGAGTGACTTTCGGCGGCACCGCTGGCACCGCATTAACGATCACCAGTGACACTTCCCTGACCGTCACTTCACCCGGGCACCTGGCAGGCGTGGCGGACGTTATCGTCACCACACCTTCCGGTGCGAGTCCGAACACCTCGGCTGACAACTACACCTACGGCACCGTCCTTCCGTCCGTCACCAGCCTCTCGCCCACGGGCGGCCCGATTGGCGGCGGCACGAGCGTGACGATCACCGGCACCGGGTTCACCGGCGCTACCCTCGTCACCTTCGGCGGCACTGCCGGTTCGTCCCTGGTCGTCGTCAACGACACCACGATTACAGTCACCGCCCCGGCGCATGTTGCCGGCGTCGTCGATGTCCTCGTGAGCAACCCTTCGGGTACGAGTAACAACACGGGCGCGGACAACTACACCTACGGCGCAGCTGGCCCGACAGTCACGGCTGTCAGCCCGACGACCGGCCCGACGGTCGGCGGCAACACGGTCACCATTACCGGCACCGGGTTCACCGGCGCGACCGGAGTTTCGTTCGGCGGTAACGCAGGGACCGGCCTCGTCGTTGTTAATGACACCCAGATCACCGTGACCGCCCCGGCCCACTCCGCGGCGACGGTTGATGTCATCGTGACGACGGGTATCGGCCCCTCCGCCAACACCGCGGCCGACAACTACACCTACTCGACCGCGCCGTTCATCACGAGCGTCTCTCCGGCCGGCGGCCCAATCGCCGGTGGCACTTCGGTCTTCATCACCGGCGTGAACTTCACCGGCACGACCGCTGTTACCTTCGGCGGCACGGCCGCGACCTCGTTCACGGTGAATAGCAGTACGCAGATTACGGCCACCGCCCCGGCTCATGCCGCTGGCTCGGTCAATATCGTCGTCACGTCGCCGAATGGCAGCAATGTCGATAGCTCGACGGATGACTACATCTACGGCACCGGGCCGACAATCACCGCGATCAGCCCGTCCTCAGGCCCGACCACCGGCGGCACCACCGTGACCATCACCGGTACCGGGTTCACGGGCGCAACGGCGGTCAAGTTCGGCACCATTGCCGCGACTTCCTTCACCGTCGTTAGCGACACCTCGATCACGGCTGTCTCGCCCGCCCAGGCGAACAGCGTCGTGCAGATCAGCGTGACGACTCCGGTTGGCACGACAGCTGATGTTGCGGCCGACAATTTCACCTACGGCACCGGCTCGACCGTGTCGTTCACGCTCTACTTCCGCTGGACGCTCATCGTCTGGAACGGCAAGGACAACGCGGACATCACTCTCGCGCTGAAGGGCCAGGAAAACCCCGATAACCCGAACACGAACGACGTCTCGTCGTCCGTGACGGCCATCTTCCACTACAACAACCCCCTTCAGAAGTTCGAAGGCTTCTTCCCTGGCAGCGCCGGGGTCCCGGGCGCCAACGACTTCACTACATTCAAGAAGGGCGAAGCCTACTGGATCGCCATCAGCAGTACCGGGTCACTGACCTGGACCACGCTGGCCGACTAGGCGGAGGAATCGTTTATGCGTAGACCAATGTTCCTGAAGCAACTTGTCCTGGCGGCCACCACCGCAGCCCTCGCGTCCGTGATGGTTGTGAGCGTCGCCGCCGCCCAGGCGCCTCCTAACCCGCCTTCGCGCTTCGTCGGCAACATCGTTGTCGATGGCGCGCCGGCCACGGCTGGAACGCTCATCGAGGCACGGATTGGGAGCGCCACCTGCGGCGCGACTACCGTCTTCATGTCCGGTGGCGAAGCCCGCTACGTTCTCGATTCGCCCGCTGCTGACCCGGTCGGCAGTCCGAATTGTGGCGCTGACGGCTCGACGGTGACGTTCTACGTCGCTGGCAAGCAGGCTTCCCAGACCGGCAGCTGGGCGAACTACCGCCTGAATACGGTGAATCTCACCGTCAGTCAGGCTGTCGCGACTCCCACCACTGCCCCGGCCACGCCAGTGGTCACGCCTGCTGCGCCAGTCGCCGGTAACTCCGGCGGCGGCAGTTCCAGCCCCGCGTCGGTCACTGAACTGATGCTCGTCGCCGCGGCCCTTGGCCTCGCCGGCGTTGGCTTCGCCTCCCGCGTCCGAAAGTCCTGACACGCTCGGTCCGCACCTAAGAAGAAGGCCCGTCACTTGGACGGGCCTTCTTCGTTGTTGAGCGGCGGACGGTTCGTTACGCCCGGGCGGCGATTTCGCGCTCGAGGTTTAACGGCGCAATGATCGCCTTGCGGTCGTATTCGCCCCACTGATCGCGTGGCACCATCCACATCACTTCGAACTCGTTGCCATCCGGGTCAGCCGCATAGAGCGATTTCGT
>JBDTNM010000273.1:0-4484 GCA_039933735.1 bacterium | reverse complement strand
GTACTATTTGGGGGCGATGAGCCTCGAAAAGACGATCGAGGGCGCTATTCAGGAAGCGATGGCAGCGGGTGCGTTCAGCAACCTGCCAGGCGCGGGGAAGCCGTTGCCGTCTTCGCGCGAGCAGCAGGCCTATGCCGGGGAGAATTGGCTCGGCTACAAGATGTTGGAGAGCGGCGGGTATGTGCCGGAATGGCTGAACCTTGGCCGCGAAATCGAAATCGACCTTGAGAAGCTGGCGGTGCTGGACCGCAATCACCAGGAGTTTTGCGACGGCGTCGCGTCGCCGGGCGATTGGGCGCGTGTAGGACCGGCAGTGGATCGGCTGCGGGCGAAGTACGAGGAACGGGCGCGCGAAATCCGGAAGAAGCAGGACCGGTACAACTTTGATGCCCCGGGGCATCGGACGCAGCGTCCGGGCATCTGGGTCGAGCACCAGGTGGAGCGTCTGCGGGCACGGGAAAGCGCGGCCGGGCGGGAGTAAGGGCCGGACGCTACCCAACTTCCCATCCGAATCATCGGTGATTTCCGCCGAACCAAATCGCAGCTCACCGAGTGCGCACCCTTTTCGGTGGGGTTTGCCATGGCGGCTATACTCGGCGGCGACGACCGACGGGAGGACCACCATGGGTGAGAAGGAAACCGCGCGAGAGTCTGCCACGCCGTCAATCAGTGAGCGGACCGCTGCGGGTGGCGGAGGAGACGCTGCTTCAGAGCACGTCTATCAGCACAACCAGACAGACATGGAGTTCCGGGATTCGGGTCATCCGGCGGATGGTTCGGGTGACCGCGCGTTGCGGGGCAAGCCTTCGAAGGAACAGTGAGCGCGGGCAAGCCAGGAACTCGTCTTCCGCCAACTTCAGCCGAGTGTTATGGTGAAAGACCTGCGGTCCTTTGAGAAGGACAATTCCGTGCGCGAAGGCGAGGTGATCTCCCCTCTTGGCAGAAGTCATTGTCGGCGACGGCGAAAATTTTGAAGCCGCGCTGAAGCGCTTCAATAAGCGCGTGCAACAGGATGGCATTCTCGCAGAGGCGCGGCGACGCGAGCACTACGAGAAGCCGAGCGTGAAGCGCAAGAAGAAGGAAGCTGCCCGCTTGCGGAAACTCCGGAAGAAGCAACTTCGCAGCGAAGCCCGAGCAGCCAGCAGGCGCTAGGGTGCGCAACAAGCACTAGAATCGCGAGCCCGGCAGCTAAACAGCCGGGCTCGCGCTGTTTTAAGGGAGTAGGCAGATGGCATCGCTCAGGGAAACGCTTCATTCGGACCTTTCGGATGCGATGCGCGCCAAAGATGAAGTGCGCAAGACCGCGCTGCGGATGCTGATCACCGCGGTTCGCAACGCCGAGATTCGGACGGCGCCGGCCGGCGCGACGGATGAGCAGCTGGCGGAGATGGCGAAACTGCCGCCGCTCGTACTCGATGACTCGGAAGTGCTCGCGATCGTGCAGAAGCAACTGAAGCAGAGGCGAGACAGCATCGACCAGTTCGAGAAGGCGAAACGCGAGGACCTGGCGGCGAAGGAACGGGCCGAGGCGGTGATCCTTGAGGCGTATTTGCCGCAGCAGGCTTCGGCCGAAGAGATCGAGGCTGCCGCTGCGAAAATCATCGCCGAGACTGGCGCCAGCGGACCGCGCGAAATGGGCAAGGTGATGCCGTTGCTGACCAAGCAGTTCGCGGGGCGGGCGGATGGACGCCTCATCAACGAGACGGTCCGCAGGTTGCTGGGCGCCTAGCGGTGGGGATTCGGGCTGTCCTTTTCGATTGGGGCGGCACGGTTGTGCGCGATGATTCGCTGAAGATCGGGGCGCCGGCTGGAGCGGTGGCGGCGTACGTGCGCAAGCGACTTGAATATTCGCTTTCGGATGCGGAGTTCGAGCGGGCGTTCCAGGCAGTACTTCCGGATTACAGGCCGGGCGTAACGGAAACGGCGCCGCACCTGAGCCGACTGCTCGGGTCGGCATTTACCTGGCTTGGCCTGGCTGTCGGCGCGGGAGATGTGGATACCTGCGCGAGGCTGTTTTTCCAGGAGTCCACGCACGGGCTGGCGGTGTACGACGATGCACGGGCGCTGCTGGCGTCGCTCAGGTTCCGCGGGTACAAGACGGCGATTGTGACGAACGCCATCTTCCCAGCGGTCCTGTTCGGCCCAAAGGTGAACGAGCTGGGACTCGCGGGGTACATCGATTCGTTCGTTTCATCGGCGGATGTTGGGGTGGCGAAGCCGAACCCGGGGCCGTTCCTGCGTGCGCTGGCCGAACTTAAAGTGGAGCCGCAGGACGCGCTGTTTGTTGGCGACATGATTGAAACCGACATCGCTGGAGCGCGGGCGGCCGGGATGCGTGCGGTGCTGCTTGAGCGGACGGACCGTGCCCGCGATCGCGCGGGCTTTCTCGTGGTGGAGCGGCTAACAGCCCTGAATGACCTGCTCGGCGAAGGGCCGGCGGTCTAAGCGGGTTCACCGGCTTTCGCCCGGGCCTCTGGTATCCTGCGACCATCCATGGAACGGCGATCAAACACTTCCCAGGTGTCACGCACCGCGGCTGCCCTGTTCGGGCTGATCGTGGCGGCGATAACGGTTGCCCTGGTTGTGCCGCTCTTCCAGTTCAACCGCGGGCTGAAAGAGGGTGATGTCGCTTCGCGGACGTTCACCGCGGCGCACGGCAAAGAGTTCCAGTCCGAGATCCTGACTGAGGCCGAGCGTGCGGACCGGGCGCGTGCCGTGCCCGAAGAGTCGTTGCCGGTGGACAGCGCCTTGCGGGACCAGCAGGTAGACAAGGCGGCTCGCTACGTCGATGCGGTGCGCGCGATCATGGTCCGGAGCGATTTGTCGGGGCAGCAGAAGCAGGAACAGATTGCGAACATCGCGACGCCGCAGCCGATGGCGAACTTCGAACGCGCGGCCTTGCAGGGCATCGACCCGACGCGACTGACAGCGTTCCGGCAACTCGTTTCGAACGGACTCGCGACGCTCTTGAGCGCACCGTTGAAGAAAGAGGACATCGAGAAGACGGCGAGCGCCTACGTCGATTCGGTGAAGGACATCCCGGCGGGAAGCAGCGATGAACGGACGGCGCTGAACGCGCTGGTGCGGACGTTCTCGGTGGAGACGTTTCGAGTCGACCAGGCAGCGACCGACGCGAAGCGCGAGCAGGCGCGGCAGGACGTTGCCCCGGTAGTGCGGACGTTCTCCCAGGGCCAGGTGATTGTGACCGAGGGCCAGGAGATTTCCGCGCAAGACATCGAAGCGCTTAAGGCGACCGGCGTGATCGATGATGGGCTGGACCTCTATGCGGTCGGCGGCGGCGTGATCATGGCGCTCGGGCTGGGCGTGATCCTGGCGGTGTTCACGTACCTTTTTCAACCCTTTGCGGTCCCCGCGAACCGGCGCATGGTGCTGGTGGCGGTAACGATGGGTGCGGTGTTGCTGGGCGCACGGATTGTGCTCCCGCTGGTCACGCCCGACACGAGCGAGCGCTTCTACGCCTTCGGATTGCCAGTCGCGACGGCGGCGATCGTGGCCGCGTGCTTCGCGGACCTCTCGCTGGCGGTACTGGTGGCAATGGCGGTTGGGCTGTTCGCGGCATTCGTGGGGGGTACCGCGCCGCAGATTGCCGGCAGTTCTTACGTCGGTTCGCTACAGTCGCTTGAGCTTGGCATGACCTACACGGTCGGCGGTCTGGCCGGGGCGGCCGCTGTGTATCGGGCGAACCGGCTCAGCAGATTCGCAATGGCGGGAGTGGCGGTCGCGCTGTCGACGGGGCTCGTGATGGTGGTGTTCTGGCTCATTTCGGTGCCGCGTTCGAATGTCGAGCTTGCCTGGATTGGGCTGGCCGCGGGGATCCAGGGCCTGGGGGCGGCGGTACTGGCAGTCGGTGCGTTCGTCGTGCTGGCGATGGTCTTCGGCGTGACGACCCGGCTGCAGCTGATGGAGTTGGCCCAGGCCGATCACCCGCTCTTGCGGCGGCTCCAGGAGGAGGCGCCGGGAACGTACCACCACAGCATGCTGGTGGGGGCACTGGCTGAGCGCGCGGCCGGGCGGATCGGCGCGGACGCGCTGCTGGTACGGGTGGGGGCGTACTACCACGACATCGGGAAGCTGGCGATGCCCGGGCATTACGTGGAGAACATGCTCGATGGGGCGCCGAGCCCACATGATTCACTGGCGGCGAGCGAGAGCGCACGCGTTATCCGTGCGCATGTTTCGAATGGGCTGGAGATGGCCAAGCGGTATCACCTGCCCGGGCTGGTCCGCGACTTCATCCCGCAGCACCACGGGACGCGACTCGTGACCTACTTCTACCGGCAGGCTTCGGAAGCGGGCGAGGCGATCGACCCGCGCGATTACCGCTACGAGGGGCCTCGGCCACAGAGCCGCGAAGCCGCAATCGTGATGCTTGCCGACTCTTCCGAGGCGGTGGCACGGGCTCGCCAGGACGAAGGCGCGACGGGGATCGATCAGATCGTGGATTCGGTGTTCGCGGAACGGCT
>JBDTNM010000272.1:0-4492 GCA_039933735.1 bacterium | reverse complement strand
CGACGCGTTCATAGGCATCGAACCCTAAGTTCGTCACTCGCCAGAATTTGCCACCTTCCCGATTGGTTCCGCTTTCGGCAACCAGATCTCGGTCTGCTAGGGCAGCGAGAGATTCGGAAGGCCATCGGTCGCCTCGCAAATGGTCAGCGCCGGGGCCCTCACGGGAGGCAGCAACCATCGAGGCGAGGACTAGGAAGAGGTCGTCCCGAAGCGGGTGATCGGCATCGTTTTCGGTCATACCTTGAATGCTCGCGCCGGAGGCCCGAGTTGGTCAATTGCTACCGCCGCCGCCAGGTCTGCCCCTGCCAGCGCATGGCTATAAATCGCAGCGGTGACAGCCGTTGACGCGTGACCCAATCGGGCCGAAACGGCCGGCAAGGGAAGGCCCGCAGACAAGAGGAAACTAGCGTGCAAGTGTCTCAGGTCATGCATCCGTGTTTCCGGGACTCCAGCCGACTTGCAGGCCCGTTTGAAGCGATTGTAGGCAACGTGGATTGGCGGCGATGCGCCATCGGGAAGAGTCACAATGCGGTCATTGTCCGGCCAGGCGGGGCCGGCTGCCATACGGTGCGCGAGTTGAAGCGGGCGCCATGCCCGTAGGGCATCGGCCGCGAAGTCAGGCAGGATGATGTTCCGCTGCCCCGCCTGTGTCTTTGGTTCGCCCTCCACATACTGGCCGCGGATAGTGGTTACGTTCCGCCGAATGGTCAGCGTCCCCGAGTCTCGGTCGAAGTCCGACCAACGGGCACCCATGGCTTCACCGAAGCGGCAACCGGTGCCAGCCAGCAAAAGAAACAGGGTTCCTTCCCACGTGCCCGGCTGGACGCTTGCCAGGAACGCTTCAGCTTCCGTCCGTGACCATATGTCGGGAATCTGTCGGGTTACCCGTGGCGCTTCCACGGAGTCCAGCGCGTTCGATCCAACCAGCCCCCAATAGCGGGCGATGGTCAGGGCGCGGTGCAGTGTGCGGAATACGTTGCGTCTGGTCTGTGGGCTATGCGTGCCGGCCGCATTCCACTCCGTGAATTGCCGGGCGACCATCACGGGAGTCAGTCTCTGCAATGGAACGTGACCGAAGGCTGGAACGAGAAACTGCCGGCACACCCAAGCATAGTCCGCTTGCGTCTTCGGCCGCAGGCCGGCGACAGTCACGCTTAACCACGTATCGAGATGTTGGGCCACCGAAAGCCTCGACGGCGGCACGAGTTCGCCGGTCGCGTGCTTTTGCCTCAGGTCGGCCAAGCCGCGTCGGGTTTCCGCCTGGCTGATTGCCCTGATCCAGTATCGGCGCCCGTTGATTTGCACGGCGCCTTCCCATTTGCCGTCCGGCCTCTGTCGAATTGTGCCTTCGTAGTTTCCCCTTCGTGACATCTTTCGCGTACCTCCGAGAGTCTGAGGCAGCGAAAACAGCTCTCGAAACTGTGGTGAAACTGTGGCGCCTCGTAGAATTCGAACCCGGTCCGGTGGCTCCCGCCGTCTTCAAAACGGTTGCGTGGCCGCACGAGCGGTCGCGGGTGGGTTCGACTCCCATGCACTCCCGCCATCGGCTTAGACAAGGAAAGGCGAGTGGACAGCACTCCACCTGAGCATGTCCTCCGTTTGTTCGGCGCCGATGGCGATCCGGTGAGGCTTGAGGGCGGCCAGGGCACCACCTTTCGCGCTGGCGCGATCGTGCTCAAGCCGGTCAGCGATGTCGAAGAGGCGAACTGGATTTCGGAGCTGTTTGCCCGCCTCGAGGGGCCGGGTTTCCGTGTGCCTGCGCCCGTGCCTGCCCGCGATGGCGCCTGGGTGGCGGATGGCTGGTCCGCGTCCCGCTACGTCGACGCGACCCATGCCGGGCGAAACGGTGGCCGCTGGCCCGAGACCATCGGCGCCTGCCGCGCATTTCACTCCGCACTTCGGGGAGTCGTGCAACCGGCATTCATCGCCCGCGCCGAACACCCCTGGGCTTTCGCCGACAGGCTCGCCTGGGGCGAACTCAAGATGGAACCGCTTGCAGCGTTCGCTCCGGTCATCGCCCGGCTGCGAACACTGCTTCGACCTGTCCCGGCGGAGAACCAGGTGATCCACGGTGACTTCACCGCCAATGTCCTCTTCGCCGAAGGCGAGGCCCCCTGTGTGATCGATTTCTCGCCGTACTGGCGCCCCGCCGCTTTCGCCCAGGCGGTGGTCGTCGGCGATGCAATCAGCTGGACTGGCGCCGACCCCGCAATCGTCGATCTCTGCGCCGATATCCCGGAGTTCGGCCAATACTTCGCCCGGGCGCTGTTGCGGCGGGTTTGGGAGCTCGACCAACACACGCGCCGCGGGCGGCCGCGCATGGAGGCTTTGCTGGGCGAATTCATCCCGACGGTCAGGCTGCTGGAGCAGTTGCTGCAGTGAGCGAGACGGAGCGCGGTGCTACTTCAGGCCGAGCTTGATGCGTTCGAGGTCTTCATCAGTGATTTCGCCGCGGGCGTAGCGCTCACGGGCGATATCGAGCGGGCCAGACCCGGGCGAGGAATGAACATGGGACGAGCGAAGCACCGAGATGCCGACGACCGCGATAGTTCCAAAGAACAGCAGCATCATCAGGGACATCAGCAACCAGCCGCCCCAGGCGCCGTCACCGCCCATGTGATCTCCGTCCCACATCTGGAGGAAGGGTGCTGCGAGAAGGAAGAGTGAAGTGAACATTGGCGTGGCTTTCTCCGCTCCTTATCCAGCCTGGCACGTTCGGGAGAGGCAGCGATGGTCCGGTTGGACCTCCGGAAAAGACCGGATGGGCCATCGTACTCGCGACTTCACGGAGACTTTACGCACCGAAGCCGTGAACACCCGGGCACGTCAGGAGGCCTGAGCCCCCTGCTTCGCCACCGGTTCACCCGGCAGGCCCAATGGCACCTGGCGGCTCACGCCGGAGAGATGCCAGTAGGTCGCCGCAACGCCAACGCCCAGGCCACAAAGGCTGGCCATCACCAGCAGCGCCTTCGTCACGCCGAACTGTTCGGCCATGACGCCTGTCAGGTACGCGCCTATCGGCGTCGAGCCTGCGAACAAGAGGAAGAAGATGCTCATGACTCGCCCGCGAAGCTCGTCCGGGACCGTGATCTGGAGAGTCGTATTTACGGTGGTGGAGAAAAGCACGCTCACGATGCCCAGGACGAAAAGAAGCGCCGCTGTGAGGTAATACGAACCGGACACGGAGACTGCAACGAACAGACCCACGAACGCGGCGCCGACGAACAACAGGTTCCGGTGCGAAAGCCGCCCCGTTGCTGCTATTGCCAGCGCGGCGATCAGCGAACCGAGCCCCATCGCCGAAATCAGCAGCCCGAACTGCGTCGGCCCAACCTTGAGCACGAACTCCGCAACCAGCGGGATAAGCACCGTGAAGTTGAACCCGAAGGTGCCCAGGAAAGCCAGAAGGATGAAGAGGAAGAGCACCTGTGGAGTCTTCCACGAGTAGACAAGGCCTTCGCGGACCTGGGAAAGCACGTTGCCCGTGGCCTTCTTCGGCGGCACGGTATGAAAATCGGCGGGCCGCATGATGGCGTACGCCCCAAGCACGGCGACGAAGCTCGCGGCGTTCACCAGGAACGCAGTCGACATGCCGACGGTGGCGATAGCGATGCCGGCGATAGCCGGACCGGTGATACGGGCCATGTTGAAGAGCGAGGAGTTGAGGGCGACGGCGTTAACCAGTTGTTCGCGGCCCACCAGATCCACGCCGAACGACTGTCGAACCGGGCCATCGAAGGCGTTGATCGTGCCGAGCATCAGCGCCAGTGCGTAGACGTGCCAGAGCTGGACAGTATCGGTGACCACGAGGAGACCGAGGGCGAGCGCCTGCAGCATCGCGAGGGTTTGCGTCACCATCAGCACGCGGCGCTTGGGCAGCCGGTCAGCGAAGGCGCCGCCGAAAAGTGTGAACACGGTGATTGGCAGGAATTGGAGTGTGGTAACGGTGCCCAGCGCCAGCGGCGAACCGGTGAGTTTGAGCACGAGCAGGGCCTGCGCCGTCGTCTGCATCCAGGTGCCCACGAGCGATATGAGCTGCCCAACGAAGTAGACGCGGTAGTTGTAGATCTTCAGAGAACTGAACTGGCGTGCGGTCAGCGCGCGGAATCGGGAAGTCTCTAACGTTCCTGCCATTGCCTGCATCATACCCTGACGTGTACGTAAGGGTTAGTGAATTTCCCCCACCACTCTATTGAACCGCTCGATACCGGATTCGGCCAAAGTCATTCTCGGTGTCGGAGAACGCTTCCGCCATGCAATTCGCCGCGTTAAGCCGCCATCTCGCCTTCGCGTAGCAACCCGAGCAGGCTGAACATCGAAAGCGCGTGCAGCAGGGCATACCACCGCTGCAGCATCTCCGGACGCGAAAGCTTCGTCTGTCTGGATTCCAGGGTGTCGAGAATCTGACTGAGGGTGCGGTTTCCGTCCACGAGGCGAAGGAAATCCCGCCGGAAGCCGTCGAGTGCGCAGTGGTATTCCACGCCTTCGTAGG
>JBDTNM010000271.1:0-4496 GCA_039933735.1 bacterium | reverse complement strand
GAAGGCGAGACGTGGGGCAAGCTCCAGAGCGGGTCCAACACGATGCTTCGGGTGGCGCGCCTGACCGACCGCGAGATCCTCCTTCGAGGGAGGGCGATAGCCCAGGATGTTTTGGCGAAAGACCCCAAACTCCAGCGCCCGGAAAACTACCCGCTGGCGGCGGCGGCGAAGCCATTTCTTGAAAAGGCCACCGAAGCGAACTAGCTGCTTAGAATTCGTCCCGTGATGTTCCCTCGCGGCTCCCGAATCAACCGGCTCGGGGCGGCCCCTTGGATGCTGATCCTCGCGCTTATTGCCGTAGTGGTGGGCTACCTGCCCACGCTCGATGCGCCACTCTTTTCGGACGATTACATCTACCTCAACGCGTCCCGACGGCTTTCTTTCGCTCACTACGCGCGCCTGTCGTTCACGCCGTGGAGCCACGAACCCCTGCTACCGTTCACGCGGGATTTCTGGCGTCCGCTCTCTTTCCTGTACTTCGAGGCGATGCGGCCGCTTTTCGGCGGCCATGTGTTGCCGTATCACCTCGTTAATCTCGCTGTGCACCTGGCCGGTGTGGTTCTCGTCTGGGTCCTCGCGCGGCGGCTTGATGCACGCCCTGTGGTCGCCGGCGTAGCGGTCCTGGTGTTCGCGCTCTACCCCGGGTCGACCGAAGCCATCTCGTGGATCTCAAGCATCAACAGCGCGGGGCTGCCGTTCGCGCTTGCCTGCTGGCTCCTGTTCCTGGTCGCAACCAAAGAATCGCAAACGCGTTGGATCCTTCTCGCGGGCTCGACGGCCTGTTTGGCGATCGCGCTCATGTTTCGCGAAACCGCGGCGACCGTCGTCGTTCCGGTCGGCCTCTGGTACCTGCTTGTCCAGCGACGGGGAGCCTTGCGCGAGTTCGCGACGTACAAGCCGCTCTTGCCCATGGCGGCTCTGCTGTTGGGCTACTACCTGATCCGGACGCGGCTGTTCAGCGAGCCAGCGGCGAATCCCGACATCTATGGCTTCGACAGCAAATTCGACAATCACTGGTGGTACTACATCAGGAACACGCTGCTGCCATTCCGCGACCCTGTAACTGGCTGGAGAGTCGGTGCCCAGGACGTATCCGGCGTCGTGTTCCTCGCGCTTCTGATGTTGACGCTCGCGACACGCAAATGGGGCGCGTTCGCGCTTCTTTTATCCATCCCAATCGCTGTCGTGCCCTCGTCGGCAGCGCTGCTTGGGGTCGGGCAGCGGTACTTCTACTTCACTACGCCGTTGCTGGCGCTCGCCCTGGGACTTCTGCTGGCTGATGCCCGGGACGCTCTTGGCCGGCGCGTGTCAGCGCGTCTACTCGCATCAACGCCGTCCCTCGTCGCGGCGGTGCTCTTCGCCGGGTTTGGCACCTACATAGCGTTCGACCGAAACGACCACTGGGAAGAGATAGGGCCGGACCGCGAACAGGCATGGGTCGACGAACTACGCGCTGAGTACCCGACACTTCCAGCCGGCGGAACGCTGTATTGCATTCACGTGCCGCTGGTACTGGTCGTTTTCGAGGCGGCGAACCTGCTGCCGACGGTCCAATGGTTGTATCCCGACATTGGGGCGGCGGTCTGGGTGCCGGACGACAAGCTGCCACCGCTCCCAGGGCCGAACGATCGGATCTTCATCGCCGACGATGGGCTTCTGCTCGGCCGTGACACGACTGCTCAGAAGTAAGCCTCTCGGCCTGTAGACTTTGCGACGATGCCAAGAGCCAACCGGGGATACCGTTGCCGCGAATGCGGCTGGACCACCGCCGCATTCGTAGGCCGGTGCTCCGAATGCCAGGCGTGGAATAGTCTTGAGCAGTTCGCTGATACCCGTGCGCCAGGCCCAGCGCGAGGGAACACTCCAGCCCTTCCCGGCCGATCCTTGAACCTGCGGGATGTCCCGGATGAGCCAGGGAACCGCCTCTCGACGCATATTGAAGAACTCGATCGCGTCCTCGGGGGCGGCGTGGTTCCCGGATCGCTGGTCCTTGTCGGAGGCGATCCGGGCATCGGCAAGTCGACGCTCATGCTGCAGGTTGCCGCAAAACTCGCCGGGCAGGGCAAGAAGACCGCGTATGTGTGCGGTGAAGAGTCGCCCCGGCAGGTTCGGATGCGAGCTTCGCGGCTGGGAATCGGCGACGCGGAAATCACGCTCATCCCCGAATCCAGCCTCGACGCGGCACTGGCCGCCGCCGAAGCAATGGGCGCCGATGTCTTGATTATCGATTCGATCCAGTCGGTGTATGTCGAAGGGCTGGACTCTCGTTCGGGCGGGCCGGCGCAGCTTTCGGAAGCGGGAGCGCGGTTGGTGGCGTTTTCGAAGGGGAACGAAATCGCGACGATCGTCACCGGGCACGTGACGAAAGGGGGCGACATCGCCGGCCCGCGCTTGCTCGAACACCTTGTCGATGCCGTCCTCTATTTCGAGAACGCCGAAGGGGGTTCGGTCCGGATTCTTAGGGCCATCAAGAACCGGTTCGGTGCTACCGACGAGGTCGGTGTATTCGAGATGACCGGCGAGGGCTTGCAGAGCGTCGAGAACCCCAGCTCCGCGCTTCTCGAAAACCACGATTCGAGCGCGTCCGGCTGTGCCGTTACGGCCGTGATCGAAGGGTCCCGGCCGCTCGCTCTGGAAGTGCAGGCGCTCGCCATTCAAACAAACCTTGCCTCGCCGAGACGCATCGCCTCAGGACTCGAAACCTCGCGGCTGCACCTGCTCCTCGCCGTCCTCGCGCGAAGAGGGGGAGTGAACACGGGAAGCATGGACGTCGTCGCCAGCGTTTCGGGCGGGATGCGGCTGCGCGACCCGGGGGCCGACCTCGCGGTCATCGCGGCGCTCGCGAGCGCGGCGACGGATCAACCGCTGCCCCGGGCGACCGGCTATCTGGGGGAGGTGGCACTTTCCGGAGCGATCCGCCCGGTGCAGCAAGTCCAGCGGCGGCTCGCGGAACTTGGACGGATGGGGTTCACCAAATGCGTGGTGCCCGAGGGCACTGCGGCTGTAGAGGGCATGCAACTCGTGCCGGTGCGGAACGTGCGCGAGACTCTGCTGCGCCTCCAGGCCTGACGCGCATCGAGAAGCTCCCGCCAGGGTCGGCCTTTCCCGTTTCCGCCATGACCGAAGCTAGAATCGTAACGATGAGGTACTACTCACGACGGACATTCCTGGCGGCTTCGGTGTCTTCGGTCGCGGCCGTTGCATGTGGCGGAAGTGCGGGGGCGGGCCAGCAACGGGCGCAGGTTGTTCCCGGCCTGGCCAGAGATGAACCCGAAGCCACTCCTCCCGCCCCGGCTACTCCGACCTTTGCGCCTACGCCCACCTCAACACCCATGCCCAAGGGGAGTGAGCAACGCACTTTGCTCGCGGGTACCGCCAGCGAAACGCGGATGGTTATCCGGCACAGCGGCGTAAGTGGCCCAGCGGTGATGATCCTTGGTGGCGTTCACGGCAACGAGCCCGGCGGATGGCTTGCCGCTGACGAAGTCGCCACCTGGGAACCCGCGATTGGGAGCCTCATCGTCGTGCCTCGCTCGAACGCGCAGGCGATCGCCTCGTTCGTGCGGACGTTCGATGAGATCGGCGACCTCAACCGGCTCTACCCGGGACGACCCGACAGCCCGCTTCTAATGGAGCAGCTGGCATGGTCGTTCCTCGAAACGTGCCGGGAGTTCCATGTCGAGCTCCTGCTGGACATGCACGAATCCTGGGCGTTTTATGCGGAGTATCCGCCAAACAGCGGCACGGGCGCCCTTGGGCAAACGATCACAGCCGGACCGGGGGCCAAGCAGGCGGATTTCGCCCAGCAGATTGCCGAGATCGTGAACCCGCAGGCCAGCCCACGCGAGCAGTTCATCGTCCGCGACGGCACCCGACTGGGCGCGACAACCGCAACGCCGGCTCTGGGGCAGGCATCGCGCGGGCGCAGTTCGTTGGCTGCGGGCGCTGCGGTGCCCGGTTTGACGCCGATTCTGGTGGAGATGGGCCAGGAAGATCAGCCACTCGACCGCCGTATCCAGTTGCACTTGATTACGGCGCGCGCGGTGCTGCAACTCGGAGGGCTGATCTCGTAGCGGCTGTACAGGCAGCAGTGGGAATCGCCGAACGCACGAGGACGAAGTGCATCCCCCTGGAGTCTGGGGACCGGCTAACTCGAGCGGAATTCGAGCGCCGTTACTCCGCGCGGCCTGATATCAAGAAGGCGGAACTGATCGAGGGAGTGGTTTACGTGGCATCTCCAGCTCGGACGGAAGAGCATTGGCAACCGCATTTCGAAGTCACGACGTGGCTCGGCGTTTACGACTCGCGAACGCCCGGGATCATTGATGCGACTGACTCGACCGTGAAGCTCGACGCGGACAACCAATACCAGCCCGACCTGTTTCTGGCGGCCTGAAGAAAGACGTGTACCGCCGCACCGGCGTCCGCGAGTACCTCGTCTGGCAAATCTACGAGGAACGAATCGACTGGTTGGTACTCAATGACGAGGGCACCTA
>JBDTNM010000270.1:0-4499 GCA_039933735.1 bacterium | reverse complement strand
CGAGGACTGCCCATGCGCAGTGGAGCCTTGTCCCCTTCCAGCGCGACTCCCGACTGCAGGTGCTGTTCACACGCAGTACGTCCCCCTCGACCCGTGTTCGTTCGGGACTATCGCGGTTGACTGGAGCAACTTCATCGAGCTGGCGGGGAATCATGTTGAGTCTGGCGGTGATGGGCATTCGAGGCTTGCTTGCCTGCGTGTTCTTCTCAAGCGGCATCGAGAAACTATTGCGCACCCACTCGTTTAGGCAAGCTCTCGTCCGTCACCACCTGCCCGCTGCTGCAACTGGTTCATTGAACGTGCAACTGCTGGGTGGCATCGAGGTTCTCGGCTCGATTCTGCTCTGCACTCCTTTGATTTGGCCTTGCGCAGCGGCCGGTACAGCCGTTTTGCTCACGTTGTTCACGGTCGTCAACTTGGCCTGGGTGTTGTCCGGGGACCGTGGCACATGTGGCTGTGGGGGCCTGTTTCGCGCGGATCGGATTGGGTGGTGGCACGTAGTGCGCGTTTGCGCACTGGCCGGGGCCGCTTGGTACATCGCGTTGGGTGCAGGCGTGCCGACGGACGATCAACGCATGGGCTGGTGGCTCGCCGGGGTATTTGGTGTCTACGTCTTTGCGAATGTGGCCATTTACTTGTCGTTTCAGACACGCCGCGCCGGCAGTCGCCGGTCGGCGCAAGAGAACGCCTCAAGTGGCTGCTCGGCTAGTGTAGATGGCTGCCCGTGCCCGGCTTCCTTCTGGGTCGTTATTGGCCTTCCTTCGGTCGGTCTCCCTCGAACCCATCGCACCGCAGCACCGGCAGTGCCGGGTACTTCCGGAAGCGCGCATCCCGGAAGGCGAGCTCGCACAGGTAAAACGTCGACCGCTCGCCCGGCACCCGCCGCACGTTTGCGCACACCGAACAGAGCCCAACGCGGCCATCCAGCACCGTCATGAACCAACTTTCGCCTTTTGTCTTTCAACTTTCCACTCGCGGCCCCACAATCCGCCCGACATCCCAGGAGTCCGACGATGACCTACTTCCCTCTAACCGAGTCCCAGTTGATGTGGCAGGAACGCGCGCAAACGATAGCGAAGGATGTTCTCGCGCCGCTCGCCGCAGAAGGCGACCGCAACGCTGCTTTCCCAACGGCGCAACTCGCCGCGCTTCGCAAAGAGGGCTTCTTTGGCCTCCGTGCCGGGAAGGAGTTCGGCGGTCAGGGAGAAGGCCTGCTCACGACTTGCGTCGTTATCGAAGAGCTCGCCAAAGCCTGCCCTTCGACTGCGCTGATCTACAAAATGCATCTGGAGAGCACGGAAATTGTCGCCATGGCTCCGACTGCCGAGCAGGCGGCGTCCGTCACACCGAAAATCGCCTCCGGCGAATGGCTCAGTACGGTCGCGGGCAGTGAGGCGGGCCACCAGGGCGGCGCCTGGGCCGGAGCTCCGAAAGCCGCGGTTCGCGCAGTCGAGGGCGGCTTCGCCATCGACAATGTGAAGAAGGCCTTCGTCACCGCGGCCGGGATCGCGGACACCTACCTCTTCATGGCTACTCTCCGGGAGGAAGGCAAGCCGCCGCAGCCGCTGATGTTCCAGATCCTCAAAGATGACCTCCAATGGAGCATCGACGAGCCCTGGGATGGACTCGGCATGCGCGCAAATGGCAGCTCGCCAATGACTTTCAACGGGTTCTTGCCCGAAGCCCGCCGTTTGAACCCGGACAACAAGCCCGTGGACTTCTTCTCCATCGCTGTCGGTACCTATGCCGCGACCTACCTCGGAATTGCGGCCGGCTGTTACGACCTCCTCGAGCAGTACATCGGCGCCAACGCTCTGGCTGATGGCCGGCGCATGCCAGAAGTCGAGACCATTGCGGCGCGCGCCGCCAATTGCAAGGTCGAACTGGAACGCAGCCGCGCGCTGCTGTATTCCGCCGCCTCGGCATGGGACGCCGGGCGTGTGAAAGGCCCTCAGGCACTGTTTGAAGCGAAAGTCGCCGCCGACACTGTCGCGACATTCGTCACGAGTGAGGCCATGACCCTTGGCGGCGGCTCGGCTTTCGCGAAGCGTCTCCCATTCGAACGCTACTTCCGCGACGCCCGCGCCGGAATGGTCATGGGCATTGCCCACGACATCGCCGTCCTCAACATCGCCCGCTCCATCTTCCCCAAGCCCAAGGACCCGCCCGCCTCCTGACCGGCCGCGCATCCACGTTCACTTGCGGCTCTTCAGGGGTATAGTCCCGCCACAATCCCCGTTTGGAGCTGTCTATGCCAGGCGCCCTGGAAGGCGTGCGTATTCTGGATTGCACGCAGATCATCGCCGGCCCGTTGGCTGGTTCGCTGCTCTCCGAAATGGGCGCAGATGTCGTCAAAGTGGAGCCGCTCGAAGGTGAGCCGTGGCGCTTGCAGGCCGAAGTCATCCCGAAGGAAAGCAAGGGCTTCCTCGTTCAGAACCGCGGGAAGCGCGGCCTCGCCCTCAACTTCAAGGATCCTCGCTCGGCCCCAATCCGCGATGCGCTGATCAACTGGGCTGACGTCTTGCTGACCAACTATCGGCCCGGCGTCCCAGAGCAGCTGGGAATCGACTACGAGTCAGCTCGCCGCGTGAAGCCGACGATCATCTACGCCGAAAACACGGCGTTCGGGAAGCAGGGTCCTGACGCCAACCGACGCGGCTACGACATCGTCGCGCAGGCGATGAGCGGCCTGACGACATCCAATCCCAATGTCCAGAACGGCCTTCCCATGCAGATCGGCTTTGCACCAGCAGATGTGGTCACCGGTGTCGCGCTCGCCTGGGGCATCACGGCTGCGTTATTCCATCGCGAACGGACCGGCGAAGGACAGGCGATCAACTCTTCGCTTCTGCTCTCCTCACTCGCGCTCCAGGCGGGATCCCGCGAGATCGTGGCGATGGATGTCGAAGCGCGCGAGCGGCGCCTGCAGACCGTGCTCGCCGCCCGCGAGCGCGGGGCTGATATCGCCGATGTCTACGCGGAGCGGCGCGCCCTCATGCCGGAACTCGCCGGCAATGTGTATTACCGCCCCTATAAGACAAAGGACTCCTACCTGGTCGTCGGATGCCTCGGTCCGGGTCCCCGAGACCGCTTCCGCAAGGCGTTGGAGTTCCGAGATCCTCGTTACGAAGCTGGCTTCGACCCGGCGAACTTGAAAGAAGTCGGTGCTCAACTCGTAGCCATTTGCGAAGCAAAGTTCGCTGAGCATCCGAACGACTACTGGATTCCGTACCTCGACAATCTTGATATCGCGGTAGGCCCGGTCCGATTTATCGAAGAGATGTGGACGGATCCCCAGGTTGCCGCGAACGACTTCATCGTTGAGTACGAGCACACCCTCTTGGGCTCGCTCCGGGGACCAGCCCCAATGGTCCAGATGTCAGCGACACCGACCCGCGTCAAGCGCGCATCACCGGCATTGGGAGAACACACTGAGGAGATCCTCACCGAAATCGGTTTCGGCGCGGCCCAGATTGAGGAATTTCGAGAGGCTGGCGTAACGAACTAGCCTGTCGATCCACTTGCGAGCCACGCCGCCGATTCTTCTGCGAGCACCTTGGTGATGTCCGTCATCGTTTCGAACGGGAACACGCGCGGATGCACTCCGTGCAGCCGCTCCAGCAGTGTGCTTCGCGCGAACACGGCCTGCGCCATGCCCGCCGCCGGGACGTCGCTCGCTCCATCCCCGGCGTAAGCAACGAAATCGCCCGAGTTTTGGAAGGCGGCGGCATAGCTCAGCTTGAACCCGTCTTCGAGGCCGATTCCGCGCGGGCTGAAGTAGGTCACCCGCCACTGGTAGTCGAATCGCGTACGGCCGGTGTGCCGCGCCACACGGTCAGCTCCCAGCCCGTCGAGCACCGCATCGACGTAAAAGTCGAAGCCGTTGCTGACTACGACTGGGACCCAGTCGTTCCACAACGCCCAATCGAATAATTCCAGGAGCCCATCTCTCGGAGTGACCGAGTCGGCCGAGAAGCTGCGGAGTTCTTCCGCCGTCGCTTCTACCGTCGCCAGCGCCGCGGCGTTGAACTGTTCCACCGACAATCGACCCCTGTGGTACTCGGCCTCGAATTCTCGCCAGGAGGGTTTGGCGAAGCGTTCGAAGATCAGGCGGGCCGTGTTTTCCAGCACCACTGTGTCGTCGAAGTCGAGGCAGAGGATGTTCGCCATGCGGCCCCAGTCTCGCACACCTGATACGTTGCGCCCGTGGAACTGTCGCGCTCACGCTATCTGGTCAGCGCCGCAGGCAAGGACGCTCTCGCCAGCATTCCCGCCGAAACGGCGACGAAGGATCCGGTCCGTCTTTCGACCGAGCTGCGCAAGCTCTTTCCGCCCGAAGAAGCGTCGGCCCTTGCTGAACAACTGACACTCCGTGCTCGGGCAATTCGGAACCACGGCCTGGACCGGCGATGGCTATTTACTGCCCACGGCCTCGAGATGATGACCCACCCCCTCGTCGCCGCTCATCGGTCCGCGAGGTTCGCTTCGTGGGGTTTGCC
>JBDTNM010000269.1:0-4562 GCA_039933735.1 bacterium | reverse complement strand
ACGCCGTTGGCGAGGGCGATGGTGTTGGCGTGCTGAATCGTCGCGCCATCCGCCAGTGGGTCAGTGAAGGGCATGCCGATCTCGATAATGTCGGCGCCGCCCGCTTCGGCCGCCAACAAGATTGGCACCGTATCTTCGATACGCGGGTAACCCGCCGTGATGTACGGGATGAAGAGTTTTCGGCCCGTTTTGCGGGCGTCTTCGAATAGCTCACGCATACGCTTCGACATGGTCAGGTCCTCGCCAACAGAAGAATGAAACTCAAGAGGTTGAACATCGTGTGGAACGCAATTGCATCCCAGAGCGACCCACTTCGCCAGTAGAGCCAGCACAGCGTGATCCCGACGAGTGAGAAGGGGATCAACGTCGACGGATCGAGATGCGAGAGTGCGAACAGTGCGCTCGAGACGATCGCGGCGGGCCAGAAACCCCAACTGGCGAGGCCGCCGAAGGCAAATCCGCGAAAGAAAACCTCTTCGCCGAACGGAGCGGCGATCACGGTGGTGAGGCCATAAAGCACGAGGGCGATGCCATCGCGGGAGGTCGCGTCGAGGACCCGCGGCTCGCCGCGCAGGACCTCGATGCCGGAGGCATCGATCAGGCGCATGTAGCCACCGATCGCGAGGTAGACGATGGCGACGGCGATGCCTGGTAACCAGAGTCGGTCGAAATCGAATTTGTTGAGGCCGGTGAGTTGGACGAACTTCCGCCGGTCCTGGCGGCTGGCGATCCGGGCCGCCCCAACGAAGAGTAGTGCTGAAATGATCGCGAGCACCCACGCGGCTCGTGCGGCGACGATGTCCCCGAGTATCTGAGGCGGGTCAGAGAGGAGCGCACCGGGGACGGACTGGGCGAGTCGCAGGTCAGCGTATTTCGCAACCGCGTCTGCCTTGTCGAAAATGGTGCCAATGTCCGCGTAGTCGGTTTCCCCGCCGAACAGGAGTGCCGTCGGACCGATCAGAAGCTTCGGGACGATGTACGCCGCTATTGCGAGCCAAAGGCCTCCGAGCACGGCCAGTTCGCCCCATGGCATCTCGGGGAGCTTGCGTTGGCCAATCATCTCGTGGTCACAAGAAAGGCAAAGCTGAGAGCGTTAAAGGTGAGGTGGAACAGAATTGAGTCCCACAAGCAGCCTTTTCGCCAGTAGAGCCAGCTCATGAGGGTCGCGATACCCACGAACGGGATGAGGCTGCCCGGATCGAAGTGAACCGTCGCAAACATGAAGCCGGATAGCATGGCTGCTGGCCAGAATCCCCACTTCAGCAGTCCACTGAACATGAGTCCTCGAAAGAACAGTTCCTCCGAAATCGGCGCGCCGATGAGCGTAACCACCGCGGCGATGCTGAGGGTGAAGTCGTTCCGGGAAATCTCAGTGGGGACGGTCGAGGTCGGTTGTAGCCATGAGATGTTGATCGCGTCCATCAGTATTGAATAGCCGGCGGTGCCTAGATAGGCGGCGATGACTCCGCCGAAAATCAGCCAGATGCGTCCGGGCTGAAAGCTGTTCAAGCCGAGCGCTTCGACCAGCCCGCGAAAATGTTGCTTTGAGGCGATCCCGACGACCCCGAAGAGGAGGACCTGGGTGACCAGCGTCGCGAGCATTCCGAGTTGGAGCGCCCCCTGATCGGCGAGGATGCGCGGGGGCGCTGGAAGCGGGTTGGCGTTTGCCGCAGCCCCAAGGCGTTGGTCCGCATAGTGCGCAACCGCATTCATCTTCTCGAACGCATTGCCGATGTCGGTCGGCTCGAATCCCCCGTCGCTCGACAGCGCGACGATGGCGACCAGCAGATTCGCCAGGATGAACACCACGACGAACCCGCCGACTCCCACGAGTACTTCGCGAGGGCCCCACGGATAGACCCGTTTCGGCAGGCGGACCGCCTCGCTCAGAGCGTTACCCCAAGCGCGCCCGCGACCGTGTGCATGTCCTTGTCTCCGCGTCCGCTGAGGCCGATAAGGATGTCTTTGTCGGGACCGAGTTCCCGGGCAACTTTCATCGCGTGGTAGATCGCGTGCGAAGGTTCGAGGGCCGGGATGATGCCCTCGGAGCGGGTTAGCGACTGGAAACCCTCAAGTGCCTGCTTGTCATCGACGGCGACGTATTCAGCGCGTTCACTCGTCTTGAGCCACGAGTGTTCCGGGCCTACGCCGGGGTAATCCAATCCTGCCGAGATACTGTGGGTCTCAAGGATCTGGCCGTCGGCATCCTGTAGTAGGTACGTCTTCGTGCCGTGCAGAACGCCGGGCCGTCCGGCAACGAGCGTGGCAGAATGCCGCCCGGTACCCACTCCGTCGCCGCCCGCTTCGACGCCAATCAGGCGCACGGGGTCATCGATAAATGGATGGAAGAGGCCGATCGCATTGCTGCCGCCTCCGACACAGGCGATCGCAACGTCCGGGAGCTTGCCGGCCTGCTGGAGCATCTGTGCGCGCGCCTCTTTGCCGATGACCGACTGGAAGTCGCGCACGATGGTTGGGAAAGGGTGCGGGCCGATGGCCGAACCGATGATGTAGTGGGTGGTCTCGACGTTCGTGACCCAATCGCGCATCGCCTCGTTGATCGCATCTTTGAGAGTCTTACTCCCGGACTCCACCGAAACGAGCGTAGCGCCGAGCATCTTCATTCGGAATGCGTTCAGTGACTGTCGCTTGATGTCTTCGCTGCCCATGTAGACGACACATTCGAGGTCGAGCATGGCGCAGACGGTCGCGGTAGCGACTCCGTGCTGGCCGGCGCCCGTCTCCGCGATGATCCGCGGCTTGCCGATCCGTTTGGCGAGCAATGCCTGGCCGAGGGCGTTGTTGATTTTGTGGGCGCCGGTGTGCGCGAGGTCTTCGCGCTTCAGCCAGATGCGGGCGCCACCGCATTCGCGAGTGAGATGCTCGGCAAAGTAGAGCGGCGTCTCCCGGCCGACATAATGGTGCAAAAGATCGTTGAGCTCGCGATGGAACTCGGGGTCGTTTCGCGCTTCGGTGTAGGCGATTTCCAGGTCTTCGTGCGCCGCCACCAGCGTCTCCGGGATGTAGCGGCCCCCGAAGTCTCCAAATCGTGGTGACATCGGTGCTTCAACGGCCAACCTGTACCCCCTTCGCCGCGCGAATGAACGCGCGGATCTTTTCAATGTCCTTGATTCCATTGGTTTCGACACCGCTGGAAACGTCAACGCCCCACGGTTCAACCTGTTCTATCGCTGCCGCCACCGTATCAGGCGTGAGCCCTCCGGCGAGGAGAAACGGCTTGTGGCGTGCCACTTCTGCTGCAATCTCCCAGTCGAAGGTCTCGCCCGTGCCTCCGAGGGCCTTGGAAGAGGCCTTGTCTAACAGCAAGCCGGCCGAAATGCCTGGAGTGCAAAGGTCGTCGACGTCGTAGGCTGTCATCTGCTCCTTGACATGGACCGTTCGAATGACCGGTCGATGAACTTGTCGCACGAAGGCATCGTCTTCGCCTCCCGATAGCTGCACGAGGTCCAGTCCGGCGGCATCGGCGATGTCGTTCACTTCATCCGCGGTCATGCCTGCGAATACCCCGACGATCAACGGCCGCCAGCGAGTCGCGGACTGGTCCATTGCCTCGGCCCATGCTCCAAACCACGTTCGCGCCGAAACTTCGCCGCGCACTGGCCCTTCGAACATCGCCTCCCGACCTTGCGAGCGGCCCTCTTTGATCGCCTCGACAATGTCGTGGCACTGCTGTGGCGTCACCCGCCGCTTCGATTCCGCGACGAACATTATGCCGATCATGTCTGCGCCGGCTTTGACGCTCTCGAGCGCTGTTTCAGGTTCGCGGAGGCCGCAGATTTTGACGATGGTCATCTGCTGACCGCCGGGAGCGTGAAGCCCCGCAATTCCCGAATCTTTTCGGCCGGGTCCTCGGCAAGCATGAGAGACTCGCCGACCAGCACTGCGCCCGCCCCTGCTGTCTGGAAGCGTTCGACGTCGGCACGGGTGCTGATGCCGCTCAAGGCTGCCAGTAGCACATGGCCCGTGACCATTCCTGCCAACCGGTCGGTCGTCCCAAGGTCAACGTCGAAGCTTCGAAGGTCTCGGTTATTCACGCCGACGATCGTCGCACCGCTCGCCAGCGCACGCTGCATCTCCTCGGCATTGTTTACCTCGACCAGCGGCTCCATGCCCAGCTCGCGTGAAAACGCCATCAACTGGCTCACTTCCGGGTCGCTCAGCGATGCCACAATCAGGAGCACTGTGTCCGCGCCGTGGATGCGGGCCTCCAGCACCTGGTACTCGTCAACGATGAAGTCCTTCCGAAGAATGGCAGGCCGGTCAGATCCCAGTGTCTCGACAGCAGCCCGCACCCCCGCCATATCCGCCAGCGTCCCCTTAAACCACGTGGGCTCGGTCAGCACCGAAATGCCTGCCGCGCCACCGGTCGCGTACTTCATCGCCTGAGCCACAGCATCCATTCCGGGTGCGATGTCGCCCTTGCTCGGCGATGCCCGCTTCACCTCCGCGATGACGGCCATCGGCCGATCGCGTCGCAGCCGTTCGCCGAAATCGATCGGCTCGGGCGCGTTCGCCAGCGCGACCTGGAGGTCGTTCGCCGA
>JBDTNM010000268.1:0-4618 GCA_039933735.1 bacterium | reverse complement strand
TGCTTCGTCGTCGGTGGTGACGGCTCCGTGCGAGATGCTGCACTCGGGCTCGCCGGGTCGGAGACTGCGCTGGCGGCGATCCCCGCTGGCACCGTCAATGTCTGGACGAAAGAGGCGGGAATCCCTCCCGGGATCCTGCCTGCCATCGATGCACACATTGAGGGTCAGAGCGTCCACATGGACCTCGGGCGCGCCGGGAACAGTTGCTTCCTGCTCATGGCAGGCATTGGTTGGGACGCCGAAATCGCAAGTCGCGTACCAACCCGGCTGAAGCGATTAACGGGCGATATCGCCTATATCCTCCAGGCCGCGCTCATGGCCCCGGTCCTGCGTTCGAAGGTAACGCGCTGGTCTACCGCTGAAGGCCCTACCGAAGAGCAACTGGCGTGGATGGTACTTTCGAACACGCGCCTGTATGGCGGCAAAGTTCGCCTCGCCAGTACAGCGACCATCGACGACGGCGCCCTCGACGTCCTCGCTTTTTGTCCCGAGCGACTCTCCGACACGGTGCGCCTCGTGGCGAAGATCGCCGCGGGAAAACGCGAAGATCCACGGCTGCTGCAATTCCAGGCGCCCGAATTGACGATCGAATCCCCGGGAATCCCAGTGCAACTCGACGGCGATCACATCGGTGAGACGCCGATGAAATTCTCGATCGACCCGGCGGCGCTCCTGGTCAGCGTCCCGGCCGGGCCACTTTCGGAAGTGTTCAGCCGGCCGCACATCAACCATCGCGAGCCGTAATCTCGGGCCCCGCGTACGATGCCGGGCGTGGGAGAAGTTGCCGCGCTCATTGCCGCAATGGTCTGGGCCGGAACGAGCGTGGCCCTTACCTCGCTTTCGAGCCGGACCGCGCCAGTGGTCCTGAGCGCTCTGCGTTTGGCGTTCGGCAGCCTCGTCGTCCTCATCGTTCTCGCGATCAGCGGCCAGGCCCACGACCTTCGGACCGCCTCGTTTGCAACCCTCTTTGGCGTCATCGTGAGCGGCTTCATCGGCTACGGCCTGGGCGACACGATTTACATTTCGGCGCTCAAACGCCTGGGAATGGCGCGCACCTTCCCCGTCACGATGGCGCTCTACATCGGCCTGACCGTGCTCGGCGGCGTGGTTCTGCTGGATGAATCGTTCACCTGGGGCCTGCCCGCGGGCGCTGCTTTCATCGGCGCTGGAATCTATCTCATTGTGATCCCGGCGAAGGGAAGGCTTCAGCCAATGCCGCCCGTGCCCGTCGAACCGGCAGCGGCGACGATGGCCGAGACCCGGCCCGGCCCGGCCGTGTTCGCAGCTCCCGGCCTTGTCGGATACACGCTGCTCATCCTCGTTGGGATCTTCTGGACCATCGCTACGCTCTGGCTGGCTAACGCGAAGGGTGACCTTGGCCCCGTCGCGGCCGGCGCAATCAGGACGCCTTCGGGAGCATTCGCGCTCGTCGGGTTTGCCGCTGTGATGCAGCCTCGCGAACTGGTTGCACCCTTCCGAAATCGAAACCACACCCTTGCCATCTTGGGAGCAGGCATGATCGGTACTGGATTGGGCAGCCTGACCTACGTGTACGCCGTGGTTGAGGCCGGCGCGGCGCGGACGGCCGTGCTCTCCGCGACGTCGCCCCTGATGGCCCTACCACTCTCGATCATCTTCCTCGGCGAACGTCTGACACGCAGGATTGGTGTGGGCACGGCTCTCTGCGTAGCCGGAATTTTGTTGGTGGTCGTATGAAAGCTGGACTGGCGGTCATTGCACTGTTCGTAGTGTTCCTCGTTGGCATCGTCTTCGAAGGTCGAAATGACGGCGATGGACCTGCTTCTGCGACCCCCACGGCAACCTCCACCGCGGCCGCCGATCAGATCCTGGTACAGCAAGGTGACGCTACGGCGGCAGTCGCCGTTGAAATTGCCGCGACGTTCGCCCAGCGACAGGTCGGCCTCATGAACCGCCGAGAAATGTCCGAAGACGCCGGCATGCTCTTCCTCTTCCCGAGGGACGTCCAGTACGGCTTCTGGATGAAGGACACGTACCTGCCGCTCGATATTGCCTACATCTCGGCCTCCGGTGAGGTCGTCCAGATCTTCGCCGCGAAACCGCTCGACGAAACGGTGCTCGTGCCCGCCACCCAGTATCGCTACGTACTCGAAGTCAACCAGGGCTGGTTCCAGCGCCACTCCCTGGGCGTGGGCGCGCAGGTGACACTGCCCACGGACTTGCCCTCTGCCGAATAGCCGGCCCAGTCAATTCAGGTCCCGCTCATTTGGAGCTCCCTGTTTCGGCTGATATGCCCGCTCCCGCTTTCACCAACGCGGTGAACTTCACCGTCCGGGCGTCCTTGAACATGAGTTTCAAATCCACGGAATCGCCCTCTTTCGACGGCGATTCCAGGCTCCTCACCACCACGCGATAGCCACCCGGCGCGAGCGTAAGCGTGCCATTGGAATCAGCGCCAGTAACGTCGCCGAGCCGCGATTTGCTATTCGCATAGTGAATTCCTCGGCATCCAGGTGCGAGACCGGCCCCGCGGCGGGGCCGGCCCACAATCAAGACGCAGTTAGTCGTTGTCTCCCGAATCGGAGACCTTGATGCCGGCTTTGCCGTAGAGGTAATCCCAGACCTCATGGGAAAAGTCGTGCTCAGCTTCGTGAGCGTTGTGGGCGGCCGTCGACGCCTTAGCCTGGTCCGGGGTTGCCCCCGCGGTGGCGCTTGATGCATCCCCGAAGACGGCCGCTAACGTCTTTGCCTTCGCCTTCAGATCGCTGTTCGGCCACTCTGTGACGAGGACAATGGTCTGAAGCTGCTGATAGGTAGTCGTGGCGTTGGCCGCGATGGTCTTGTTGGCAATGGCGGTGTCGAGGTCGTGCAGGCCTGCCTTGTCGAGGATGTTGATCGCATTCAGGACTTCCACATTCGTTGAGGAAGCGTCCTTGTCATTGCTGCATGCAGCGCTGGCGAAAGCTGCAAGCGCAACCAACGCTGCGAGCAGCGCGAATGGCGGCATACGCCGAATGATGAATCTCATGCTTCTTTCCTGGCTCCTGTGCATAGGGCGAATTTCGCCGAGGCGCCGGCCTGTCTCAGCCAGCGGCAGAAATAACGGCGAACTGACGTGGCGGCTGGAGTTCCGGGATGAGCGAGTTGGTTCCCCCCGGACGCCACCAGCGGAGGGCGACGGCCCAGAGCAGTGCGGTTGCGGCGATGGCCGCGGTGAGGGACTGGTTCATCAGCGCGAAGCCCGTCCCGGCGATGTTCGGGACATCGGAACACGAAGCGGAGTTTCCGTGGCAATGCTGCTCATGTTCGTGGGCTTCGTCTTCTTCATGACTGTGGTGGCCCGCCAGGGGGATCGCTAGATACTGATCTGTGGTCGGAATGTGGACAGCGTCGGGCCAGTGCCCCATGAACGTCAGCATCGGGAGCAGAGTGAGCGCCAGCCCGAGGGAAATTCGGCTGCGCGCGCGCGGCGATGTCAGTGTGCGGGCCACTTCAAGCCAAGCGTAGCAGCCTCACCTCTCGATGCCAGTACAGGAAGTCGCATTTCCCCAGTCCGTTCGGTCCCATCATCTCAGCGGTCGCGGACGCCGCAGGCGTACACTCGCCGAATCAACGGAGGCGATTCGCATGCGAAAGCTGACCAATAAAGTCGGAGTGTTGACCGGCGCATCCCGTGGCCTCGGGCCGTACATGGCGCGATCCCTCGCTGGCGAAGGCATGAACCTCGTGCTGGCAGCCCGTTCCGCCCCGGAGCTTGAGACAATAGCCGAGGAGATTAGGGGACTCGGCCGAAAGGCCATCGCTGTCACCTGCGATGTCGTTTCAACGGAAGACCGGGCTCGGCTCGTCCAGGCCGCGCTTGCCGAATTCGGGCGAATCGATGTACTCGTGAACAACGCCGGAATCGAGTTGACTGCCCACTTCGAGCGCCAGCCTGATGAAGAGATCGCCCGTGTTATCGAAGTCAACCTCACCGCCGCCATGCACCTCGCCCGCGCCGTCCTCCCTGCCATGCTCGAACGCAAATCCGGCCACATCGTCAATATCGCCTCCCTCGCCGGGAAAGTCCCCGTCCCCTTCAGCATCCCCTACGCCGCCTCCAAGGCCGGCCTCATCGGCTTCACCGAATCGTTCCGCTCGGAATTCAGGAAGCGCGGCGTCAGCGCCAGCGTCATCTGTCCCGGGCTCGTCAGCGAGGCGGGCATGTACAAGGACATGCAGGATCAGTCCGGAGTCAAGGAGAACATGCTCGCGGGCACGGTGACGCCCGCGAAAGTCGCCGCTGACGTTGTGAAAGCAATCAAGCGTGACCGCCCCGAAATGCTGGTCTACCGCGGCCCCGGCCGCCTCGTCTCTGGCTTCGCCGAACTCACGCCCGGCGTCTTCGAGCGCGTTTTCCCGTTCTTCGGCACGAACAAACTCTTTGAAGACATCGCCGACGCCCGCGAAAGGAACGCCGGAAAGTCCTAGCCCGCCTGCCGGGCAACCGCTTCGGCCGCCGCTTTCGCTGCTTCGGGGTCGCCGAGGTACTCCGATTTCAGCGGATGGAGGTCGTTGTCGAGTTCGTAAACAAGCGGAATCCCCGTGGGGATGTTGAGCCCGGCGATCTCCGCATCGCTGATGCCGTCGAGGTGCTTCA
>JBDTNM010000267.1:0-4620 GCA_039933735.1 bacterium | reverse complement strand
CGATCTTGGTCGCGATCGGCAACTTGTGAGCGGCCAGGCGAAGCGCTTCACGCGCGACGTCTTCGGGGACACCAGCAATTTCGAACATGATCCGGTCCGGCTTCACGACTGCCACCCAGCGGTCGGGAGCGCCTTTGCCGGAACCCATGCGGGTTTCGGCCGGCTTCGCCGTCACCGGCTTGTCGGGGAAGATCCGAATCCAAACCTTGCCGCCGCGCTTCATTTCATGCGTCATCGCGCGCCGGGCGCTTTCGATGTGCCGGGAGTCGATCCAGGCGGCAGCCATGGCTTGCAGCCCAAATTCGCCGAACGCGATGTAGTTGCCGGTGGCAGCAACACCCGACCGACGCCCGCGGTGCTGCTTGCGATGCTTAACACGTCGTGGTTGAAGCATTTAGCTCGCCCCCTCATCCGTGCGGGCCGCAGCCTGCTGCTCCATCGAAATGGCCGTGTGGGCCGGCGCATCTGGGTCCAGCTTCACGATCGGGGCAGCCGCAACCGGCTCCGGGATCTCGATCTCGATCGGCGGGAGCCCCTTCTCGGGGATGATCTCGCCCTTGTAGATCCAGACCTTCACGCCGATTCGACCGAATGTCGTGTGCGCTTCGGCAAGTCCGTAGTCGATGTCAGCGCGGAGCGTGTGGCGCGGCACGCGGCCCTGCGTCTCATCTTCGCGGCGGGACATTTCCGAACCACCAAGCCGGCCGGCGATGGCCACGCGGCAACCCTGGGCGCCTCGTTGCATCGTGCGCTGCACGGACTGCTTGATCGCGCGCCGGAAGGCAACGCGCCGCTCCAACTGGTCAGCAACCGAGCGGGCAACCAGATAGGCATCGAGTTCCGGCGTCCGAATCTCCTGGATGTTCACGCGGACACGTCCGCCGGTGAACTTCTCGAGGGAGTTCCGGAGTTCTTCGACCTTGGCGCCGCCGCGGCCGATGACGATGCCCGGCTTCGCCGTATGAATCGTCACCGTCACGAGGTTTGCGTTGCGGTCGATCTCGACCCGGCTAATCGAAGCGTCCGGGAGCTCCTTGAGCACGAAGCTGCGGAGGTCGAGGTCCTGGTGCAGGCGGACCATGTAGTCCTTTTCTGCAAACCATTTCGATTCCCAGTCATAAATGTAGCCCAGCCTGAAGCCGTGCGGATGTACTTTTTGTCCCATTTAGCCCTCCCGCTCATCGAGGATGATCGTGATGTGGCTGGAGCGCTTCAGGATGGGGCTCACCCGGCCGCGTGAACGCGGGCGGAAGCGGCGCTGCGTTGGTCCGTCATCGGCGAACGCTCGCTTGATCACCATTCCATCGACATCCAGGTCGAAGTTGTTCTCAGCGTTCGAAGCAGCCGAGAGGACCACCTTCGATACCGAGCGCGCATGAGGCGATTGCACATAGCGAAGCAGGGCCAGCGCCTGATCGACTGAAAGGCCCTGGAGCCGATCAAGGATCAGACGCACCTTTCGCGGCGATGCGCCCATGCTCTGGCAACTGGCACGTACTTCCACGGTTAGCGCCTCACCTTGCTCTGCCTGTCGCTCTTCGCCACGTGACCGCGGAACGTCCGCGTCAGTGCGAATTCGCCAAGCTTGTGTCCCACCATGTTTTCGGTGCAGAACACCGGCACATGCCGCCGCCCATCGTGGACTGCAATGGTCAGGCCGATCATCTCCGGGAGGATCGTCGATGCGCGCGACCAGGTCTTGATGACCGTCCGGTTGCTCGCATTCCGCATCGCCATGACCTTCGCTGCCAGCGAGGGATGGATGTAGGGCCCCTTCTTGATAGAACGTGACATGTCCTACTCCTAGGTCCGGCGGCGGACAATGAGCTTGTCCGTACGCTTGTTGTTGCGGGTGCGGTAGCCGAGTGTCGGCTTGCCCCACGGGGTCTTGGGTCCAGGCATACCCACAGGAGCGCGGCCTTCGCCACCACCGTGTGGATGGTCCCGAGGGTTCATCACTGCGCCGCGGACTTCCGGCCTGCGACCGCGATGGCGCGAGCGCCCGGCCTTGCCGAGCTTCACGAGCGAATGCTCCACGTTGCTCACCTGGCCAATAGTGGCGGCGCACTCGATCCGAACCCGGCGCATTTCGCCACTCGGCAGGCGAAGCAGGGCATAGTCGCCTTCCTTCGCCATCAACTGAGCGCTAACGCCGGCGCTGCGCACCATTTGGCCGCCTCGGCCCGGCGTAAGTTCAATGTTGTGGACCTGCGTTCCAGTCGGCATGTTCGCGAGCGGCAACGAATTGCCGACGCGCACGTCCGACTCAGGACCACTCGTGATAATCGCCCCAACCGCGAGGCCGTTCGGTGCCAGGATGTAGCGCTTCTCGCCGTCCGCGTACTGGATCAACGCGATGCGCGCCGTCCGGTTCGGGTCGTACTCGATGGCTGTCACCTTACCGGGTACGCCAGGCTTGTTCCGCTTCCAATCGATGATGCGGTACAGCCGGCGCGCGCCGCCGCCGCGGTGGCGGACGGTGATGCGGCCCTGGTTGTTGCGTCCACCGCTCTTGCTCTTCAGCGATTCGGTGAGCTTCTTTTCAGGGCGCTTCTTCGTGATCTCGCCATACGTCTGCGAGCTGGCGTTGCGGCGGCCCGGGGATGTCGGCTTGTACTGCTTAATCGGCATGCCTAGATCCCCTCGAAGAGTTCAATCTTGTCGCCCGGGACGAGGGTCACAATGGCCTTCTTCCAGTCGGGTCGGTTCGTAACTTTGCGGCCGAATCGCTTCGGCTTGCCCTTCATGACCATCGTGTTCACTTCCACAACGCGGACGTTGAAAGCGACCTGGACGGCTTCCTTGATCTGGTTCTTGTTGGCCCGCAAGTCAACTTCGAAAACGTACTTGTCGGCGCCCGTGAGCACCGTCGTCTTCTCCGTGATGATGGGCCGCAAGAGAACTGCGTAGGGATGAATCTCCTTAGGCATTAGACCGCGGCCTCCTTCGCCCGGCCGCGCTGCGGCTTCACATTCACACCGCCCCAGAGCGATTCACAAGCCCGCACAGCGTCTTCCGACATCACGAGCTTGTGGGCATTAATCAGGTCGACCACGCTGAGGTTCGCTGCTGGCAGCGACTTCACATCGTCGATGTTTCGGACCGAGCGCGTGAGTTCCGGCACGTGTGCGCCGCTCACAACGAGCGCCCTACGGTTCACACCGAGCGCGTCCAAAACGTTTTGCATCGTCCGGGTCTTGCCGTCCGGCGCTCCAAGGCCTTCAACCACAACCAGCGAACCGTTCGCAGCGTGGCTTGAAAGGGCCGAGCGCAGGGCGAGCCGCTTCATCGTCCGATTAAGGTCCTTGCCGAAGCTGTGATGCTTCGGCCCGAACGCGACGCCGCCTCCAACATGATGCGAAGCGCGAATCGAACCCTGGCGCGAGCGGCCGAGACCCTTCTGCTTGCGAATCTTCACCGTCGAGCCTGCGACTTCGCCGCGGCTCTTCGTGTGGGCGTTGCCCGATCGGCGGTTCGCCATCTGAGCCACGTACGCCTGGTGCAAGACCGCCCGGTTCGGCTCAATCCCGAAGACCTCATCGGCGGCGTCAATCTGGCGCAGTTCTTTTCCCGCGGTATCGAAAACGGTCAACTTCATTTCGATACCTTCTTTGCTTTTCGGACTCGTACCAGCGCTCCAGGAGCGCCCGGCACGGAGCCAGCCACGAAAATCACGTTCCGTTCGTCGTTCTTCGAAACGACTTCCAGGTTGCGCACAGTCACGCGCTCGTTGCCCATGTGGCCGGCCATTCGTGTGCCTTTGTAGACACGGCCTGGCGTGGTGCCGGAGCCAATCGAACCGGGAGCGCGGTGGCGGTCGCTCTGGCCGTGGGTTTTCGGCCCGCCGGCGAAGTGGTGCCGCTTAACGCCACCCTGGAAACCACGACCCTTGGAAGTCGCAGTCACGTCCACCTGCTGTCCGGTCTCAAAGAGCTCGGCGCCGATCTGGTCACCCAGGGTGTAATCCGAACCCTGGACCTTGAACTCCGCGAGATGGCGAAGCTTCAGGTTGCCGGCCGCCTTGAGGTGGCCGGTCTCCGGCTTGTTGAGCCGCTTGTCGTCCGAAAAACCCACCTGGATGGCGGAGTAGCCGTTCTTTTCCGGTGTGCGAATGTCAGTCACGAAGCACGGGCCAACTTCGACGGCGGTCACGCCACGCAGGCGTCCCTTCGCGTCGAACACCTGCGTGGTGCCCAGCTTCCGACCAAGTATTCCTTCAATCGTCATGGCGCCCTACAGCTTGATCTCGATGTCCACGCCGCTGGGCAATTGAAGCCGCATCAGCGTGTCCACCGTCTTGGAAGTCGGCTCCATGATGTCGATGAGCCGCTTATGGGTCCGGATTTCGAATTGCTCGCGGGCATCCTTGTGGATGTGCGGGCCCTTCAGCACCGTCCACTTGTCGATTGAGGTCGGGAGCGGCACAGGGCCCGCCACCGCGGCCCCGGTTCGCTCAGCGGCTTCGACAATCTGCCGGGCCGACTGATCCAGGAGGCGGTGGTCGTACGCCTTGAGCTTGATACGGATTTGTTGACGAGCCATAGTGCCGTTCCTTGTACTCGAGCTCGCCTAGGCGAGAATTTTGGTGACGACGCCAGCGCCGACGGTGCGGCCGCCTTC
>JBDTNM010000266.1:0-4632 GCA_039933735.1 bacterium | reverse complement strand
TCTTCGCGGGGCTGGTAGAGGCCTTCGGGCCAGTTCCCGTTTTCGTCCTTGGACGGGTAGAAGTTGCAGGGGCAGAGCGGCCGGCCGAACTTGTCGATGTTTGATGCGAGGCCGAGGACGACCCCTTCGGTGATGAAGCGGTCGGGGTGCAGGTGGGTGCCGGATTTCTCAGCGAACTTTTCGGCGTAGTTCCACATCTTCTTTACAGAGGCCTCGTTCGGCTCGTCCACAGCACACTCCCGTTGTTCGTCTTCAGGGCATTATCCGTTAAACGCCGGGCCTGTGCCGCGCAAATCCCGGTAGCATAGAAACGTGGCCCACCCGACACCGGATGAGATGCACGAACTTTATTGCCTGGCCCTCGGGCGGGTCGCCGGGCTGGGGCCGGGGGGCTGCGCCGAACGCGTCGGCCCGTGGCTCTGCGTGGATGCCGGGCTGGGCGTTTCGAAGTTCAACATCGGGGTCGTAGTCGAACCGGTGACGCGGCCGCGGCCAGCCCTGCGCGAGGCGATGGACTGGTTCGCCGCGCGCGGCATCAACGCCCGGCTGGACCTGCGCGGTTCGGTCGATGGTGGCGTCCTGGCGGCGTCCATCGTCGAAGGGTTCGCTTTCTGGCAGCGCGAACCGGCGATGGTGCTCTATCCGTTGCCGGAGCGGTTCGGCATGGCGCCGCCGCAGCTGCAAGTGGTCGAAGTCAGCGATTCGGTCACCCTGGAGCAGTACTGTTCGGTCGACCGCGAGGAGTTCGGCGACCAGGAGTTCCAGATGCTGATGGCCGAAAAGGCGAAGGAGTTGCCGGGACTTTCGATGCACCTGGGGCTGCTCGACGGCCGGCCGGTCGCGCGGGCGATGGCGATCACGTCGGGCCAACTGGTGGGCGTCTACAATGTCTACGTTCCGCCGAGCCAGCGCGGCGACGGCTTCGGAAAGGCGCTGACGGTCGCCGCAATCGAAGCCGGGCGCGCGCGCGGTGCCTCGGCAGCGAGTCTCGAATCGACGGTCCTTGGCTTCCCCCTCTACGAAAGCCTGGGCTTCCGGCGAATCGACGACTACGTTGTCGTCGGGACCGATGAGCCGATCGGGAGCCGAATGTGACCGACGACGAATTGCATGCCGTGCTGCGCGACGTCTTCCGGGCGATTCATAGCGAGGATGTGCCGGGCGAATCGCTCGAGGCGGGCGGCTGGATGATGGTGGACAGCGGCGTCGGTCTGCCGACGCTGAACTTCGCTGTCGTCGCATCGCCGGATGCGGTGACGAGCATGGACGTGCCTGAGCAGTGGTTCGATGAGCGTGCGGGGTTCCGGCTGCTCTTGCGGATCCCGGGGGACGAGGCCGTCCTGGCGATGGCGGAGTCGCGCGGCTATACCATGACCCGTTCGCAGCCGGTGATGGCGCGGGCGCTGCCGCTCGATGCTCTTCCGATGCCGGACGGGTTCGCCCTCCGCGAGGCCCGAGAGCGCGCGCAAATCCTGGACTATCTATCGGTGCGCAAGGCGAACCGACCGGAGCGCCCCTCCGACGACGATGAGGCCGCGTTCATCGAGAAGATGGTGAGCACCGGACGACTGCGCTATTTCGTCGCCTACCGCGAAGGGACGCCGGTGGCGACGGCATCTTCGGCGCTGGCGGGAAAAGCGGTTTCGATCAGCAACGTCTGGGTCGACGAATCGGTGCGGCGTCAGGGCCTGGGCGCGGCGATGACCGCTGCTGCCGCGATCCACGAGGGTGCGGAATGGGCGCTGCTCGAAGCTTCGGCGATGGGCGAACCCGTGTACCGGCGGATGGGCTTTCGGCCGCGGTTCCGCTACCTCCAGTTTGCGCCGCCGCAGCCCGAGGCGGAGACGAACTAGATCGTCAGGCCGCCGAGGCCCTGGACGCCGCGCACGTATTCGATTTCGCCGACGTGGCGGTAGCCGTGGCTGAGGCAGACACCGTAGATGCCGTCCCAGAGCGACATTTCGCCGAGCGGTTTGATGGTCACTTTGCGCTGGTCGAACTCTTCGGGTGACATGCCGGCGAGGTAGGAATCGGTGGCGGCCCAGACGTTGCGCTGGTACTCCAGCCACTTCGGCACATCGTGGACCTGGACGGCATTGGCTTCGGCCTCGGTCATGCCGGTGCCCTGGCTGTTGCGGGGCAGGCCGAAGACGTCGTTGTAACCGCCGTCGAGCCAGACCGTGGGTTTGCCCTGGGTGACGAAGTTGACGATGTTGTCTTCGGTGCGGACGTAGTGCCAGAGGCTGAAGAAGGCGCTGACGCCGCCTTCCTGGGGACGGAAGTTGAAGTGCTCGGCGGTCATGCCTTCGACGGCTTTATCGAGGAGGGCGTGCATCGAGACGAGTGAGCTACGCAGGATGGAATGCGGAGTGGACATGGGTGCTCCCGGGTGGATTCGGTTGGGGGCCGATTGTGTCCGGGATGGGTCGCGCCGTCTAGCCTGCGCGGGCAGCGGTGCGACGGGGTTCTTCGAGCGTGTAGCCCGAACCCCAACGGTTGACGATGTAGACCGGGTTGCTGGGGTCGTCTTCGAGCTTCTGGCGCAGGTAGCGGATGTAGAGGCGGAGATAGTGCGTCTCGCCGGCGTACTGGTTGCCCCAGACGCGTGCGATGAGCGCCTTCGAGGGAATGACTTCGCCCGGGCGTTCGGCGAGCGTTGAGAGCAGGCGGAACTCGGTGGGCGAAAGCGGGATGTGGACGCCGTCTTTGGTGACTTGCTGGCTGCCGGGGTCGATTTCGATGCCGCCAACGCGCATGACTGCGGGTAGGCCCGCGTGGCGCGATTCGGGGATGGCCATTTCGACGCGCCGGAAGATGGCGCGCAGCCGGAGGTCGATCTCTTCGGTTGGGCACTTTGGCCGGCAGTAATCGTCCGAACCGGCTTCGTAGCAGCGCAACATTTCGGCGAAGGTGCCGGCACAGCCGACGACGACAAGCGGGGCTTCGAATTCGCGCCGGACGGCGGCAACGATGTCGCCGGGGAATGCGAGTTCGCGGCCGAGGTCGATGACGATGGCATCGGCGGCGGCGGATTCGATGGCGGCGAGGATGTTCGCCGGATCGCCGCAAGGAAAGACGCGATAGCCGAACTCTTCGAGGCCGCGGGCGCGGTCATGGGCGCGTTCGAGGCCCTGGGAGATGACGACAACATGCGTGCCGACGAGGGGAGGGAGGCTGGCCGAGTGAGTACTGGTGCTGCCCTGCATACGAAAAAGTCCACCCCATCAGTGGCAACCCCAATGTCGCGACGGGCAAAAGCCGCCGAAAGTCTAGGTATGCCGCATTCGAAGCCGTTTCACTGGCTACTTGCCGTGGGCATGCTCTGCTCGCTGGCAGGGCTCGCCTTCACCCGATTCCCTGGGGAAACCGGCGCGGCGAGCGATTCGCCCACACCTGATACTTCGGCAACCGTGGAGGAATCCTCCGGGGCATCTAACGGTTCTCAAACGGTTGTCACCGAAGCGTCACCGGTTGGCACGCCGGCTCCGAGTGAAGCGGCTATCGAAGTGGACGCCTCGCAGACGGCGGTCGTTGGCGTGGTGGCCACCCCGACGCCGGCGCTGACGGCGATGCCGGCCGCGAGCGTGCAGGCCATCCCTTCGCACCTCGAACAGCCGACCGAATTGCAATCGTTCCCGGACAAGGCGAAAGGCCTCCTGGATTCGATGAACCAGGCTCGTCGCGACGCGGGACTCGACCCGCTGGAGTGGGACGCTTCGCTTGAGACCGTTGCTTACGCTCGCGCTCGAAACCTGGTGACCAACGGCTATTTCGACCACTACGCTCCCGACGGCGAGAGCGCGTTTTCGGAACTGGCGGCGCGCGGTATTCGCTATCGGCTGGCCGGTGAGAACCTGGCGCGGAACAACTACGTGGAGAACCGGACGGTAGCGGCGGCGTTCGATGGCCTGATGGCGAGCCCGGGGCACCGTGCGAATATCCTCGAGCCACGGTTCAGTTCGGTGGGGGTGGCCGCGGTGCGCGACGGCAAGATGTGGATTTACGTGACGGTGTTCCTGAACTGAGTGCCAGCAGGCCCGTTTTGATTCGGCGGGCGCCGGAGTACAGTTCCGCGCATGGCATGGACAGAAGGCGATATTTCGATTGATGGCGTGAGAATTCATTACTACCGGCGCGGAACGGGCAGGCCCCTGGTGCTGGCGCACGGGTTCAGCGACAACGGCAAGTGCTGGGATCGAGTCGCCACGGTGCTCGAAGACCGGTACGACGTGATTGCGTTCGACGCGCGCCACCACGGGCTTTCGGATAAGCCAGCCGACGGCTCGATTGGCGATGGGAACGATCTGGTTGCGCTGGTGGAGGCTTTAGGGCTGGAGAAGGCGGCGCTGCTGGGACATTCGATGGGCGCAGGCACGGTTGCGCAGGCGGCGGGCGAACGGCCGGAACTGTTCCGCTGCGCAATCCTTGAGGACCCGGCCTGGCGGGACGGACCGATGCCGCCTCCGGCCGGCGGGCGTGAAATGCCGAGGTGGTCAGAGCTTTCCGTGGAGAAGATTATCGAGTTGGGCAAGGCGCAGAGCCCTTCGTGGCACGCTGCTGAGTTCCCGGCATGGGCCGAATCGAAGCAGCAGTTCAGGATTCCGGAAGCGTGGGCAACGCGGCGTCCGGCGA
>JBDTNM010000265.1:0-4650 GCA_039933735.1 bacterium | reverse complement strand
GCCCAGTACTCCCACGGGGTGTGCACAACGACACGGACTTCGACATCGAGCACGGTGCCGAGGTCGCCGCGGTTGATGGCCGCCGTGAGGGCGAGCATGTCCGGGCTGAAGCGGAGCTGGAAGTTCGAAGCCGCCACCAGTTCGCGTTCCTGGCAGGCGCGGACGATTCGGACGGCGTCCTTGCGGTCCACGCCGAGCGGCTTCTGGATGAGTACCCCGGCGCCTTTCGGTAGATGCGAAACGATGCCGTGGATCGCCTGCGGCGGCACGGCCAGGTCGAACACCGCGCCCTCTTCGGCGGCGGCCTCGCCGAGCGACGAGAACACCCGGTGCACGCCGAACTGCGCCGCAAGGGACTGCGCGGCCGCTTCGTCAACGTCGAAAATCCCGGCGACGGGGAAGCCCAACCGGCGGTACACCGGTAGGTGCGCGTCCCGGACGATGCTTCCGGCTCCGACGATGACGATCGGCCGGGGGTTCGCCGGGAGGGGCCACGATTGCGGGAGCGGGTCAGGCATTGAGGGTGAACACCAGTTCCATCTGCGCCCACCATTCTCCCGATTTTGCGTCCGGTACAGGCACCTGGAAGGACTCCATGAGGCGTTGCCATTCGGCGCGGCGCGGGTGGCCGGCTTCGTAGCGGGCGAAGTCGCGGTCCGTGTCGAAGTCGTCGGTGGTGTCCATGACCATGAAAAGTTGGCGGCCGAGGAGCCAGATGCGCATCTGGAGGATGCCGACGCTGCGCAGACCTTCGGCGACCTCGGGCCAGATGTTGTCGTGATAGTCCCGGTAGGCGGCGAGGACGGACCGGTCGTCGCGGAGGAGGATGGTTTGGGCGTAAGTTTTCATTTCAGGCCGCGGTGTTACCCGTCATCGTTGCGGGCATCTTCGTAGAGGACGCCAGGCGAGATGATTTGTTGGGCGTACGCCGCCGAGCGGGGACAAGCCCCGCGACTACGCGTGCATTGTCCATTAGTTCGACCAGGCGCCGTCGATGATGTGGACGGCGCCTGTGGTGTACGAGGACTCGTCCGAGGCGAGGTAGAGGGCGAGGTTGGCGATCTCTTCAGCGGTGCCAAGGCGGCCGATCGGCTGCCGGCTGATGAACATCTTTCGCGCCTCCACCGGGTCTTCAAAGGCGTTGATGCGGCCCTGGAGCGATGGTGTTTCAATGGTGCCGGGGCAGATCGCGTTGCAGCGGATGCCCTCGCCCACGAAATCTGCGGCAATGGAGCGCGTCAGGCCGATGACCGCGGCCTTCGTTGTCCCGTACACAAAGCGGTTCGGGGCGCCCTTCACGCTGCCAACCACCGAAGACATGTTGATGATGCTGCCGCCGCCGCGCTCGATCATTCCGGGAATCAAGGCACGGCACATGCGGTACATCGAACGGACGTTGAGGTTGAACGAGAAGTCCCAATCCTCTTCCAAGGTGTCGAGGATCGAGCCGTGGTGGACGAAGCCGGCGCAGTTGAAGAGAACATCGACCGGTCCGGCGCCGGCTGCGAATGCTGCAACGGCGACGGGATCGGTGACGTCGAGGACGGTCGTCTGGATCCCGGGCACCTCCTGGGAGAGGGACGCCAGTGTCTGAGGATTGATGTCGACAGCGTGGACGCTGGCGCCTTCGCGGGCGAAAAGGATGGCGCTTGCGCGGCCGATGCCCTGGCCCGCGGCGCTGACGATTGCGTGTTTTCCGACAAGACGGCCAGGCATGAGCGACCTCCCGGGCGTTTTCGGCAGATGCTACGGCTGGTAGGGCCAGTCCGCGAACCGTCAGACCCCAGCCCGGAGTGCCTCGACGGGTTCGAGGGAGGCAGCGCGCAGGGCCGGGTAGACCCCCGCGACCAGCCCTATAACGGCTCCGAGCAACGGCATGCCAAGGGGAACCCACGGGTCCATGACCGGAGTCCAATCGCGGACAAGCGAGATGGCGACAATTAGCAAGGTGCCCGCGCTGGCCCCCATCACTCCCCCAGCGACGCCCATGGCGGTGCTTTCCAACAGGAATTGGGTGGCGATGTGCGAACGGCTGGCGCCTAGTGCGCGGCGCAATCCGATCTCTCCGACGCGCTCGAGGACGGTGACCAGGGTGACGTTCGCGATGCCGATCGCGCCCACCACGAGAGACACGAGCCCAAGGACGAGGAAGAGCGAATTTATGTCGTTTTCAACGCCCTCCCTGGTCCGTCGCGGTTCTGGAGGGGCGGAGGCCTTAAGGCGGTCGGGGGCGTTGGGACTCAGGGCGAGTCGTGCCTGGCTCGCTATCAGGCGAGCGGCGCCGACTTCGGTGTCGATGACGACCCGGGTGGGCGCATCGGTCGCATAGAGGGCTTTGGCGGTGCCGGCGGGGATGATGACCGCGTCGAGCAGGTTCGGTTCACGGGCCGTGCTTTCGAGGATGCCAATGACGGTGAAGTACGTCTCGCCGATGCGGATGGCGGGTTGGTTATCGATGCGATTGATGCCGAGCTGGGCCGCAGCGCCCGGCCCAAGGACAGCGACACGGTCTTCGCGGGCACTCATGCCGGCGTCGAACCAACGGCCCGTGCTGAGTTCGGCGCGGACGGCCTCGAACATCCCCGGCGTGGCGGCGACGACCGGAGTCGGGAATTCTGCGTTGCGGGCATCGAGGCCGAAAGGGACGGCGCTAACGAGGGCGCCCTTCACATCGACCTTGGCTCCGCCGCCTGCGGCGACGACTCCGTTCAACCGCGTGAGGGAGTCTTCCAGGTCCCAGGTCAGCGGGTTTGCGGTTTGGCCGAACGACGTCGCCTGTTCGACGACGACCTGTGTCGCCGCGAGTTCGTTGAAGCGGCCGACGATCTGGTTCCCGGCGGTCTTCGAAAGGCCAACGGTGGCGACGAGGGCGGTGATGCCGAGCACGGTGCCGAGGACGGTAAGGAGCGAACGTGCGGGGCGCGCAAGGACGCCGGCGAGTGCTTCGCCGATGAGGTCCCGCGGGGCGATGCGTGGGGATTGGATGGCCGCGCCGGCACGCGAGGCTCTACGAAGCGAACGCATCGGACGCCTCCTTGCGGGTGCTGTGCGCAACCTCAGTCAACGTCCCGTCGATGATGCGGACGCTGCGCCTCGCGTGGGCGCTGACCTGGTCGTCGTGGGTGATGACGAGGACGGTCAGCCCGTCGCGGTTGAGTTCGTCGAAGAGTTCCATGACCGAAGCCGAGTTCCTGGAGTCGAGATTTCCGGTGGGCTCATCGCAGAGCAACAGGGATGGGGAATGAACGATGGCCCGGGCGATGGCGACGCGCTGGCGTTCGCCGCCGGAAAGACGGCCGGGAAGGAAGCCCAGCCGGTGGCCGAGTCCGACGCGGCGGAGGGCGGTCTCGGCGCGCTCTCGGCGGCCAGCCGCGGGGGAGCGGTTATACAACTCCGCCTGCATCACGTTTTCCACGATGTCGCGGTGGGGCATGAGGTGGAAGGACTGAAAGACGAAGCCAATGCGCTGACCGCGAAGGCCCGCGCGCTGGCGGTCGCTGAGGGAAGAAACGTCGAGTCCTTCGAACCAGTATTCGCCAGAAGTGTGACGGTCGAGGCAGCCGATGATGTTGAGGAGCGTCGACTTTCCCGATCCAGACGGCCCGACGATGGAGCTGTATTCGCCACGCTCGACGCGCAGGTCAACTGCTGCGAGGGCGGTGACCGGGGGGATGGTGGGGAATTCGCGGCCGAGGCGGCGCAGGTCGATGACGGGCGGCGGTGCAGGAGTCATTTTGACGCCACCACCACGCGATCGCCTTCTTTAAGGTCTTCGTTGATGGGGGTGACTTCGACGATTCCACCTGCCGAGAGACCGGCGCGGACCGAGACATCGCGCTGCTTTCCATCTTCATCCACCTGCACTCGGGCCGAGCCATCCGCTCCCGACGTCACTGCGGCGACGGGCACGGTGAGGACATCGCCGGCAGTGGACTTCACCGGGATCGTGATCTTCACGGCGGCATCCTTGAAATTGGCTGGCGGGTCCATTGGTTCGACGGAGATGTGGATGTGCTGACTATCGGCGCCGTCAGTGCCGGGCTTTTCCGCTATCTGGGAGACTTTGCCCTTGAGGTTGAGCGAAAGGTCGGGTGCCTCGATCTGGACCTCCATGCCTGGCTTGAGCAGCTTCGCTTCGGCGATCGTGACCGCGGCTTCGACTTCGAGCTTTGCGCCGCTCACGGTCATGATTTCGCCACTTGCAGAATCCCCGCGCTTGACCTTCACAGAATCAATTCGCAGAGGGAGCTTCGAAAAGAAGACGACGCTGGAGGCGCCAACCTTCACTCCAGTACCCGTTTGGGTCTCTGCCAACGCGGCCTGGGCTTTGGCAACCGCGGATTCAGCGTCGCGGACCGCAGTGCTGAGGCTTTCGCTGGTTTTCGGTTCGCGGAGCGCCTTCAGGCGCAGTTGCGCCAGCGTGAGGGCGGTTTCAGCGCCCTTGATGGCGTTCTCCCCATCCGTTCGCGTTCGAGGAAGGGCCGCGCGGGCGTCCGTCAGTGCTTGCTCCGCCTCGGCGATCGCTTTTGCGGTTTCGTCCGGGAGGCGGTCTCGCGCCTCGCGCGCATCGACGAGATCCTGTTCGGCACGCTTTACAGCCTGCTCGGCCTGAAGAACGGCGAGTTGGCCGCCGCCTTGCTCCGGCGGAGC
>JBDTNM010000264.1:0-4657 GCA_039933735.1 bacterium | reverse complement strand
ACGGGAAGAACCCGAGCCACTGCTGAGCCGACGCGTCCCAGCCATAGATGGCCGTCACGCTCGCCGAAATGTCGTTGCCGCCAGGGTTCTTGCCGGAGGTTCCGGTGCCCTTGATGGCGTCGTTGACGCTGATGCTGTCCGCGCCCGCCCAGGTGATGAGCGACCAGCGGAAGTTCAGGGTGTAGGAGGTCGTGTTCGTCAGGTCAATGATCTTGTCGAACCCGATGTTGCCTTCGTCGTCATGAGCGATCGCGAGAACGTTCAGGACGCCGAGGAGGCTATTCGAGACCTTGATCCAGGCCTGGCATTCGTCGGTCTGTCCTGCGCCAGCCAACGAGCTGAGCGGGAATTCCTTGATGCCGGTCACCGCCGGGTCGTTCTCGGTGACCGAGAACGTCGGGAGGCCAGTGGCGAACTGCTTGCCGTCATTCACCGACCCGCCGCTGCCACCGATGACGATGCCTTCACCGCTATCGATGAGGAAGTCAACGGTTTCAACCGGGTCCACGCTGCCAACGGTGCTAAGCGCATCGAGAGCGGAGAGGACGGGGTGGAGGAGGATGGCGCCCGTGCCGAGAGCGGAGCAGAAGCCGTCGCGGTCCATGCCATGGAACACGATGTACTTGTACTGGTCCGTCTCGCCAGCTTCGACGGTCACATCCTTGTAGCCGCCCCACAGCCAGGTGACTGTGGCGGTATTCGAAAGGACCGGGAAGTGCTTGCCGCGGAAGTCAGGGTAGTCAACGGTTGCCGTGATGGAACCGGTGCCGACCTTGTCGCCCGTCTTGCAGTGCTTGCCGCCAGCGAGGACGTTCGTCGCGCAGGCGGTGAGGTCCGTCCGATAGTCGCCGTTGGCGGTGACCATGAACTCGCCGTGGTTGTCGCTGAAGACCACGAGGTCGCGAGCAATTGTCAGGTCGCCGTAAGCGGCCCGGATGGCCCCGAGCTCGGTGGTCTGAGCCGCGGTGAACGAGTCGCCGAAGCCTTCAGAGTTGGTGCCAATGACGGCGGGGGTCCAGAAGCGGTACACGCCCTGTCCGGCTCCACCAGGACCGTCGTTACCCCAGCTATTCCAGAGGTATCCACCACCAGCGACGACCGCCGGGATGAATGGGCTATCCGGAATGTTCGAGATGTAGAACGGGTTGGTGTAGATCTGGGCCGTGGTGTTCGGCGTGCCGAGGTAGTAAACCTCGTCCTTGATGACCTGCTTGATGAAGCCGGTGCCGCGAATGGCGATGCTAACCGGTGCCGGGGGCATCGGGGCGTCCCACATGTCGACGTCACCGTCATCGTTAGCGGTATCGCGGATGCTGCCGGGAATCCAGTTGCTCAGGGCAGCTCCACCCTTGCCTTCAGCGTCGAGACCGACGATGTCGAGGAGGCTGTAAGGCCCTTCGAACGGTACGCCGGTGAAGAAGTAGATCCCGGTCCCAATGGAGGGGCCAGCGCTGACGGCGGGAGTGATGACGAGAGAGCCAGCCGCGCAGGACACGACGGTCCGCGGGGTCGTGGAGGTCCCGACGAAGATGGTGCGGCCGACCGGGAGGTCAGAGCAGGAGGCGACCTTGATGGCCGTCGCCGCTGAGCTACCAGTGCCACTCGCAGCGCTGACGAACGTCAGCTGGACCACGAACGCACCCTCTGGCGTCCCGAGCGCGATGCCGCGGGCGTTGTTGGGGGCGAACATGATGTCGTAGTACGGGCGGAACTGCTCAGCCGTTCCAATGGCATCGCTGCCATCGGCCGGATCAGCAGGGCCACCAGCCAGCAGCGGCCAGTCCTGAGGCATAACCCAACGGTTGGCGGGGAGGACGTTGAGCGGGTTGCTCGTGTCGGCCGCGCGGCCCGAAGGATTGCTGTTCACGAACCAACCAGTCACGCGACCGCGGACCAACAGGTCCTTGGAAACGTTCCAGTCAGCTGCGTTGTCCGCATCGTCTTTACTGGCGTCCCATGGGTTCGCACCCACACCGCCAGCAGCGTAGTCAGCGGCGATCGAGCTGTTGTGGGTCGGCTTGGACACCTGGGTCACCAGCGACACGTTGATCGTGTTGATCTTCATGTAGTAGATGACGAAGGCGACCTTCGTGTAGTTGCCGGACAGTTCGAAGTTGTCGTAGGCAAACGCCTCGATATCAACTTCGCCTGGGTCTTCCGACTCGTACAGCACGCGGCTAATGCAGTTGTCCTGCGGGTCGCCGATGATGTCGTTGTCACTCGAAGGACCGGTTTGCAACGTCTGGCTGTTGTCGCTAGCGCCAACAGACACGTACGCCTGGTCGCTGCCGTCGACGAATGCGTCGAGGCCGGCAACGAAGTTACCCGGTCCACCACCCTTGACGTACTGGACGACGAAGTCGCCAGATCCACCAATTGGGATGATGGAGACGGCTTCCGCCTGCTGACCAGCGAGCTGGGTCGAGCGGTTGCCGAAGAACGGGCACGTGCCGTTCGGGTTTGGGCCATCCGTCGAAACGGGTGAGGCGTTCTCATCGCCGGGGGCGAGGCGCCAGTCGTGCTCGAGGATGATGCGCTGACCAGCCCATGCCAGGAAGACTTGCTTCTCAGCAATGTTCTGGGTGAAGGTCAGGGTCACGGTCTCGGTGATGGTGGTGCCGAGGCCGCTGCCCAGCGGGCCGGGTTCGGTACCGGTGAAGGTAACGACGACCGACTGCCCGGGAAGGCAGGTGCCAGCGAAGACGTCAACGCTCGGCTGGTTGCCGACGCTTCCGTCCGGATTAAGGACGGTGACGCCAGTGAGGTTGCCATCGAGGCTGGCACTACAACCGGTGCTGGTGATGATCCAGCTCACACCTGCAAGGGCGATCGGAAGCGGCGTGCCTTCGAGGACCCCTGCGCTATTGATGTGGTTGCCGTAGAAGACGTCGTCAATGCTGACATTCTGGCCCGGCGTTGACATCTGGAAGAAACCGGTCGCCGGGTTCAGGACGAGGCTGACGGTCTTCGTGATGTTCTGGATGAAGGCGCCGGTAGCGGATAGCTGCGAAACACCTTCGTAGGTCAGGCCGCTGCCCTGCAGACGGTTCCATTCCTTGATGATCGCACGGTTGACCTTGACGGCCTGACCGTTGCCATCGCCGTCGCTGTCCCAGGACGCGTTGTACTGGAGACCGTCGAGGCCGACGTAGACGATGTTGATCTGCTGGTCGCCCGCTTCGGTGCTGACCCAGCTCACGCAGGTCGCGCCGAGGAGGCCGGCCGTCGCGGTGGAGTCGCCGTAACCAGTCGCCGTGCCGTCACCGGTGAAGATGCGGACGTCGGTGAAGGTCGGCGTACCAGCCAATGGAAGACCAGTGGAAGGGTCGCTCGGGCTACCACCGTTGGTGATGGCGATGTTGGCGAGCGTGATGCCCGGGATCATCACCGGGACAGCCGGGGCATCCTGGAGGGTGCCGGCGTCTGCGCCGTCAATGCCCGTGTTCTGCGCGACGAGACAAATCGTGTGGCGAGAACCGCGAACGTTGTTGTTCAGTTCCTGCTGCGGGATCACCGTTCCGGTGTTCGGAGTCAGGTTCGGATTGGATGTGTGTGGCCCGACGGTGTCGGGGATGTGGCGGATTTCCGGAACGGCGAAGTTCGCCGCGGTCACGGTGACCACCGTGAAGACACAACCAGTTCCGGCCGGGAGGCCAGAAACGTGTGTCGAGAGGGATACCGTGCCGCCAGGGGTAGCGTCATCGGAAACGACAACGGTGTGCGTGCCCGCGGCGGTGTCGACGGCCGTGGTCGGCGTCGTGGAGACCACGGTCAGCCCGACAACGGTCTGGTCAGGGGCCGTGAACGCTCGCGCGCCCGCACCCGTGGCGTCGGAGCAGTACGTGATGCCAATGGGCAGGGTGAAGGTGACCGGGGCGGTCCCGCCCGCGGCTCCAACGCCAGCCGTGCCGGTAACACCAACGACGGTCACACCGGCGGTAGCGGTACTGGTGGCGGTGTTCGAGCCTTCAGTTGCCGTGGCGGTCGCTCCGGCCAATACGCCGCTGGTGTTCTGCACCTGCGCCAGGACGGCACAGGTGAAAGTGCCGGCCCCGGTTGAGGTGCCGGTCAGCGTGCAGGTGCCGCCAGCGGCACCGCGCGTCCCGCCTGTTTCCGAACCGCCGGAGGTGGTGGAAATGAGCGTGTAGCCAGTCGGCAAATTGACGGCGAGAGAGCCGTTGTTTGCGCTTGCGGTGACATTAATCGATGCGGTGAAAGTGACCTGCGAGCCACCAGGGACAGTACCGGACGCGGGCGCCTGAACGATGGTCGGCGTACCGACCAACAGGGCTGCGTCTGACTTCTGCCACTGAGTGCCGAGGGTCGCAAAGACCGCGAAGGCGGCGACGATGGCGATGAGCCATGCGATTCGCTTTCCGCCAAAGGTCTGAGCAATTTCCTTACTCAAGTAGTTCTACCTCTCCAGTCATTGTGGCCCTTGGGCCTTTCGGCTTGGGCCATAGCTGGTATGGGACTCTCGTCCCTTTTGTATAGGGTTGCCGGTCGCCCTTCCGAAGAAGGATGGCCGGTATCCGGACTCGCCCGGATTTGCGGGCAATACGCTTTGGGGGATTCGTGTCTCCGGAGTCCGAAGACTCCCCTGTTGGCGAGGTTGCCCACTCGTCTGCCGCCTTGGCCCTGGCGCTGTGCCGGGCGG
>JBDTNM010000263.1:0-4714 GCA_039933735.1 bacterium | reverse complement strand
GCTGCCCGAACATCGGGGATTGCTGGAGCCGCGGCACCGCCACCTTCATGATCCTCGGCGACACGTGCACGCGTTCGTGTGGGTTTTGCGCGGTCAAGACTGGCCGGCCGGGTACGCTCGACCTCGCGGAGCCGAAGCGCGTCGCCATCGCAATCCAGAGCATGGGCCTCCGTCACGCGGTCATCACGAGCGTGAACCGCGACGAACTCGAAGACGGCGGCGCGGCGATGTTCGCCGAAACGATCCGTTGGACGCGACGCCTTTCGCCGGAAACAACCATCGAAGTGCTTATCCCGGACTTCAAGGGCGCGTGGGATGCACTCGGCACGGTTCTCGACGCTCGACCGGAGATCCTGAACCACAACACGGAGACGGTCCCTCGCCTCTACTCAGTCGTGCGGCCGCAGGCACGTTACGAGCGGTCACTTGAGCTCTTCGTGCAGGCTCGCCGCCTCGATCCGGGGACGCTGACGAAGAGCGGGGTCATGGTCGGCCTTGGCGAAACGCATGAAGAGCTCGTTTCCGTCTTCCGTGACCTGCACCATGCGGGCGTCGACATCCTCACCGTCGGGCAATACCTCCAGCCCACCCCGGAACACCTTCCCATCGACCGATATTGGACCCCGGACGAGTTCGCCGAGCTCAAGCGCGCCGCACTCGAAATTGGATTCAAACACGTCGAATCCGGACCGCTCGTGCGCAGTTCGTACCACGCAGAAGAACAGGTCCATGGGGCTTCGCCAAAACTTCTCCCACGCGGCGGCGAAACGGGTATCATCCCCCTCACTGTGGTTGACCGCTGACAATCCGGGAATTCCCTAGGGCATTCTCCCAATTGTTAAGGAACTCACACAGGAATACGGTCGCCTGGTGCCATCAGCCGTCATGCAGCCTGCAAGCGAGCGCGAAGACGCGGAACTGTTCCGGCGAGAGGCTATGGGCGCATTCGCCCACGAAGTCCGCACGCCCCTCACGTCAATCAAAATGGTGATGGAACTGGCCCGCCGCCAATCGAACGAAGGCGAACTGCTGCTTGATGCTGAACTCGCCGACATGCTTCGCTCATCGGTCGAAGACCTCCAGTCGCTGGCCGATGACCTGCAGGAAGCGTCGCGGCTTGAACGGGGCAAGGTCAGCCTTTCGCCGGGCCCGTGTGAAATTGGCGCCGCAGTGGAAGCAGCCCGCGACTTGCTTCGAAGCATCGAGATCGCAGGGACGTTCGACGACGGCCTCGAAGGACCATGGGATGCAGCCCGCCTCGTGCGCGCGATTGCAGGCTTCACCGAATCGGCAAACCGCATAGGTGATGGCTCCGGCATTGTCCGCCTCGAAGCCGAATCTGACGCGGACTCTGTAGCGCTCGTTTTCAGCAGTGGCCAACCCGGCCGGGCGGCTCGCGCAATAGCCGCTGACGCGGGCTTCGCCTTCTTTCGCTCGCGTCAGCTTGTCCTTGCGATGGGCGGCTCCGTACACTGCGAACGGGCTGAGCGCTACGCGACATTTCGTGTCGTGCTTCCCCTACGTCTCTCCGGAGACTCGAAATGACAAAGCAAATGAAGATCCTGCTCGCAGAAGACGAACGGACGATCTCCCGGCTGATCCGGCAGGTGTTGACCAACGCGGGCCACGATGTCACCGGTGTTCAGAGCGCCGCCGAAGCCGTAGAGCAGCTCGAAGCCTCCGCTTTTGACCTCGTCCTCCTCGACCTCAATCTCGCAGATGGCGATGGCATGCGCGTGGTTGCGGCGCTAGAGAATCACGTCGGACCCACCCCGCCGGTCGTCCTGATGACCGGCGAAGGCAACATCGACGCAGACGATCCCCGCAGCCGTCGAGTCGCTCGTGTCTTGTCCAAGCCCTTCGAACTCGATGAACTCGAAAACCTGGTGAACCACTTCGTCGCCTGAGATCAGGCCCGTTTGACGATTTTTGCCGCCGTGCCGTAGGCACAGATCTCGGTCCAGTTCGTCCCCATCTCGGAGGTATCGAAGCGCATCGCGATGATCGCGTTGGCGCCCTTCGCTTCGGCTTCTTCCACCATCCGGCCAATAACCTGTTGACGGCTGTCTGTCAGTGCCTGGGTCATGCCCTTGAGTTCGCCGCCGAAGATCGACTTCAGACCGGAACCGATTTGCGAGCCGATGTTTCGGGAGCGGACAGTGAGGCCAAAGACCTCGCCGTAGACCTCGACGATATCGTGGCCGGCCACGTCGTTGGTAGTGACGATGAGCATTTGGGCTTCCCCTCCGTGTCGCTAATCGATTGATCTTAGGTGATACGGCGCTGGGGCACGCGCCGCGGCTAGACTGCCGCTGTGGCATCAACCGACATCCCACTTGAACCGCCCCTGGTGAAAGGCCCCGGCATCGTGGCGGCCGTGGAAGACCGTTCGTACCTGGGGTACATCGCGGTGGCGCTCGTCTCGGCGCTTGCGGGCGGTTTCCTGCTGGCCATCTGGATGCCACTCGCCGCCACGGGGACGCTCGCGCCATCGGACCGCGTCCCATGGATGATCCAGGCGCACGGCTGGCTCCAACTGCAGGGTTGGGCGGGCATGTTCGTCGCGGGCATGACCATCCGCCTCATTCCGCGGTTCGCCGGGCGAAAGCCGATCGCCAGGCGAATGACAGTGCCGTTGCTCTGCCTTCTCGCTGTGCCATTGATTCTTCGATTGGTGCTCGAACCGTGGGCGACCGGCGATTTGGCGAATCGAGCGGCAGTAGTCATTGGTGTGACTTCGGCCGCCGGGCAGCTTGCTGTCGCCGCAGTCCTCGCTTTCACGCTCGCGAAGGGCCGCAAGCCTCGCGAGCCGTGGCGCTACTTCGCCTGGGCAGGAACGGCATGGTGGGTCGCCTGGGCGTTCATGTCGGTCTGGTTCATCGCGTCGAGCCAGACCACACCGGGCCTGCTCAGCGCGGGCTCCAACGACGGTTTTCTCTGGGCAGTGATGCTCGCGCCCATCGGGAACTTCATCTGGGGCGTGCAATCACGCAGCGTACCGATCTTCTTCGGACGCAAGACTCCGCGGCTGCGAGCGGTACTCGCGCCAGGGGCGGCGTTGAACGGTGGCGCGGTGCTGATCTTGTTCGGCTCGGCCGGCGAGCATCTGCGAACCGAAGGGACGGGGTTCATCCTCGCCGGTATCGCCCTGATGGTACTTCCGTGGCTCTGCGGCTCAGCCTGGGGCGAGGCGAAGAGGCTGCGCCCGCGCGCGAAACCCGCAGCGCGCTTTGTCCTCGGAGCGAACATCTCCGCGCTGCTTGCCGGGCCGCTCTTCCTGTTCGCCGGGGCGCGGCTTTGGACGGGCGACGCATCCAGTCTCACGGGGGCGTTCCACGCGCTCGACGCCGCCCGCCACCTTCTTGGCCTCGGGCTGATCACCATGCTCATCCTCGGAATGGCCCGCCTCGTTGCGCCCGTCTTCGCGCTCGAGCGGACGGAATCCGGTGTCCCGCGGCTGTTCGAGCGAGCGCCGTTCTGGCTCTTACTGGTCGCACTGGCTCTGCGCGTTTCGGCCGCCCTGTTCGCCGAATCACTGGGCTATGAAAGCCGGATGCATGCTGCCTCGCTGGCGGGCATGCTCGGGTGGGCGGCCATCGCTATCTTCGCTGCCAGCGTGGTCCGCGCGGCCCGCGCCGAGCCCCGGACGAAGCGGGCGTTGGAAGAAGTCGCGAACAACGCCCGCGCACAGAACGGCTGACCTGCGGGCTTACTTCTCGGCGATGCTCACGGTCGTGATGGTGATCGGAGTCGTCGGGCGGTCGCCGTTGCTCACCGGCGAATTCGCGATGGCATCGACAACATCCATGCCGCTCGTGACTTCCCCGAACGGGTAGAACTTGTTGGCCGTCGGATTGTTGTAGTCCAGGGCGGTGTTGTTCGTGAGGTTGATGAAGAACTGGCTGCCGAACTCGCTCGAGCCCGAAGTCTTCGCCATCGCAAGCGTCCCGCGCTTGTTTGTGAGCTGATTCGGTTCGTCTTTCGTCGTGTACCCCGGCCCCCCGTTGCCACTGCCTGTTGGGTCGCCAGTCTGAATCACGAAGCCTTTGACCACCCGATGGAAGATCAGCCCATCGAAGTACCCCGCCTTCGCCAGGAAGACGAAGCTGTTCACGGTCAGCGGAGCCTGGTCGGCGTAAAGCTGCACGACGATGTCGCCCTTGCTGGTCTTGATGGTCGCGGTGTACTGCTTGCCCGATGCGATCACCGGGTCGGCCTTCGCGAAGGACTTCCCCTTGGCCGTATCGGGGCCATCACCGCAACCGGCGCTGGCCAGGAGCCCGATCGCCACCGCGAGCAACAGCGGGAGGGTGATCGTTCTCCATGCTTTCCTGCTAAGCACGAAGCATCGCCAGGCCGAGTTCGATTTCGCCGAGATGCCCTCGGCAGTGGCCCGTGCAGGCGCCCGCGAAGAGGCGCCAGAAGGGCTGTTCATACATATCGCTCACCTCGTCCAGGTAGCCGGGGTAGTTGTACCGCGAGTCGACGAGGTGGTCCCGATTCGGCGGCAGGCGGTCGAAGTCGTCTGGCTTGAAGGTGGCAAGAAATTCGCGAGCGGCGTCGAGTACCGCATCCGCGTAGGCCACCACGTCTTCCGGGCGCGTGGCTCCAGCGATCGCGAACGCATCATCGAGCCCCATCCCGATGGGCAAGAACGATTGCGACATTCCCTTCGCAACCCACTCGGGCCGCATTCGGACGGGGTCGATGTTTC
>JBDTNM010000262.1:0-4737 GCA_039933735.1 bacterium | reverse complement strand
TGTTCCGATTGCGGCAACTCCTTCACGTTCACTGCTGGTGAACAGGAGTTCCACCAGTCCAAGGGATTCACGAACGAACCCCGCCGATGCCCGAACTGCCGAGGCGCTCGCCGTGAATCCGGCGGCGGTGGCGGCGGTGGTGGTGGCGGTGGCTACGGAGCCCGTCGCGAGATGTTCAGCGCTGTTTGCGCTTCTTGCGGCAAAGAGGCCCAGGTCCCGTTCGAACCCCGAGGCGATCGCCCGGTCTACTGCCGTGATTGCTTCCAGCCCGCTCCGCGGTCTGGTGGCTACGGTGGTGGCGGCGGCGGTGGTGGTGGTCGCGGCCGCTACTAGGCCTCGCTCCAACCAGCGAACAAACGAAAGCCCTTCTCCCATTTGGGAGAGGGGCTTTCGCTTTCATTCAAGAGATGGGGAGACGCCCGGCCAGGGTCACCGCTCTCGCGGGCAGATCTGTGCCAGAGACCGCAGGGAGCGAGCCGAAATGCGGGCGATCGCCTGCTCGGGCGATGATCGCACTGGCGGCCTCGGCGAATGCGGCAAGACGTTCGAGTTCACCGGTGTAGAACGGAATGTTGAGCTTCCTGGTGACGATCAACAGGTCGAATGCGCCTGCAGGGGCAATGGCCACCCATGCGGCCCCTATGGCGTGCTGAAAGGCCTGGGGAGCCCATCCGTCAGCGACAGGGAACGCGGCCGCCGCCCGCCGCTCCAGCACCCATCGCCCCGCGAACGGTTCGGCTGCGAGGATGCCCGGAGTGGAAACTGTTGCGGCGACTGGTTTGAGGTCGCCTGCGCCGCTGGCGCGCAGCAAGAGCGCATCGTCGGCCCGGACGATGCGGTTGGCGCCTTGCAACGTTGCGGAATGGGATTGGTCGATCGTGGGGCTCGAGGCGATTGCTCCAAGGGCGGTGCCCATCTCGAGGGCCGGGTCGCCGCTGATCTCTTCGAACGTGCGGACCGTCACTTCGGGATAAAACCCGCCGATCGCATGACCAATGTCTTCCTGGGAACCGGCGGATAGGATCAGGTCGTCAACGACGGTCGAACCTTCGTGCGAAACCACGTCGAGGCGGACGATGTCGACCTGGTGCGCGGCAAGGGCGGTGCTAATCGCCGAGAGCGCTCCGGGCCGATCGGGCATGTGGATGCGGATGGCGCGAAAAACAGGCATGGCTTCCACCTCCTCCGAGCAGTTTTCGCCGGAAAGGTTTCGCGCCGATTTCGAACGTGTGACAAATGGTGTTGAGCGCGGAGGGTTAGTGGCCCGCTGGAACCGTGGATTCGGTGGTGGCAGCGCCTTCCTCGCCAGCGCCATACGCGTCAGCAAACGCTTCGTTCACATGCAAAACGCCATCGTTGAGCGTTGCAAACGCGTAGTCCGGGGTGATTTCTGGCAGAGCATCGGCCTGCGCTTGCGTCGTGATGACGCTGCCCGCCGGGACGTAGCGCTTGTCGGCAACGACAACGCCGATGACTTTGGCGCCGGGTTCGATTACGACGTTCTTCCCGATGCTCGCCTTGAACACGAGCGCCTGCATCCCGACGAAGGTGTGGTCGCCAACCGCGGCCGGGCCGTGCACTTGAGATTGATGAGCGAGCGAGACGCCCTTGCCGATGAAGACGGCGTACTTCTTGCCGGCGACCGTCACGAGATTCTTATCGATGACTTTGCCCGATTCCACGGTCTCCAGGGCGTGCACCACGACGCCATCCTGGATGTTCGAGCCATCGCCGATGACGATTGGCTGGCCCTCATCCCCGCGGACGCTTGCGAACGGAGCGACGAACACTTGCTTGCCGATCGTTACGTCTCCGATGACCGAGGCGAGCCTGTCGACGTAGGTGCCCTCGCCCAGTGCGGGGGAGTTGATGTCTGGATTGAAGTCGGTGGGGACGTTGGGACGCAGATTGGTGGCGACTTCGACCTCGGGATCGGCGGCCGTGGTGGCAGGTGCTGCGAACTTCTGTTGGTAGACGGTCCAGCCGACGAGCAACACCACCGCGGCGATAAGTCCGCCATTGATCAATTGCTGGTGAGTCCAGTTCGTGACCCGATTGAGGCTTGGTACTTTCGGCAGGTCGAACGTGAAATGGAGCGAGAGTCCGCCCTCGGCCTTCCTCGTGACGCCGATCGGCAGATCCGCGCCAGGCATGGCGAGAATGTTGTCTGGTGCATCGGAAGGCAATTGCTCGGCTGCTTCGGCCATTATGATTCGAGTCCTGTGCTGTCGTTCTCAAGGGGTATCGAATGGAGTGCTTCGGGCGCGTATCGGGTGGAACCCGTAAGGGGCGGTTGACCGGCGCTGCCAGTCGGTTGACACCTTTTCCGGGGTACCTATGATCCTCAGCAGAGGTCCTTCCCCCAGGGGAGGATGCACCGCCAGAGGCGGTGTCCGGGTTGGGTCGGCGTCCGGCGGACGCAGAACCCCTCCCTCGGCTCTCCGGCAAAGCCGGAAACTAGAGGAGTGGGTTCTGTGACAACACTCGAACGGCCACGCACAGTTGGCGAGTTAAAGGCAGCGGGCTACAAAGTTTTGCCCGTGCGCGAAGAGATGCGGAAAAACTTGATCGCGAAGATCCGCTCGGGCGAGGACATCTTCCCCGGGATCTTTGGTTACGAAGAGACGGTCATCCCGCACATCGTTAACGCGATCCTCGCCGGTCAGGACATCATTTTCCTCGGCGAACGCGGCCAGGCGAAATCCAGGATTATCCGGTCGCTCACCTCGTTGCTCGATGACGCCGTGCCGTCGCTGCTGGGGACGGAGATTGCGGAAGACCCGTTCGACCCGATCACCCGGGCTGGCCGCGATATCATCGAAGAGAAGGGCGACGCTGCCGAACTCGTGTGGATCGAGCGGGACAAGCGGTATGGCGAAAAGCTCGCCACGCCTGACATCACCATCGCGGACCTTATCGGCGAAGTGGACCCGATCAAGGTCGCGGAAGGTCGCTACCTCGGCGACGAATTGACGATTCACTACGGGCTCATCCCGCGCACGAACCGCGGCATTTTCTGCATCAACGAACTCCCGGACCTCGCGGAGCGCATCCAGGTCGGCTTGCTCAACATCATGGAAGAGCGCGACGTTCAGATTCGCGGCTACCGCATCCGGTTGCCCCTGGATGTGTTCGTCGTCGCCAGCGCGAACCCGGAGGACTACACCAACCGCGGACGGATTATCACGCCACTGAAGGACCGCTACGGTGCCCAGATTCGGACCCACTATCCGGCCAAGATCGAGCACGAGATTGGCATCATGGAAGCGGAGCATCATCCGCTGCCCGGCGACTTCAAAGTGACCGTCCCCGCCTACATGAAGGAGATCATCGCCGAAATCAGCAGGCTCGCGCGCCGTAGCCCGGACGTAAATCAGCGTTCCGGTGTCAGCGTCCGCGCCAGCATCGCGAACTACGAGTCCATGCTCGCGAACGCCCTGCGACGTGCCGTCATCACGGGCGAAGACGAAGTAGTGCCGCGCGTGAGCGACCTTCCGTACGTCGTCCCGGCTCTGACCGGAAAGGTCGAGTTCGAAACGGTCGAGGATGGCCGCGAGGACCAGATCATCGACAAGCTCATCCAGGGCGCCGTCGTCGCGGTCTTCAACCGGTACTACAACCTTGGTGAGCTTGAACTCGTCGTGAACAAGTTCAAGTCCGGCGCTGCGGTCGAAGTCGGCGACATGACCCCGAGCAGCGAGTACACACGTCTCGTGGCCTCCGTCGAGGGGATGCCCGAAGCTGTCGACAAGGCTGGCGCCGGTCGCTCACCTGCCGAAGTGGCGGCGGCGGCTGAGTTCCTGCTCGAAGGCCTGCACCTCAACAAACGCCTCAACAAAGACAAGGTTGGCGGCAAGATCCAGTACCGCGGCTGAGTCTGCGAATGGACTGGAATATCTCAAGTATCCCTGCGCATGGCCCCCTCTTCGAGGGGGCCATCGCCGTTTACGGCGAGGCTTTTAGCCGTCCGCCGTACAGCGACCCCGACCGCGGGATGGAGATTCGGCAGCGAATCCGGGACACCCATGCCGGCCGGCTCGGGTTTCAATTGCTCGTGGCCTGCACCGGCCCTGAGCGTGTCGCCGGGATGGCGTACGGCTACCACGGCGCGAATGGACAGTGGTGGCACGACACGGTCGTACGCGCACTGCCGGCACCCGAGGCCGCCGAGTGGCTCGGTGACTCGTACGAACTTGTGGAAATCGCCGTCCATCCAGCGATGCAGGGCCTGGGGATCGGCGCGGGTCTCATCGGTAGGCTCCTCGAGGGCCGCACCGAAGCCAGTTGCGTTTTGAGTACCCGAACAGACAGCGAGGCACATCGCCTCTACCGCCGGCTGGGGTTCGAAGAATTGAAGGAGATGCCATTCACGACGGGCGGCTACCCATTCTTTGTGATGGGCAAGAAGCTCCGTTGAATCCCAACCGGTTCCGAGGCGGTAGTATTTCTTTCGATGGCTGAAGATTCATTCCGCTGCGTGAAGTGCAAGCAGCAAGTCGATTCCATGTCGTTTGGCACCACGCAACGAAACCACTGCCCGCAGTGTCTCTGGAGCCGCCACGTCGATAACTTCCCGGGCGATCGCAAGTCCGATTGTGGCGGGCCGATGGAACCGCTCGCGGTGTTCGTGGCTCAGGGTGGCGAATGGATGCTCATCCACCGCTGCAAGACCTGCCGCCACCTCCACGAAAACCGCATCGCAGGCGACGACAGCATCATGTTGCTCATGGCCGTCGC
>JBDTNM010000261.1:0-4770 GCA_039933735.1 bacterium | reverse complement strand
CCGCAGCAGGGTTCGCAGGTGTCCATCGCGGCCATCGCGAGTGTGCCGGCGTTCAGGCCCGTTCCGGTGGCGGCCGATACCGAGATGCAAATCGACGGGCTGAGTTCGGCCAGGCGATTAAGGTGATGCGTCAGCCTTGCGGCGACGGCGCCTGCTGCGACGACACCGGTGCCCTGGAGCGCGATTCCGAACACGTCTTCCGCCAGGCGGCCGACGACATCGACGCCGCGAGTGAGTTCTCGGATTGTGCCCGCGACTAGACGGACCTGGTCGTCTTGTACGGCAAGTGCGAGACCGGCGACTTTGACCACGAGGAACGAGAGCGGGGCGTTGGGCGCGAGTTCGCCAATGGTTTCGAGCCGGGCAAGGAGAGCATCCCGGGTGGCGACACCGCTGACGCGGTCGATATCGCGTGAGGGCATGGGGATGACGTTCGCTTCGGAGGCGTGGACGAGGCTCATCGTCGGGCCGAGGATTCGAAGGTAGCCTGGGAAGCGGTTGGTCGTCATGGTCTTGTACTCCTGGGAACTGCCGCGATTGTCCTCTTACCCATGACTTACGCAGATAGGCGCTTCCCTGATGAGTGCTTCAGATTTATCCCAATTCGGCCTCGGGATTGACCCCCGAATCTGAGGGTTTCGAAAGTGCGCCGCGCCAGTGCTTGCGGCGAAACCAAAAGTAGGCGGCCGTCGCGAGGATGGACACGACCCAAAAGCCGCCGAGGGCGAGCGTGATCGCGGGGTTTCGCGTGAGGCCATCCCCCATGGCCACGGTGACCGCGGTCGGCGGGATCATGCCGAGGAAGCTGTAGACGATAAAGGTGCGAAAGGGGACGGAGGTCATACCGGCGACGAAGCTAATCCAGTCGAAGTTCACGCCGGGCATGAGCCGCGTCCAGAACACGACCTTGCCACCGAAGTTGTCGACGACGGAATCGAGGCGGGCGGCGGCGCTGTGGCCGATGAGCTTCGGCAGGTGCTTGCGGCCGAACTTACGGGCTACGAAGAACGCGGCGGCCGAGCCGATGGTGAGGCCGATCATGCAGTAAACGGTGCCCAGAATTGGCCCCCAGGCGAGGCCAGCGGCGATGAAAATGGGGACATTCGGGATGGGCGCGAAGAGGACAGAAATTGCCATGAAGAGGATGAAGACGATGACGCCGAGGGCGCCGCGGGCTTTGACCCAGTCGCGGAGAGGTTCTGCATCGATTTTGAAGGAGAGGCCCCAGAACTGCGTCGCGACGACGTAGAGCAAGACGGTCGCGAAAAACGCGACGACGAGGCCGATGACGAAGGGCTTGCGCAGGAGCAACGGCGTCTCGCCGCCGCCGAGCGCGATGTGGTCGAGTCCTTCGCTGACGTCTTCGGTGTTGGTCACGGCTTCGAACTATTAGAGCACACGGAGTTCGAGGAACAGGTATAGGACGGGGAATACGAACAGGAGCGAATCGAGGCGGTCGAGGAAACCGCCGTGGCCGGGCAGGAGGCCGGAGGCGTCTTTCACGCCCATGCGGCGCTTCATCCAGCTTTCGAAGAGGTCACCGAGCATGGCACTCGGGGGAAGGAGCAACGCGAGCGGGAGCACCGTCGTCGCTGAGACGCCGGTGTCGAAGAGCCGATTCAAGATGAGGACCGCGACGACGCCAGCGACATAACCGCCGGCAGCGCCTTCCCAGGTTTTGCCGGGGCTGATCTTCGGCGCCATTTTGTGGCGGCCGATGGTCTTTCCTGTCGCGTAAGCGCCCGTATCGACGGCGAAGGTGGCAATCAGGCCGAGGAAGAACCACTCACGGCCAAGCGTTGCATCGCGCACGAGGACGAAACACGAGAGGAGCAGGCCCAGGTAGAGCATGCACCAGCAGAAGACGCGGTATGGCTTTCGAGGTCCGATGGCGTTCGTGGGAGCGTAGCCAGCCGCGGCGAAAACCGCGGCGAACCCCACGCCGACGATCAAGAATCGCGTATCGGCGTGGACGCCCGCGACGACGGCGGGTGCAATGACGAAGGTCGGGACCTGGGGCAGCACCTGGCGGATCGGCATCGAGGGGATAAGCCAGCCATGCACGAATTCCGAAGCCGCAAGAAGCCCGATGGCTGCCAGTACGAGGGCGAAGTACCAGCCACCGAGCCACGCGACTCCCGCGACGAGTGGAAGGCCAATTGCGGCGGTGAGAAGGCGAAGCTGGAGGTTCGACATCAGCGGCTAAGCGTAATGGCATGCGCGGAACCAGCCACCCGCTAGGGAAGGACGAGGAAGTCGAGCGGGTTGGCGATGTATTCGAAGCCCTGCGGGAAGCCGCTGTGGCTGCTCAACTGCCAGTGGGTGTGTGCCCCAGCGGGGCCTGGAGGATCGACTCGGCCGGTGAAGCCGACCTCTCCGATCACGTCTCCGTCGACGACTGATTCGCCTGTCGAGCGGGAGGTTGTGCTCATGTGGGCGTAAATCGTCCACCACGGCGTGCCCGGATGGTCGATAACGACGCAGATGCCGAAGCTGCCATCGCCCCAGCCGTCGCCGGGGATGTGGACCGTGAGGATTCCGGGTGCGGGCGCGAGAATCGGTGTGCCGACAGCGACGCCGCCGAGGTCGATTCCGCGGTGCAAGTATCCGCCGTAATCCTGGCGGTAACCGCCGGTGATGATCGCCGGTGGTAGATCGAGCGGGAACCGGCTGAAAGCGAGGCGCTGCTGGCGGGCGACCAGCAACGACGACTCGTTCGTCGCCGCGGCCACCGATGCAGTGTCGGCCGATGTCTCTGGCTGCGCGACAACCGACTCCACCGCGGCCGAAGCCACGCCTTCGCCCGGCTTGCGGATGCGCTGGCCGACGAAAATGAGGCTGGGATTGGCGATGCCGTTTAGTTCGACGATGGCACTGACGGTGGTGCCCCAGCGTTCGGCGAGGGCGGCGAGGTTGTCGCCGTCGGCGACGGTATAGCTGGTGACGCCTTCGCCAGACGGGGCGGCGCCGCGGCGAGTGCCAGTCAGGATGCCCGGAATGACGAGTTCCCAGCCGACCTGGATGAGTGATGGGTTGTTGATGATTCCAGCGTTCGCGGCGAGCAACGCTTCGAGAGAGACGTCATGTTCGGCGGCGATTTGTCCGAGCGTGTCGTTGGGCTGGACGGCATAGGTCGCGCTATTGGCGAACTCACGTGGCATGGTCCCACCTCCGGGCGCCACATAAGAGCGCGTGGGGGAGAGATTCACAAGTGCCTTACGTCACAGATTGGGTTCAGCCTTGCGGAACGCTTCGAGGTCTTCGGGCAGCAGCCCGCCGAATTTGCGTTTGCGGCGCCCGTACTCGGCCAGGGCGATATCGGTGTCTTCGCGACCGAAATCGGGCCAAAACGTCTCAGTGAAGTACAACTCCGCGTAGGCAGCTTGCCAGAGCAGGAAGTTCGAAATACGCATGTCACCGCCCGTTCGGATGAGCAGGTCCGGGTCCGGGGCATCGGCGGTGGAGAGGTAGCTTGCGACGGTCTCCTCGGTGATGTCCGAGGCGTTGAGTTCGGCGCGGACCATGGCCTGGACCGCCATGAGGATGTCGTCGCGGCCGCCGTAGCTGAAGCAGATGTTCAACGTCATGCGGTCGTTATCTCTGGTCAGGGCAATGGCGTCGGCGATCTGTTTCTGGAGCCACTCAGGAAGCGTCTCGATGTGGCCGAGCATTTTGAGGCGGATACCGTTCTTGTGGAGGTTCGCAAGTTCGCGCTTGATGAAGTACCGCAAGAGGCGGATGAGCAAGCGCACTTCGCGCTGCGGGCGGTTCCAGTTTTCCGTGCTGAAGGCGTACAGGGTCAAGTACTGGACGCCGTGGTCAGCGAACCGCTCGATGACGCGGCGGATATTTTCGGTGCCAGCACGGTGACCGGCGGCGCGGGGAAGCCCTCGTTGGGTGGCCCATCGCCCGTTGCCATCCATGATGACGGCGACATGCCGGGGCACACGGCCACCAGAAATCGGTGAAATCAGGTCACCGAGGTATTCGGCCTGGTCGGCCGGGGTCGCCGCAACCGGCTCAGACTTCAAGCAGGTCGGCCTCTTTCTTCTTCGCTTCGGCATCGACGGTGGTGATGTGGCGGTCCGTGATCTTCTGAAGTTCTTCTTCGCTGCGCTTCAAGTCGTCCTGGGAGACCTCCCCATCCTTCTCGGCCTTGCGCAGTTCGTCGTGCGAGTGGCGGCGGACGTTGCGAATGGCGACGCGAGCCTCTTCAGATTTGTTGTGGAGCATTTTGACAAGCTCCTTGCGGCGCTGCTCGGTTAGCGCGGGAATTGGTAAGCGCATGAGTTGCCCGTCGATAGCGGGATTGAGGCCGAGATCTGAAGCCTGGATTGCCTTCTGAATCGCCTGGACGGCGCTGCGATCCCACACCTGGATGGTCAGGAGGCGAGATTCGGGGGCGTTGATGCTGCCGAGCTGCTTGAGCGGCGTAATTGCACCGTAGTAATCCACGGGAAGAGTCTCGATGAGGCTTGGGTGAGCACGGCCGGTGCGGATGCCGTTCAGTTCGCGCCGGAACGACTGGATCGAGGAGTCCATCTTGTCGTCCGCGTTGAGCAGGATTTCGTCGGGGTCAGCCATGGATCATTCCTCCGTGGGTTAAGCGCCCCCGGCGGCATCGGCCTCCGGGATTGAAGAAACGATTGTCCCGATTCTATCGCCACGGAGCGCTCGCAACACAGCATCCGGGGCGGCGACATCGAACACGACGATGGGCAGATGATGCTCCATGCACATGGAAAGGGCGGTAATGTCCATTACCTGGAG
>JBDTNM010000260.1:0-4771 GCA_039933735.1 bacterium | reverse complement strand
GCTAGTGCTTGTGGCGAAGCTGGCGCCAACTGCGCTGCGGGAGTTCGCGCAGGTGGACGTCGCCCATCGCCCGCACAAACAGCCATGAGAGGACCACCACAACCCCACCCATGACCATGTCGAAAAAGTAGTGATTGCCGGTGACGGTGACCGCCCACCACATGGTGACGGACATGGCGACCGCGAGGGCGCGGACGTAGCGACTCCGAGTGTTGGTCCAGACGGCCATCGAGGAGAGCAGAATCCAGCCGAAGTGGAAGCTCGGCAGGGCGGCGTAGTCATTGACGAAGGGGCCTGGCTGGAAGTAACCCACGTTGCTGGCCGCGCCGTGGACGGTGTCGATGAATCCGAAGTCGTAGCCGTAGCTTTCCATCAGGCGCGGGGGCGCCGCGGGGATAATCCAGTAGGAGGCGATCCCGATGACGGCGGAGACCAGCAGCACGTTCCTCACGAAGCGGAACTTGACCGGGTCCTTGATGACCAGCCAGACGGCAATTCCGGCCATGACCGGGTAGTGGCCCCAGGCGTAGACAATGTTCGCGATCTCCATGGCCCAGCCGTGGCTGAGGAAGGCTGCTTGCCAACGCACTTCCTGAAACACGCCGATGCGCTGTTCGAACTGAATCAGGCGGAGGCTCCGGGTGACGGAATCTTCTGCGTTGTCGGGGCGAATCCCGCGCAGAAGAAAGTAAACGACCATGATCGCGGTGGTGCCAGCAATTTCGGTCGCGACCAGCCGCCAACGCTCCGGACCGGACAGCCGTTTGGCACTTGCTGGTTCGTGGGCAGCTACTGCCACGTTAGCACTCTCCCACGCGGCCGGGCCGCGGCACATACTGCCTCGGCTCGAACCTCGCCCTGACACACTAGCAATCGTAAAATTCCGTGGTCAAGGGGAATCTTCCGAGCGGTAGACTCACACGATGCCTTTCAAGGCGAATTTGCGATATTTCCGCAACCCCTGTCAACGATGAGTGATAATCGCGCACGCCAGCGCAACTGAAGGAGCCACCATGCAACACGAGCCTGAATTCTCCTGGTTCCTGCCAACTTCGGGCGATCTCGAATCCTTCGGCCGGCCGGAAACGCAACGCCCGGCGACGCTGAAGTACCTCACGCAGGTAGCGCGAGCGGCCGAAAATGCCGGGTTTGTGAGCGTGCTTATTCCGGTGGGCGACGGCTGCGAAGACGCATGGGTGGTGGGCAGTGTAATCGCCGGCCAAACCGAACGGCTGAAAATGCTCGTCGCGGTCAGGCCCGGGTTTGTTGCGCCCGTGGTGGCGGCCAAGATGGTCAGCACCTTCGACCAATTGTTGCCCGGGCGGCTGCTCGTGAACGTCGTGACTGGCGGGTTTCCCTCTGAGTTGGCCGCCGATGGCGACTTCACGCCGCATGACGAGCGGTATGAGCGGACAGGTGAGTTCATCGAAGTAATGAAGAAATACTGGACGGAGCGCAAGTTCGACCACGAGGGGAAGTTCTACCGCGTGGAAGGCTGCAAGCCGATGGTGAAATGCGCGACGCTGCCGTATCCGCCGCTTTATGCAGGAGGCGCGAGTGCACCTGCCGAGGACCTTTTTGCCGAGACGGTCGACACCTATCTGCTCTGGGGCGAATCGACCGTGCAGATGTCTGAACGGATCGCGCGCATGCGGGAGAAGGCAGCTGCGGCCGGACGCGAGTTGCGTTTCGGTGTGCGCTTCCACGTGCTTTCGCGCGATACGGAAGGGGAAGCAATGACGGCGGCCGCTGCCCAGCTCGAGGGCGTTACCCCCGAGCAGGTGGCGCGCACCCAGGCGGTATTGAACGCGACGGACTCGGCCGGCGAATCGCGTCAGCGCGCCTTCGCCGGGCAGGAAGACCTCTGGGTCGAACCGAACCTCTGGTCCGGGATTGGGCAGGTGCGGCGGGGTATCGGCGTGACAGTCATCGGCTCGCACGAACAGGTCGCCCGCAAGTTCCTGGCGTTCCACGACCTTGGCCTTTCGTTCTTCATCCTCAGTGGCTACCCCCACCTGGAAGAGGCGGAGAACGCCGGACGGACGTGGATGCCGATGTTCTATGAACTGGTACGGCAGCGGAATGCGAGCCTCGCTGCCGGGTAAGGGCTGTTGCGCCGAGTGTATGAGCAGCGTAGGAACTCACGAGCCGCTACGCGCGCATTGTTGATGGATGGCGCATACTGACGGAAGAGAGGTTCGAGCAAAATGAACGCGACGACCGAAGACCGCGACGAGTCGGTGCAACCCGAGCTTCCTACCCGGAACAGCGAAGCCCTGGCGATGCCTCGCTGCAAGCGCTGCGACCTCCTCTACACCGCTGGCAAGTCCACGAGCGCACTGCGCCTGACTTACTGCAGCTTCCTCTGCGAACTCGGCGACCTCGGCTTCAGCATGCAGGGCCTCGAGCAGATGGAACGCGTTCCGAAGGCGGACATTGCGCCGGAATCGGAATCTGAGCCGGAACCTCTCGCAGTCGACTAATCCTCCAGCTTCCTGAGCAATCTCCCATGCACCCGGTAGATGTGGTGGAGCCTCGGCGTGTCCTTCAAGCGCCATTCGAGATCGTCCAACTGCGCGATGGTCTCCAATCCCGCTGAGGCAAAGAGGCGATCCCAATCGTTCGGACGGACGAGCCACCGTTGGGGCGGCGTGATGGTCGTGGTCCAGGAATCGGGGGAAGCGAACATGAGCCAGCCTCCCGGTCGAAGTAATTCCGCTGCACGACCGAGAGCACCTTCCGGCTCCGCGACTGAATCGAGAACGTTGACGAGCGTAACCAGTTCGAACGTACCGGGTGCGAACGGTGGCCGAAAGAGGTCATTGCGGACGAACTGCACCGGAACCTGAAGTTCCAACGGCTCCATCACGGCGACGCCGAAGTGGGCCGCGTCGAGCCGGACCGGGAATTCAAACGGTTCGCCGCTGGATGCCCGCCGTGCCCATGCGACGAGATACGGATCGCTATCGATGCCAATCACCTGCTCCCCCAAGCGCCCCGCGAGTTCGAAGGACAGATTCCCGGCCGCGCAGCCGATATCCAACGCCCTGCTGACGCGCAGTTCCGGAGGCAGGAGGGCGTCGCAGAGGTCGGCGTAGAAGGTTTCGCGGGAGCGCTGTTGAAGTGCGAGCAGGAAGATGGCGGCGCGCGATGTTGCCGCGAAAGCCGCAGAGCCGAGCGTGAGGCGGGCCAACCAGGCAGCCAGTTCGCCCTGTGGCGGCAGCAGGCTTTGGTCGCCGGTGTCGGTCACGGGACGGAGAGCACGACTTTGCCGAAGTTCTGGTTCGAGGCCATGTACTCCTGGGCGGCGGCTGCTTCAGCGAGCGGGTAGACCGTGTCGACCACGATCTTCACGCGGCCGCTGGCGATGTGGGGCAAGACGCTCTTCTCGAAGGCGCGGGTGGCTTCGGCCTTCTCCTCCAGGGGGCGGCCACGGAGCGTGGTGCCGCGGACCGATGCCCTCTTGCCGAGCAGGATGCCGATGTTCGCGTTGGTGGTATTGCCGCCCATGAGACCGACGAGGATCATTCGGCCCTTGAGCGCGATGGCCTTCATGTTGCGGTCCCAGTAATCGGCGCCAATGACGTCGAGGATGACATCGACGCCACGGCCGCCTGTGGCCTTGAGCGCTTCATCGGCGAAGTCCTGCTCGCGGTAGTTGATGCCGACATCGAGGCCGAGGGCGGCAGCCTGCGCCAGCTTCCCGGCGCTGCCGGCGGTGCCGAGTACGAGCGACGCACCCATCGCTTTCGCGATCTGGATGGCGGCGACGCCAACACCCGAACCGGCGGCATGGATGAGGACGGTCTCGCCGGCTACGAGGCCGCACTGGCGGAGGGCGTCGTGGGCGGTGATGTAGACCTCGGGGGTGGCGCCGGCCTCTTCCCAGCTGAGGTTTGCCGGGACCTTCATGGCCAGGCGGAAGTGGGTGACCACCTGTTCGGCGTAGGCGGCGCCGGCGAGGAGGCCCATGACGCGTTCGCCGGGGGCGAAGCCTTCGACGCGGCTGCCGATGGCGATGACTTCGCCGGCGTACTCCATGCCCGGGATCTCGTGGGGGGCTTTGGGGCCGGGCTGGGGATAGCCGCCCATGCGCTGGAGCAGGTCGGCGCGGTTGAGGGCGGCGGCGTGGACGCGGACGAGGAGGTCTTCCGGGCCGGGGACGGGGTCCGGGACCTCCTGCATTTGGAGGACCTCGGGACCACCCGGTTTCGTGATGACGATCGCCTTCATGTGGTCCACCATCCTCGGATTCGGAGTGGAGCCATGATGCCGCAACGTCCCCCGTTCGGGACAGCGATGGCAGCCGATGGCCCACTGTGCGAAGGCGAGGCCGTGCGAGAATGATTCGTGCCGATGGACGCAGCCGCGCTGCCAACGAGAGACGCATGAGCGACGACGGAGATGGCGGGTTTCGGCGCCGGTTTTTTGGCGTGGCGACGAACTGGTCGACGTATGCCGGGATTTTCTATCTGCTGCTGAGTTTCCCGCTGGCGCTGGCGAGCTGGGTTGTGCTGGTGGTGCTGCTGGGGGTCGGCGGCGGACTGGCGATCACGGTGGTGGGCATCCCGCTGCTGGTTGTGACGATGTACGGCTGGTGCTTCTACGCGGACCTGGAGCGTCTGTTTTCGAACACGCTGCTTGGGACGGCGATCCGGCCGTTGCCTTTCGGGAGCGCGCAGGAGAGGCGGGGGGCGTGGGCGGCGCTGCGGGGGCGGCTTTCGAATTCGTACACGTGGCGGAGCCTGGCGTTCCTGTTGCTGGTGCGGTT
>JBDTNM010000259.1:0-4775 GCA_039933735.1 bacterium | reverse complement strand
GAACCAGGCGGCCTGGTGGACCTTGTAGCCGAAGGCGTGGCAGGGGTCGTTTACGCTCGTCTTGCATGTCTTGGTTACATCGCCGCGGCGCACCTGGATGATGCTGTAGTAATCGACGATGTGGTCTTCCGCATCGAGGCCGCGATGGGCATCCAGCACCTTGATGAACATCTGATTCGGTCCGGCCGAATCGAAGACCGAGGCCTCGGGCGATCCTTCCGCGAAGACGAACGTCTTGTCGAACCCGGCCATCGTGGTCAGCAGCGCACCGATGAGGAGCATGAGCAGGGCGAGGTGGCTGAGAAAGGTGCCGTACTGGCTCCAGCCGAAACGGTCGGCGAAGAGGTACGTGGCGCCATCGCGTTCGCCCGCCTGTTCCACCTTGTAATGCCGCTTCCGCAACAGCGCCTGCACGGCCTCGGCGCCGCCTGCGTGGGCGAAGCTCGCTCGATGGTGGGCGCGTTCGAAATACGCGTCCGAGACGGCGACCTGCGGCCGTTGGACCGCGCGCCAGGTGGGGCGGAAGCGGCTCACCGTGCAGACGGTCACCGCCACGATGATCACGACCCAGAGGCCGTTGAACCAGGTGGAATGGAAGACGTCGAAGAGGCCCATGCTGTCCATCGGGCCTGTGAGCGAGCCGTAGGACTTTTCGCGAAGGCCAAGCCATGCCGTGCGTGCGGCGGGGTTCGAGCGCATCGGCCCAGGAACCTGCGGGATGACCACCCCGACGAGTCCGGCGGCTACAGCCAGCCCAACCAGCACAAGCGCGAACTTCACGTTCGTGAAGAGGTTCCAGACGGTCCGGAGCGGGTCGAATTCAATCTTTGATTCGGGGTTCTGGTCCTTCCTGCGAAGGACGGTTTGGGGGACGGCGCTCACTGGAGTCGTGCGCCGATCTCGGCGAGCTGTGCATCGCTCAAGCGGCCGAAGACGACTTTTTCGATGACGCCCGATGGGTTGATGAGGAAGCTGATGGGCATGCCTCGTCCGACGCCGTAGGCCTCGGAGACTTCGCCCGAGCTATCGAGGACGACGGGGTAGGTGACTCCGAACTCGCCCAGGAACGTCCGCGCGGCATCGGCTTTTTCCTGCTGGTTCACGCCAAGGACGACGAACTGGCGGTTCGAGTTGTGTTCGTAGAACGACTGCAGGTCCGGCGTTTCATCCCGGCAGGGTGGGCACCAACTCGCCCAAAAGTTTAAAAGCACCCAGCGGCCGCGGTAGTCGATGAGCGAAGGCGCTTCTTCGCCCACCGAGGCGAGGCGAAAGTTCGGCGCGGCCCGGCCTTCGCGAGCGGCCGGGGACTTGCCCGTCGGGTTGAGCGCGCTCGGGAGCGACTCGATGCCAAATGCGCCGGAGACTGATCCGCCCGAGCCGCCGGCGCCGTTCCGAAATTCGAAGTACCAGATCGCGGCGCCAACGACGATGACGATCAATGCAGCCGCGCCCAACGTGGAGGCCGGGCCGGAGTACTCGCGCCGCCTTTGCGGCCGTTCGTCGGGAAGTACGTCGGTCATCGTTTGGATTACCCGGCTGAGGGTAGCAGAGGGGGCGGTTCAGAGGGGTAAGGGCGCCACCGGCGGCCAATTTGCCGCGGCGACGATATGCGTGACGCAGAATCGTAACGATCCGAGGACTGCCGCAGGCAGCCGCCTGCGTATGATCGGACAGAATGATTCACCTTCGAGTTGTCGCGGACGGCGAGCGCGCCGATGAGGCCTTCCGTTTTCTCGAAGGCTCCGCTTCGGTCATCAGCCTCGTGCGTTTGCCGGGGGCGGCGCGAAAGCCCAACGGCGACCTCATCCTCTTCGATGTTGCGCGAGAAGATTGCACCCGGATCATCACGGAGCTTCGCCGCCAGGGGATCCATCACCACGGCACCATCGCCCTCGATTACGTCGACACTGCCATTTCAGACGCGGCCCGTGCGGCCGAAGACGCTGCTCCAGGTGCCGTCGGCGATGCCGTCGTCTGGGAGACCGTGCGCGCCCGCGCGTTCGAAGAAGCCGACCCTTCGTTCGCGTTCGTCGCCTTCATGGCGCTCGCGACGATGATCGGCGCTATCGGCATTCTCACCGACTCGGTGGTGTTGATCATTGGCGCGATGATCCTCGGCCCCGAGTTCGGCCCCCTGGCCGGAATTTCCGTAGCCACGGTCGAGCGGCGCTGGCGGTTAGTCGGACGTTCCGTACGAGCGCTGGCTGTGGGATTTCCGGCCGGGATCACGGCGGCGTTCGTGCTCACGCTGGTGCTCGAGTGGACCGGGGTTGGCCCCGACGCGATGCCGACCTCTCGCCAGGCGACCTTCTTCATTTCTCACCCCGACTGGTACTCGCTCGTCGTGGCCATCGCGGCGGGTATCGCCGGCACACTGAGCCTGACCACGGTCAGGGCCGGAACGCTGATTGGAGTGCTCGTTTCGGTGACGACCATCCCGGCGGCGGCCAACATCGCCGTCGCGGCCGTCTATCGGGACTGGTCCGAGTGGCGGGGTTCAATGCTCCAACTGAGCGTCAATTTGCTTGCGATGATCGCGGCGGGCGTGGTCACGCTCGCCGTGGAACTCTGGGCCTACCACCGCAGGAGCATGGTCCTGGAGGCGGGATGGCAGTTCCGCGACTAACCCTTGAGGGCGCCCCATGCCAGGTTCGCGACCGCCTCGGGAGTCAACGTTGCATCGATGACCAACCACTTTTCCGGTTCCGCCGCAGCCTGGGCGAGGTAGCCCTCGCGCACCTTGCGGTGAAACGCGAGGCCCTCAAGCCCGGTTCGGATGGCTTCGGTCTCGCCGAGCTTTCGCCGCAGGCCGACTTCCGGGTCGATGTCGAGGTAGACGACGAGGTCAGGTTCGAGCCCGCCCGTGGCGATGTTGTTGGCCGTCCGCACCGCCGCCTCATCGAGGCCGCGGGCGTGCACCTGGTAGGCGAAGGTGCTCGGCGCGAACCGGTCGCAGATAACGGTCTCGCCGCGCGCAAGCGCCGGGCGAATCACTTCTTCAACCAGTTGGGCCCGAGCAACGAGGAAAGCGAAGAGCTCCGCCCACGGCGTCAGTTGTTCGTGCAGGAGGCCGCGCACCAGTTCCCCGGCGCGCGTACCACCAGGCTCTCGGGTGTGGACGACCTGCACTCCGGCCGCGCGGAAACGCTCCGTGATCGCTTCTGAAGCGGTCGACTTGCCGGAGCCCTCGCCACCTTCGAAGACGACGAATTTTGGACCTTGGATTTTGGGGCTGGGTTTCATCGCTGAGAGACCTTAAGCCCCACTGTTGGCCAATCCAAAATTGCTCACCGGCCCGGGAGGATCTTCACCCGCCGCAGCGGGTCCTTCCCGGAACTGGTGCTGTCGAGGTTGTAGCGCGTTGCCAGCTGATGTTGAACACGGCGGACGTAGCTATTCGCCGGCGGGAGTTCCACCGGTCGGCCCTCGTCGATCACCTTCGCGATCGCGTCTTCGGTCTCCCGAAAAACTTCGACCATCGGATCCTTGCGCGGTCCACGGCCGCCATCCGATCCGCCGGGCTTGAACTGCAGCAGCACCTGCTCAAGCTGGTACTGGCTGTTGCTCTTCACCACGTACATCGGGAGATTCCGCTCTTCGGCGTCACGCAAGGCGGCCGGCTTGGAGCGGTAGTAGCTCCGCATCGTCAGCACGATATCGGCCAGGGCGACGTCTTCGACGAGTTCGGCGGGCACGCCCGTGGCGCGGACAGCGCTTTCCAGCCGTGACCGCGGGATGCCGAACGGATAGATGTGCATCACCCGTTCGTTCGTGGTGCGCGTTGGGGCAGCCGGTGCTTCTTCGACGTAGTCGAAGAGTTCGGCGTCGCGATGCTCACGAATGTGGCCGCCGCGGCGGTGACTGGCGTCGCCCCAGATGGGTGGGGATTGCCGGGCGCCACCGGAAAGGACCCCGGAGGTCGTCCGGGCGCCTTCGCGGCTCGAGTCATCGACGATCTCGACGCGGCCACTGGCCCCAAGCTGGCGCGTCTCGGGGTTCGCGAGGTGGCCCCGCAACATGGCGTCGATGGTGTCGGCCACGTTCTTGTGAAGGGCCACTCGCTTCCAGCTCTCGATCTCGATGACGACATCGAAGGTCGGGGGAGCCTTGCGTTCGAGGATGGACTTTTGCGTGCCGCGGCGACGGGCTTCTTCATCGCCAAGGGTGACGGATTGGATGCCGCCGATAAGGTCAGCAAGCGTCGGATTGAGCATCAGGTTTTCGAGCGAAGTGCCGTGTGCTGTGCCGACCAGTTGGACACCGCGCTCGGCGATGGTGCGGGCTGCCTGCGCTTCGAGTTCCGTGCCGATTTCGTCGATCACGATGACTTCGGGCATGTGGTTTTCGACGGCTTCGATCATGACTGCGTGTTGGGCGAGGGGCGTCGCCACCTGCATGCGGCGGGAACCGCCGATGGCAGGGTGGGGCACATCGCCATCGCCACCGATTTCGTTCGACGTATCGACGATGATGACGCGCTTGTTGGCATCGTCGGCGAGGACGCGGGCAACTTCGCGAAGCATCGTGGTTTTGCCCACGCCCGGCTTCCCGAGGAAGAGGATGCTCTTGCCGGAGAGGACGAGGTCCTCGATGACACGAATCGTGCCGTAGACAGCGCGACCAACTCGGCAGGTGAGACCGACGATCTTGCCGCGGCGGTTGCGGATGCAAGAGATGCGATGCAGCGTGCGCTCGATCCCGGCGCGGTTGTCATCGCCGAAATCACCGATGTGCTCGATCACGAACTGGAGGTCATCCTCAGTCACTTCTTCGTG
>JBDTNM010000258.1:0-4801 GCA_039933735.1 bacterium | reverse complement strand
TCCCGGCCGCAATCCCCGCCTTCCGCGCCTGGCGTTCGGCCCGCTTGATCATGTTCCCGGGCATGCGGCGGAAGATGAAGTTGTGCGCTGGAACCAGCGAGTACCAGTACAACAGCCCCCACACGCCGGTCGGATGGAACCGGGCGTCCATGCGCAGGAGCGAGTCGAAGTCCCCGCGCGGTTCGACCGTGAACTCGAGGACGGCAGTGCCCGGCACTTTCATTTCGGCGATCAGCGTCAGCCGCTTGCCCGGTTCGATGCCGACCACGCGCCAGAAGTCGAGGGTGTCACCGAGCCGCAGGTCGGTCGGGTGGCGACGTCCTCGGCGTAGTCCGACCCCGCCGATGAGCCGGTCGAACCCGCCGCGCAGTACCCAGAGCGCGTCCGCGTAGTAGTAGCCGCGTTTGCCGCCAATACGGCGGACGGTGTCCCAAACGACTTCTGCCGGCGCATGGGCGAGCTGTTCGGAGGTTTCGCCCTTCGAATAGAACGAGACGTCCGCGTTGTACCCCCGGAAGGCGAAAGCGCCCTCGGCCCAGCGAGCGGGGATAGGTTCCGAGCGTTCAGCTTCGAGGGCGGCGAGGATTGCTTCTTCGTAGGTGTGTAGTGGTATCGGCAGGATTGCCCGAATCGCGGAATCGTCGCCAAGGAGGTCCGTTTTCAGGCCTTCGACCAACGGGCGGGCCACGGAGATCGGCACGCTCGTCACGAGCCCAAGCCAGTACGACGAAAGCCGCGGCGTCAGGAACGGTACGTTCAGTGCCCGGAAGGGCCGGCCGACGGCCTTCGCATAGCCCGAAAGCAGGTCGCGATAGATGAGTGTTTCCGGCCCGCACACATCGAAGGTGCCTCCCGCCGTCTCCGGGTGATCAAGGACTCCTTCGAGGTAGGCGAGCAGGTCTTCGAGGGCGATGGCCTGCGTCCGGCTTTTCACCCAGCGCGGCGTGATCATCACCGGGAGGTGGTTCACCAGGTCGCGGATGACTTCGAAACCGACCGAACCGGCGCCGACGATGAGGCCAGCCCGGAGTTCAGTGACGGGTACAGGTCCAGCGCGCAGGATGTCGCCGGTTTCGAGCCGGGACGCGAGATGGGCCGAAGCCGTGCCCACGGGCCGGATGCCCCCGAGATAGATAATTCGCTTGACGCCTGCACGGGCGGCGGCGTCGCGAAAGTTAGCGGCGGCATCCTTGTCCCGTTGGGCGAAGCCGCTGCCGCCACCCATTGAATGGACCAGGTAGTACGCGACTTCAATGTCCTTGAGGGCTGCATCAAGTGAGGCCACATCGAATGCGTCCGCGGCAACACATTCGACGCCCTCCCAGCCACGAGCCGTAAGCACCTCGACGCGCCGGGCCGCGGCACGGACGGAGTGGCCCGCGGCGGTGAGCCGGGGAATCAGGTTGCTGCCGATATATCCGCTCGCGCCAAGAATGAGGACTCTCACAAGACCATCATGCACCATGTGCCGCCCGGCACCGGGTCTGCCCGCAACGGATTGGCCGTCAGCCCCGCCGCGCGCTGAAAATCTGGATGTTCAATTCGAACCGGCTTAGCCCATCCGACCGCAAGAACCGCGCGTAGTGCTTCGCCATCGCCGCGCGAGCCGCGTCCTGTTGCTCGGTGGGGACACCCATCGAGACGACCTGTTGTTCATCGGCGATCGATTCGCCAGGCGTCACCACCACCAGCTGCTTCGGAACTCGCTGGATGTCGACGAACCCCGCGCCGGTCAGCAGCGCCCGGGTGGCTCGTGGTTCGCCGAGGGCGAACGGGCCGGTCGCGGACTTTCCTTCGGGTGGCGCTGGCGGCCGCGGCACGAATGGCGCAAGCACCGGCCCGGCGTTCCACGTGTTCCGGGCGGCGGGTTGCCAGCAGGCGAATGCAATCCGGCCACCGGGCTTGAGCTGCTTTCGAATGTTCGTGAACGCGACCGTCGGTTCATCAAAGAACATCACGCCGAACTGGCTCGTGGCGGCATCGAACGGTCCGCCTGGCACGGGTTCTGACTGCACATCGGCCTGCAAGAACGAAACGTTCGTCGTGCCCACTTCTTTCGCTCGTCCGGTCGCCCACTCAACCATACCGGCCGAAATATCGGCGCCGGTCACATGACCCTTCGCTCCAACCAGCCCGGCTATCGCGAGGCTGAGCTTCCCGCCGCCGGCGCCGATATCGAGCACGCGCTCGCCGGCTTTCGGCGAGAGCGCGGCCACAACGTGCGGTGTCACACGGTCCGTGAAGCGTTCGCGCTTGTACCAGTTCGCCACCTGGCGCTCGTCGTTCCAGCGTTTGCGCTCGATCTCGTTCGCCATGGCACTCCTCCGATGTTTCTTGCGCCCCGGGGGCTAAAGCTCCAGCCGAAGCACGGTCTCGCCTTCTTCGATCCGCTGCTGCTCTGCCACCAACACTTCGCTGATGATTCCGGCGGCCGGGCTTTCGAGCGGGATCTCCATCTTCATCGACTCCACGATGAGCAGTTCCTGGCCCGCGTTCACCTTGTCACCCACTGCGACGAGGACTTCGAGGACGGTGCCGGTCATCGGCGAGGGGATGTCCTGGGTCGCCATAGCTGCTCCGAAACTGGATGTTGTGCGGCCGACTCTACCCGTTGGCCGAACCGGCGGCGACCGGCGGATGTATGGTGTAGCCATGGGCGGCCTTCGAACGGCGCTTTTCGCTCTCCTGCTCCCCGCGGGCTTACTGCTCTTCGCCTGCGCCGATGCCGACCCAAAGCCCCCGCCCGCGACCCCGCAAACCGTCGAACAGTTCTTTGTCGCGCTCGCCTCTGGTATTCATTCCGATGGCGAGATCTACCACGCTCGAGTCGAAACCCGATGGCGCGAGGCCGGGGCCGAATCACTCTGGGCCACGACCGAGGGCTGGGTTGCATTCGATGCTGAGGGCGCACGAACGACCTGGACGAAAGGCCCCGGCAACCAGGCCGACCTCGCCGCCAGGACGATCCAAATCGTTACGCCGGACGGGGTCTATTCCCAAAACCACGACAGCGATGACCTCGCGACATTCCGCCCGGCCTCCGAAGTGGAGAAGTGCCTCCCTCGCGGCCCATCGCTGGCCTTGCTTTCGGTCGCCTGCGCCTTCCTCCCCGAAACCGGAGGTATCCCGGGGAGCCGAGTTGCCGTCGAAACATCGTCGTTCGAAGGCAGGGCCACGGTGAGCCTGGTCGTTCGCTATCCCGTGAGCTCGCCTCTTGGTTCGGAAGAGTACCCGCGCGGTGGACCGACGCCCCATCCCATCCTGACTTCTGCCACCGAGGGCGAGTTCCGCCTCCACATCGACCCCAAGACCTACCGGCCGATCGCCGTCACCACGTCGGTCAATTCCGACCCGGACCGCAGGGTGTTTGGAAGCGTGTCGCGCTTTGAGTCCGAATTCGTCCCAACTTCTTCCATCGCGAGCGATTGGTTCGAGCCGCGGTCGATCGGCTACGTCCCGCCGCAGGAGGCGGAGATGCGCCTGCTTGAAGACCCGGCTTTAGAGGCACCGGTGTACTGGCTCGGGCGTTCGTTCGACCCGGGCGGTGGCCTTCCACGGCTCGCGGACCTCCAGGTGAACAGCTACGGGCCACAGTCTTTCCGTAGCGATGCACCCAACATCCAGTTGGGGCTTGCGTACCGTGCGACCGGAGGCTTCGTGAGGCTCGACCTCTTTCCCCTGGGCGACTGGGAAGCCTTCGTCGGCCAGCTCGGCGGCAACTTCCCGTGGACCTGGTGCAGCGATGCGCGCGAGATCTCCACCGCTGATGCACGAATCACAATTCGCGGGGCGTACGAGTCGTTTCCCTTCGACCGCATGCAGGGTGCGATTTCGGTATCGACGCCGGGCCAGCCGCCACCTGCGCCAACGGTCCCGCCACTGAAGACTGAACCGTGTCCGGACACCCCGCGCGACCGGTTCATGGCCGAAGTCCGCTTCAAAGATGCAACGGTCGTGGTAAACGGCACGCTGTCCTACGGCGGGCAGGATGGAACCGCCTTTGGGGTCTTTGATACTGCCGAAGCCATGGAAGCCATCGGCCGCGGCATCCATCTCCGTTCGCCCGGCCAATAGCCGTTGCAAGACCCGGCCCACATCTTTGTCGCCCGACCGTGGGTGTGAACCCCGTGCCCACCCATCTCCAACCACGCCCATGCCCGAATCACGCGTCCTGTTTCAGCCGGCAACCTGCCCAGAAATGCCGAAAGGCCGTCCCCTGCCTTGCGGTGGGAAACGGCCTTTTTGGCGTGTGGAGGTCGTCTATCGAGTAACCCTGTCTGCCCATCCGTGTCACCGGGTGGCGTTGGCGACCCCTTGCGGGGACGTAACTTTCCATCCGGGAGCGGCCCCAGGTTCGGACTTGCGCCCTACACCCGGGACAAATCTGCAGACTCGCACCACTGCGCGCTGCCGAGCCTTGCGGCTCCGGGGGCTTCCCGGGCGGGCTGCCTTGCGGCGCCTCACAACCGGTACCACCCTGCCTGGGACGGTTGCCCGCCTTCGGCCCCGCTGGTGGTGGCCGCGTGTCCAGGGCCGTGACCCCGAATCGCTGTGCCTTGGGCGCTTCCAGGCCGGTAGGCCTTTCCCCGCCTGCGGTGTGGCTCTCGACCACCCCGCCTCCAACGCCGCGAAATGTATCGAACACCTATCCGTGATCCAAGCGAGTTATGGCACCTGAAACCGGGCTTCACGAACCCTTGAAGAATCCTCCGCATTATCGTCGCGATCTGTGTTCCAACGTGACAAAACGCGGCCTTGGCCGCGGATCGGCTTATGTGGGCAGTTAGGTAAAGGCGAATCA
>JBDTNM010000257.1:0-4803 GCA_039933735.1 bacterium | reverse complement strand
CGAAGTGCCTCTGCTGCTCGAAGAGCGCGGCCTCGGCGATTTTGTGATCGAACGGTTGGGCCTTCACGGCGGCCGCGACCTCGCCGAGTGGCGCCAGATGGTGCAGCGGCTGAAGCACCCTTCGGGCAGCGTCGAAATTGCCGTCGTCGGCAAGTACGTGGAACTCCACGACGCCTACATGTCCGTCAAGGAATCCCTCGCCCACGCGGGCATCGCCAATGACGTCGATGTCGATATCCGCTGGATCCACGCGGAGACGCTGGAATCGCGGCCGGCTGGCGAGATCCTGGATGGCGTGAACGGGGTGATCGTCCCGGGAGGGTTCGGCGAACGCGGCTGGGAAGGCAAGATCGCGGCCGCCACCTGGGCACGCGAAAACAACATCCCCTATCTCGGCCTCTGCCTGGGCATGCAGGTGATGGTCACCGAGTTCGCCCGCAATGTATGCGGCATGGCCGGCGCAAATACCACCGAGATCGACCCCGAATCGCCCTATCCCGTGATTAGCCTCCTCGATGAGCAGCAGGGCATCACATCGAAGGGCGGGACGATGCGCCTCGGCGCCTACCCCTGCAAGCTCGAACCCGGCTCGCTCGCGGCCACCGCCTATGGGACCGACGTGATCAGCGAGCGCCACCGGCACCGCTGGGAGTTCAACAACGCCTACCGCGAAGTCCTCGCCCGCCACGGGCTCAACGCCAGCGGCTTGTCCCCCGATGGTTCGCTCGTGGAGATCTCCGAGATCTCGACGCATCCGTTCATGCTTGGCACCCAGTTCCACCCCGAACTGCAAAGCCGCCCGAACCGGCCGCATCCCCTCTTCCGAGACCTCGTGAGTGCGGCGAAACAGCAGGCTGCCGGAACGCTCGTGATGCCCCCCGCTGAGCCCGTACCCGCCGCCCTCTAACTCCCTGGCATACGAGCGGCTCGTTCACATTTCAGTCGCATTGCAAATTGTTCGCCTTCGCCCCCAAGTCGATTCGGCAATGGTAACGTTAAGAAGCCGAGTCCTGGCGAACGTTCGCCGGGAACGGGGGAACCAACTTTTTGGGGTCAATCCTTCGTCTTCGAAGGACGGCGACTTCCGACGCCGAACCCGTCAGCTAACCCCGTAGGCCTTCGGAGGAGTCGCATCCTGGTGCCTCCTCACCACCTTGCCGCGCTTGTCGTGGCCCAGGACTTGGAGGTCCATTCTTTGCGTTACGTCATTTCGCCATCCACCCTTCCGCCGATCCGCACGATTTCGCGGCGCGCAGCACTCACCCGAAGCGATATCGCCGAGTCGGCGACTCGCCTTCGCTCGTGGGCGTTGATCGCCGGTGAGCAATTGACCGGTCTGCCGTTCCTTCGCATCTCGGGCGAGAACCATTGCGAGGTCCACATCCCGGTGGCCGGAAAAGTCCGCCCCCATCCGGAAACCGGTGTCTCGCTCGAGATCGGCGATGGCGGCGCCGCCGTCACGGTCCGCACCGTCCCCCTCGAACAAGTGAGTGACGTGTTGCGGGAACTGAGTGGTGAAATCGCCGTCGATTGTGGTCTGGCCGGACCGGTCGAATTTCACCCTGCGTCCGCGGAGTTCTTGCAAGGCACGCTCGTTTGGCCGGTTCATAAACCCATGCGGCCCACCGCAACGATCCGCCACCCCCAACTCGTTGAAGTCGGCGCCTGAGCGCCCGGAGGACTGCACCAATGGAGACTCGCGTCATCACCATCGCCCGCCAGGTGGGCACCCTTGGCGAAGAAGTTGCGCAACTTGTTGCCGAAGCACTGCACTTCCACGTGCTCGACTACCGCGTGGTCCAGGCTGCCGCCGAAGAGGCTGGCGTTTCGACTGAAACCGTGGCCGACGCCGAACACAAGCCGTCGTTCTTCACGCGCATCATGGAAGCGCTGGCACGCAATCCCACCACCCCGGCATCCGGCGGGTGGATCGAGCCTATCAACATGGGCGCGACACCGCTGCTCACCTCGATCGATTACCGGGACCTGGTCGCCCAGGTGATCGGGGACTACGCCGCCCGTGGAGACGTGATCTTCCTCGGCCACGGCGCTCAGTTCACGCTCGCGAACCGCCCCGAGGTGCTGCGCGTCTTCGTTACGGGCAGCAAGGAGATCCGCAAGCGCCGTGTGATGGCCGGGATGGTCTGCAGCGAGGAGCAGGCCGCGGAAGTGATTTCGCGGACGGACGCCGAGCGCAACAGCTATTTCCGGGATTATTTCCACGCCGATTGGCTCTCGCCCAGCGTCTACGACCTGAGCCTGAACACCGACCACATGAACCCGTCGCAGGCTGCCGAAATCATCCTCAGCAGCGTGGAGGCGCGGGCGGCGAACACTCCAGCTGCGCTAAGCGCAGCCGTCTAAGCAGTTAGTTCCTGCTTCTGGGGGCGCGGATCCCACCTCCGCGCCCCCACACCAAATTGCTTTCACTGCACCGCTTCTCCCTTCTCTCGCTTCCCGTCACACTCAGCCGATGGACTGGTGGCGAATCATTCACGTGCTCGCGATGGTCTGGCTCGGCGCCGGCCTCGGGGCGACCTACCCCCTAATCCTCAAGGCCTGGGCTACGAAGGACCTGAAGTACCAGATGTACTGCCTCACCGAGGCGGCCAATAACGAAACCCGCATTCTCTTGCCCGGCGCGATGGCTACGGGCATCACTGGCTTCTTCTGGGCGAACGCCGAGCACTACAACTTCGTCAAGGACGGCTGGCTTGCCGCCCTTTCGGCGATCTACGTCGTTGTCTACTTCGTTTGCCTGCCGCTGATGGGGTTCGGCCTCAGGCGCGCCCGCCTCGCCTCGCTGATCGCCACCAAAAAGGGCACCGAGACCGAAGAACTGCGCATCATCCTCGACGACCGCGTCCCGATCGTCTTCAGCACGGTGCTCGTGATCAGCATCCCCGTAATCGCCTGGCTGGCGGTGTTCAAGCCGTTCTAGGGATGGCCGGAAGGACACTGACCAGAGGACTGCTCATTCGATGAGGGCACCGATGCGTACGCCGTAACTGAGTGTCGGCGGAGGGGGAGTCGATCCGCCACCAACCCACCCGGTAGGCGGCGTGGTGGTGCTTGGGTTCAGAATGGTTCCAGTGCAATGTTGTTTTGTGCATCCGGGGTCGACCTGGACGATTGCCCAGGCCGCGATATGGAAGGATCGAAGGTTCGAGTTTCCCGTCGCTTTGTCCACAATCGGTATAACGACTATCGACCCGACGACCGGCATACTGACGCTTCCCAGGCCGCCAACCGAAAAGGTATCGCCAACCGAGTTGACCGGGGCTCCGTTTCCGTGATCGACGTCGCCTTTAAAGTTATTACTACCGGAAGCGGTCCAGTCGGGTGCTTTCGGCGTACCGCTGGCGCCCATCCAGCCAGTATCCGCGAATGTATAGGATTTCCCGACGCAGGTATGCAAAGCGCAGTTCTGGTCGCCGGCGTTTACTTCGCTGGTGCGTGAACCACCCCAGATTATGAACGGAGCGGTGTTCTCCCAGTTATATCCGGTGACGGCCTGCTGTTGTCCCCTGGCGGCGGCCGTTTTACTAATGTCGCGCCCGGTCAGCCCGATGGCTCTTAAAAACGTGAAATTCACGTGACGAGTGGCAGTCACGCGAATCACGGTGTTGGACTCAGCGAAAGTTATGGCCAGGGTCGCGACACCATTTTGGTCGCGGTAGGAGTTTGCCGTCTGTATAGCTGCGGTGGTGCCTGGTAGGTCCTGGGCCGCAGCAAGAGCGGAAGAGTCAGCGAGTTTTTGGACATCGGTCGCGGTGTAGACCAGGTTGCCGACATCGACAGCGAGGCCGACCAATCCAAAAATTCCAACGAGTGCAAGGGCGAATAGCACCAGGACCTGGCCAGTTTTGGCGGTCCATTGTGCGCGGATGGCCGCGATAGAAGTGCGAACGCGCGTAGTCATGCTAAAGAACCTTCTATGTCTCCTTCTCCTAGTCGGTAGCGAACTGACAGACCGAGTGAACACCTAGTGAAGACCGGAAATCTCCAATTGGGCGGGAACGCCTAAGGCCCCCTGCTCAGGTGTTCATGCCGTGCCCAGTGCCTCGATGATTCGCTCGAGACTCGTTTCCCACGGCCGGGCCGGGACAACGAGCCCTCCAACCGCATCGGCCTGCTCGACAAGCCATTGGCTGTGCAGCCAACTGACCCGCGCGCGCTTTTCCTGGCGGCCGGCCGAAGGTTCCCGCGCCAGCAGGTTGAGGACTATCTGCTCCTCATCGTCTTCATGGATGAAGAGCCCGGCGACACGGCCGTCGTTCGCGAAGCCGCCGAATGCGCTCCTGGCGGCGAACGCGGGCAAAAGGTAGTCGCCCTCCAGGACCAGAGGAATCCCGGACTCCAGGTGGTTGGCGACGACGGCTTCGTAGGCCGGCGCCAACTGCTCGCAGACCTCGATGAACTGCTTGACGATCCGCTCCGGCGGCCAATCCGGGACCTCCGGGTCGGTGCGGAAGCGATGCAGGATCGGCTGCTCGGTGGGTGTGGTCATGCGCATGACCGCAAGGTGGATGTCATCGGCCTCGCTGATGCCGACGCCGAAGTGGCGCGCCAGGCGATAGCTGACCGACGTCTTGCCCGAACCCGAGGCTCCGCCGATGACGAGGACCTGCCAGCCTCGTTCGGGTGGGGGTCGTTGCATGGGGGCTCCTTGGGCGGTGGTGATGCTCCTTGTGTCCGAACATGCATTCGGATCTAATACGCAGCAATGGAATCGAAGCCGTTCACCGTCCTCGAACTTTGTGCAGGAGCGGGAGGACAGGCATTTGGCCTTGAAATGGCTGG
>JBDTNM010000256.1:0-4850 GCA_039933735.1 bacterium | reverse complement strand
GAAATGAACGTCGGCGGCCAACAGGTCGCCTGCACAATTGCGATTGTGAACTACATTGATGTCGATGGCGGCCTCGCGTCGAGCCCGAATTCAACCATCACCATGACGCGCTGCGTCGGTGCCTCCGGACCGGTCAGCACACTGACCTGCACGACTGAAGTCACCGTGCTGACTGCGCCGGTGACGAGCGTTTCACAATGCAACGCGTCCGGCAATGGCGGCGGCGGAACGGTGCGCTGCTCCGTCTCGATTATCAACCACTTCGCTGGTCAGAACCCGGCGCTTACGCCGGTTACCGTCTATCAGTGCGTTGGCTCTGTCATCACAGGCACCGGAGCCCCTGGTGTTTGCACGCCGGCGAACACGCCTAACATCAATTCGATTGGGGAAGCTACCGTCGGTCAATGCAACGGATCGGGCAACGGCGGAACCAGCGTTGGTTTCACCTGCACCGTCTCGGGTTCGTCCTTGCCGCTCGCGATGGCCATCAATATCGACCAGTGCAACGGATCTGCTGAAGGTGGCGGCGCACTTACGGAATGCTTCGCCTCTTTCGAGAACATCTTCGCACCGGTCCCCACCCCCACTGCGGTACCGCCTACCCCTACCGCCACTGCATCACCAACCGAAGTGCCAGTGTCCACGCCGACCGCAACTCCCACAGTGGAGATTCCGTCGCCGACCCCTACTGTCATCGTTCCGACTTCGACACCCACGGTGATTGTCCCGACGTCGACGCCGACGGTGGTCGTCCCGACGTCGACTCCCACTCAGGAAGCCCCGCCTACCACCCCGATCGTTCCCACCGAGGGAACGCCACCGGTCCAGAACACTCCCACCGTCGGAGTACCCAACACAACCCCTCAGGCGCAGGTACCACCCACTCGGACCCCTGCCACCACTCCCCAGGCCCAGGTGCCACCATCGTCGACTCCGCTCGCACCTTCAACCGGTTCGGCCCTCACGACCGCTGACGGTGGAACTCCCGGCGGCCTGATCCTGGTCATCGGACTCGCGATTACCGTCCTTGGTCTGGGCGCTCTGCGAATCTCGACCCGTTCGCGGTAAGCGACACATCCATCAGTGCCAGCCGGCACTGACCAATCAAACGTCTCAACTCCGAAAGTCCCGGTCGCACAAACTGCGAGCCGGGACTTTTGGTCTCTGTCGGTTCTGGCGAAGGCGAACTAGTCGAAGGCTACCAGGGCCGCCCGAAGCCGAAACAGTGGCTTGCCAGGTTTCGTCACTTCCGCCGCGATTGCGACTGGCTTGACCGGATACGCAGTCTGAAGTCCCGCAATGTCGTCGGCCGTCAGGTTCCGGCGCTGAACGCCAGGTGCCAACGTTCCATCCATGACGGTTCCGGCGTCCGAGTGGCTCAGACCGGCGGCATGGCCGAGTTCATGCAACACGGTGGACGGCAGGTCGAATCGGCCCGCTGGCGTCTCGAGGCTCGAAGCCCAGAGCGAGGCATCCTCCGAGATTTTCATATCGAACTCAACGAGTTGGCTCGTGGCTCCGCTTCCGAGGAACACTGCGCACGTTATCGCCAGCTGACCATCGAGCGGCGCGAATGCGATGGTGTTGACGCCGTCCAGGTGGATGGTGGCATCGCAACTCCCGGCTTCAGCAGCCGTCGTTCCCTTGTTCACGAACGCAAAGCTCGAAGGGACAACGCTGTTCCAGGTTGCAATGGCCCCCTGGATGACGGCTGGGCCGTTCAACGTGCCTTCACCAGGCTCGTGAGACGGGTTGTACGAGACGCCGATGCCACTGCTGGCGTTCGCCCAGAGATGCGTGCTGACGACCGACTGGGCACTGACTGATGCATCTGACGTGGTCACGGTCCCACCGTCGGCGGATGCGACGAGAACGCTGCGAACAATCGTGTAGGACGGCGAAAGCTCGTCCGCGGCGGCCGGCTGCGCAGCGCTGAGAGCGAGTGCGGGACCAATGAGGGCCAGAAGAAAAGAGACTCTGAAGCGAGAAATCAACTGCGAAGGACACCATTTGCGCCTGGGGGGCTCCTCGCCGATTCGGTGAGGGAACTGCTCGACGCTACCGTTCCAATTGGGCTATTCACTAAATAACAGGTGGGTGAATGCAAAGTGAACGTATCGTGGACGAGCAGTGAATGCTATAGGAGGCGCGTTAGAACGGTTCCTGCGCGACCCCCCGCGTTGGGCATCGGCCAAAAATGCAACACCGTATGTGAAACGCTGTCTACGGTTCGTTAGTTCAGCCAGCCTGGAGAGAAACGCGCCCTCGACGGTACACACCGATTGGCAACCCAATGTTCACCATATCGACCGTTTGCGATCCGACAGTTGAAGGGACGGAACAGACGTACTCAGTCGTTCCCCGATTTTTCACAATTGTCGACAGATCAGGCAACCGCGGCGGACGGTTGAGCGACCAGGTTCTGCCGGGGAAGTGAGGTGAACCGGGAGACGCGGACGTTCTCCGCAGGAGAAAGAAAAGATGCTTAGTAACAAAGTAATGATGCTTGGTGGCGCGGCCATTGTTGGCGTCGCGATTCTCGGTGTCGCTCTCGCGAGTACCGCGTCGAATACGGTTCCAACATCCAAGGCCGGCGAGGGCCAGGGGACCATCACCGGTTACAACATCGCGACGGTCCACTACCAGCTCAATGCCACCGACCCCAGTAAGGTCGATGCCGTCACGTTTACGTTGGACACGGCCCCCATCGCGGGCTCAACAATCAAGGTAAAAGTCGGCTCCGCAAGTGCGACCTGGTACACCTGCACCACGGTCACCACGGCAGCTACATGCGCAACCACGTCGCCGGCGGCCACGGTCGCAGCGGCAGACGAACTCAAAGTTGTTGTCGCCCAGTAACGCCCCGCGATCTCCTTCAGCGGCGCCAGGGCGGTGGCGCCGGTGAAGATCGTCACGCAGACCCTATTTCTTTTGATAGCGGTTGCGGCGGCATATCTGTTCGCGCCCGCCGGGATCGGCGGACGCATCACCTATACAGCCACCTCCGGAACCAGCATGGCCCCGAATTTCAAAACCGGGGACCTCGCGGTGCTGCGCAAGAGTGGCCCGGTGCACATCGGTGACATCGCCGGCTATCGAAGTGGCCTCACCGGCCAGATAGTCGTCCACAGAGTCATCGCCGATAAAGACGGACACCTCACCTTCAAGGGCGACAACAATTGGTGGATCGATACCTATCGTCCCACTCAACAGGAAGTCATTGGCAAGCTCTGGATTCACCTCGGCGGCGCCGGGAAGAAAGTCAACGCCATCAATCCCTCGTGGGTACTTGGCGGGATCGGTCTGGTCGGCATCATGACAGTGGCTAGTACAGGAAAGAAGACATCGGTGCGCGGGCGCAGTCGAAAAGTGGGCGCGCCTTCGGGCACCTTCGGGAGCCAGGGCGCACAGATATTGCTTGCGGCGCTCCTTCTCGTTGCGTTCATTTCAAGCGTTCTGGCATTTGTCGCTTTCCGCTCGGACACCACTACTACGACCAACAGAATCGTCACAGCCGAACAAACTGGCGACTTCCGCTATGAAGGCGCCGCTGTTCCGGGACCGGTCTACGAAGAAAACCGCCTGAAAACCGGCGACCCGATTTACGTCGACCTTGTTCCAACCATTACAACCTCCTTCAGCTACCACCTCCAGGCGCCAACCGCGAAGGACATCCACGGGACGGTGCGTTTGTTCGCCGTGACGCGGGACATTAACGGATGGGAGCGAAGCTCCGACCTGATACCAGCCACGCCGTTCGACGGCCCGGATGCGAGCGTCAGCACCGAGGTCGACCTGTCGGGCCTGATGCTGCTGGCGGCAGCTCTACAGCAAGTAACTGGCGCGACCTCCCGTTATTGGACGACGGCGATCTCCGCCGAAGTCCTCCTGACGGGCACGATGGATGGTCAGCCATTCGAGTCTCGTTTCGCGCCGTTTTACACGCTCCGAGTAACTCCACCGAACGAAATATTCGTTGAGACCGCGCTGACGAGGGACTTCGAAAGCGCCCCACCCGAACCCGGCAACACCGCCGGGGCGAACTCCTTTTTCCCACACGACGATCTCACAGTCTCTGTGCCGGAAGTGGTACCGGCGACACTTAGCCTGGTGGTAACGCACGTCCGCGTCGATTACCTGCGGCGCATGGCGAGCATCCTCGCAATTGCAAGCTTCCTCCTCGCGCTGGGGGTTGGCGGGGCGATGGCCTGGGCACTTCGAACTCGAGCGGCACGATTCTACGCGCGTTATGGCAACCGGCTGGTGCGCGTCGCCGGGATGAGCCCGCCAGCGAACGCCGTCCAAATGGAGACGATGGAAGACCTCGTCCGTGTCGCGGACCGTTACCAATCGGTCATCCTCTGGATACATCACGACGACGACGATATGTACGCCGTTCAGGACGTTAGCTCTACGTTCGTCTTTCGGCCCGAGCGGTGACACGCTTCCTTACCCATCGCAGGGTCTTGGGGATCGGCGTGATCCTGGCGCTCTCGATGCTCTATATCGGCTTACTCCAGGTCAGCACGGCGGCGAACACAGTACCTTCGACCCGTGCCGGCGTCTCCGTCTTGCGAGCGGACCCGGATCAGATGAGACCCACGCAATGTAACTCGCTCCATCTGACCGCCATCATCAGAGGTGCGGGCAGCTTCTCTGGATCGAAGAACAACGACCTCATCCTCGGGGGACCGGGAAACGACGATATCAACGGCGGCAAGGGTGACGATTGCATCATCGGCGGTAGCGGGACAGACAAGATCGATGGTGGTGGCGGCAACGACATCTGCATCGGAGGCTCGGGGACCGATACCTTCACCAGCTGCGCAGTGGTCGTCCAATAGCTCCCA
>JBDTNM010000255.1:0-4956 GCA_039933735.1 bacterium | reverse complement strand
GACGGTCACCGTCAACGGGGATGCCGGCACGGTCACGATCGTCTCGCTTCCCTGACCGATGGCGCTGGAATCTGTCTCGGATTGGCTGGCGGATCTCGCGTCAATTCCAATTGAGTCCTACCCGCCCGTGGATGAAGAGTTCGTGGATCGCCTGCTGGCGGCGGGCTCTACTTCCGACTGGGCCACTCAGTTGGCCGACGAGCAGCTTGATCGGGCGATCTGGAATCTTGCCTTCAGCATCGACGAGATGCTCGCGTTTTCGAGCGTGCCAGTCGAGAAACAACTGGCCGTCCTGGAACTACTACCTCATATGTTCGACAGGCTCGTGATAGTCGGCGCCGATCGCGTGACGGCCGGGAGCTATTTTTGGGAGAGCGCGGTGAGCAGTGCGGCCTCGAAACCCGCTCCCATCGGTCCTGCGGTCATCGCGGCGTTGGATCGCCAGGCCAATTCGGGAGGCCCGGAGGCGTTCTGGGCGATCATGCAGGCGCTGGAATGTATGCATGGAGCACCGGGAGCGCCCGAACTTGCCGCACGCATGTTGCAATATCCCGACCTCGACGATTCTCAAAGGCAATTCGCCCAGAAGGTGCTCGATGAGTTGACCGTGTTTGAACGACGGGTGACGCAGTAAACCGCCTTACCGGCTTCCCCGGAGTCGCGGGTCGAGCACATCCCGCAACGCGTCGCCGAGCATGTTGAACCCGAACACGGCGAAGAAGATGGCCATGCCGGGGAACAGCGCGAGGTAGACGTGGTCGGCGGCGAGGTCCCGCGTCTTGCCCGAGAGCATTTGCCCCCATGTCGGGAAGTTCGTGATCCCAATCCCGAGGAAGCTGATCGTCGCCTCCGCGAGGATCGCCGTCCCGAGCTGGAGCGTGGCCAGCACGATCAGGGTTGGCATGATGTTCGGCAGCACATGCTTCATAGCGATGCGCCAGTGGGTGGCGCCGAGCACCTGGGCCGCTTCGACATACGGATTCGCACGGGTCGAGAGTGTGGCGCTGCGGATGACCCGCGAGGCGCCGCCCGCGAGGACAACCCCGAGCGCGAGGATCACGATCGTCGTTCGCGGGAAGGTGTACCAGAACCAGTCGCCGTCGATCGGATTCGGCCCAATCTCGGGCCCTCGGCCCAGGCCGAAAAAGCCGTTGCCGCTCGAAGTCTTCAGCACGGCAACGAGCGTCAGGATGAGGAAGATGGCGGGAAAGCTCAGCCAGATATCGACCAGGCGCTGAAGCAGGAAGTCGAATCGGCCGCCGATGTAGCCGCTGCTCATTCCCACGACAAGCGAAAGGAACGTCACGAGGATGACAGTCCCTAGCCCGACCATCGCCGTCACCTGGCAGCCGAAGACGATGCGCGTGTAGATGTCGCGGCCGTTGTAGTCGGTGCCGAACCAGTAGTTCTTGCCGGGGCCGACGAGTGTGTCCGAGAGATGCACGGTGTTCGGGTCGCCCGCAAGCCAGGGCGAGAACGCGCCAACGAAGATCACGAGCAGGAGGATGACCGCGCCAAAGGCGCCGAGCGGCTTCCGCCGGGCGAAGCTACCGATGCCGCGGATGATGCGTGTCGGGATCGGCTTCTCTTTGCGAAAACCGAGGTCGTAGACGAGGGTGGCTGTGTCGGTTGCCATGGGCGTCCCCCTAACTCAGCCGGACGCGGGGATCGAGCACCGCGTAGGTGACATCGACCGCAAGATTGGAGAAGACGATCACGAAGGCCACCACCATGTTCACCGCGATGACCGCCGGAAAGTCGCGGTTCGAAATGGATTCGAACAGGTAGCGCGCGACCCCCGGGATGCCAAAGATCTGTTCGAGCACGAGCGAACCACCGACGAGGACGGGCACCTGTAAGCCGATGACCGTGACAATCGGCACGAATGCGTTTCTGACTGCATGACGGACGATGACGGAGCGGCTGGCGAGGCCCTTGGCCCGCGCTGTCCGGATGTAGTCCTGGCGGAGTACTTCGAGCATTTGCGCCCGCGTGAGCCGCAAGAGCGAACCCGAGAGCCCTATCCCGAGGATCAAGGCCGGGACGATGACCAGTTCGAGATTCGTCTGGGGGTCATCCCAGAACTCGGCGTACTTTATCGGGAATGAGTAGTTCCACCAGCGCGATGCAACGGCGATGACGATTGTCGCGAGGAAGAACGACGGCAGGGCGAGCATGCCAATCGCCATGCTCCTCAGCCCGTAGTCCACCCAGCCATCCTGTTTCACTGCCGAAGCAACCCCAAGAGGGAGCGCGATCAGAATCGACACCAGCATGCCGAGGACACCGAGTTCGATGCTCACCGGGATGCGGCGTTTGAGTTCGGCGTTCACAGGCCGGGAGCCGATGAGCGAGGTGCCGAGGTCGCCACGGACGGCGCTCGTGGCCCAGGACCACCATTGGCCAAAGTAGTTCTGGTCCAGGCCCAGCCGCTCACGGATGTGGTCCTTGAACGTATTGAGGGCAATTGTGTTTTTCGCGTCTTGCTTGGCCGAAGGGCTGGCCGATTCCGGGTCGATCCCGCTCTTCTTCAGCTGCTCGTTGATGACGGCGTTTTCGGCGCGCGTGCGGTCGATAAGGCTCGCCGCAGTTGGGTCTTTTCCGTCCTTTTGGAGGCGCGCGTCAACGATCTCCTTGAAAGCTGCGCCCCCACCCTGGACTTCGCCGCCGGCCACGAGGATATCGACCGCATCGGACGGGAGGAGCCGGAGCAAGCCGGTGACCACAAGGGATACCCCAATGAGCGTCGGTATCATCAGGATCAGCCGCCGCACGATGTACTGGGCCATCACATTCCCCCCACGCTCAGCGAAAAAGGGCGGACCGTTCCCGGTCCGCCCATCGGACGGTCTGCGGGTTAGCCCTTCTTCAGGCGTTCGTCGGTGAACGAAGCCTTCATCAAGCTATCGGGCATGTAGGCGTAGCCGTTCTTGAAGTAGAAGTTCTTCAGCCACGGCTGGCCGTACACCCAGCCGCCGCTGGCGTGGTATGGCACCGTCAGGAACGATTCAGTGAACTTCACCTGCATGTCCTGGATGTACTTGAGCCGTTCCTTCGTATCGAGAAGCGTTCGCTGCTTCACGATCATCGCGTCGATGTCCTTCTGCTGTTCGATCGGCGTCCCGCCCCAGTTGTGGCGAGCCGATTCGGACCAGTAGTTGTTGAACATGTTGTCCGGGTCGCGGGGCGAACCGATGAGCGGGCCGCAGGCGCAACCGCCTTCCGGCATCTTCCCCAAGTAGGTCGACTGGATGTAGGAGCCGTACTCCTGGTAGACCAGTTCGGCCTCGAAGCCAGCCTCTTTAATGGTGGCTGCGAACAGCTCCCAGGCCTGCTGGGCCTCCGCGCCGTAGCGGTCGACGTTGCAGAAGAGCTTGAACTTGAGCGTGTCGGACCCGGTCGCGGCCTTGAGCAGGTCCTTGGCCGCCTTCACGTCGCGCACCCAGTACTTGCCCTGGGCCCCGTAGTCCTTGTTGTTGTCGCGCGGCGAGAGGTAGAACGGCGCGAGCCCCGGAGGGATGAAGGAGAAGTAATTGCCCTTGCCGGTGCCGTCCTGAACCTTCAGGTAGCCGTCGCGGTCGAGTGCCAGCGAGAGGGCCTGGCGCACGCGGAGGTCGTTCCAGGGCTTGTTATCGAAGTTGAAGTAGAACGCCCCCTGGGAGAGGTTCTGCGTGAACGTGTCGGTGCCCTTCGCATCAAGCTTGGACTTCGACTCTTTGAAGATCGGCCCGTTCAGGCCACTCAAGTCGTAGTCGCCGGCTTGTAGCGCCGCCACCAGCCGCTGCGGGTCGTTGATGAGCCCGGCTTCGGCCTTATCGAAGTTCGGATACGGAGCGTCGTAGTAGGTCTGGTTCTTCTTCCAGGTGATGGCCACACCGGATTCGAACTTCTCGAAGGTGAACGGCCCGGTGCCGACCGGGTCTTTCTTCGCCTGGTCGTTATCGATCGTCTCCGCCGGGATGAACCACAAAGCCTCGGCCGAGGAGGCGTGGGTAATCAGGAACGGCGCATAGGGCGCGGTCAGTTGGATCTTGATCGTCTTCTCGTCCGGAGCCGTGATCTTGTCGACCACAGCCTTCCAGCCGGCGCCGTTCTGGGAGATCTTGAGGAACGCGTCGTAAGACTTCACGAAGTCGGTGGCGGTCGCGGCGCGGCCGTTCATCGGCGCCTTGTCCTGCCACTTCACGTTCGGCTTCATGGTGAAGACGTAGGTGAGCGGGTCGGGCTGCTCCCACTTGGAGACGATGTCGCCTTCCATGGCGGTGTTGTCGCCCGGTTGGATGTCCTTGCCGTTTGCGCCGCGCAGAAGCCGGCTGTACATGTACGAAGCGGGTGTTTGTGCGAGGTAGGTGAGGTTTTCGAACGGGAAAATCGTCGGCGGGTTGGCCGAAGAAGCACCCGAAAGCGGCAACCGGATGGTGCCACCACGGTTGACTGTTTCGGCGCTCGGGCTTGCGCCCGGAGCGGTGGTGCCAGAGGCGGTGGTGGCGGTCCCGCCACTATCGTCGTCGTCATCGCCGCATCCCACGAGTGCGAGACCGGCGAGGCCGGCGCCCGCAAGGCTTGTCCCGCCAATGAATCGCCGCCGTGAAGAGCGCAAAGCGTTCCGTCGTTCCCAGTAACCAACTGCCACCTGAGGCCTCCTCGAATTCGATAGATCAAACTCGCGGCGACTATAGGTGGCGTAAATGCAGGGGTGCAATAGGTTCGGCCAGTAAGTTCGCGAGACTCTAAGTAAAAAACGAACGGAAGCGGGCCAGCAACTACCGTCCGCACTCGTACCTGTACGGCCTTCTGAATCGAATCCAATTCGGGTTATTTCTTGAAGTTTGGATCCTGGGAAACTGGTCCGAACGTCGTCGCATTCGCCAATCGGGGGCGGCTTCGGCGCCCCGGGTTCGGCCTGATGGCTGCTAGCTCCCCTTCGCCCGTACAATCCGTTCCACTCATACCAAG
>JBDTNM010000254.1:0-4964 GCA_039933735.1 bacterium | reverse complement strand
GGGCCACGGCGGGTGGCATGCCCAGCATCACCCGGCCCGCTGCCTCCTCGTATTCGCGCTGCGCTTCGCCCTATTCGCGCGGCATCGGCGTGCAGGGGTGCCAGTCGAAGAGCACCCAGCCCGCGTAGTAATTGTCGATGTGCTGCAGGTCGGCGATGCTCTCGGCTTCGACGACCACCACGTTTGGCGCGGGACCGCTGACGGCCCAGGAGCCGATCAGCTTGCACGTCTTCGGCAGGTGCGTCGGGAATTCGTTGCGCTTCTTCATGAGTGCAGGAGGCGGGGCGCCGGTCTCTCGGAGTGCGGCCCAGGGCCAATCGGGCGGGACGCTCTGGTAGCCGATGTATGTCGTGGTCATTGACGTTGTCCCTTCTCACTTGAACTCGGACCGGCCCGCCTATTTCCGGCAGACGTAGTAGTTGTTTTCCATGTCGGATTCGATCCGCTTCGTTTCGATGCTGGTGAAGCCCGCTTCAGCGAAGAGTTCGTGCGCCTTCTGTTCGCCCCACATGGTGCCAAGTCCCTCGCCGTCGAGTGCGAGTGAAACGGTCATGCAGTGCATTGTCGAAATGGCGTACATCATCGGGGCCATCGGGTTGCCGAAGTTCTCGTGGAGGATGGTCGAACCGGCGACATCGACGCAGAGGAAGGTGCCGTCCTGGCGCAGCGAATCAGCGATGCCCTTGAGCACCTTTCGGGGCTGGGCCTGGTCGTGGATCGAGTCGAACGCGGTGATGAAGTCAAAGCGCGGAGGGCCTGAGAGCGTCGCAACGTCGCGAGATTCGAATCTTGTGTTGGAGAGCCCCATCAGAGAGGACTCGCGCCGCGCTGCTTCGAGAGAAACTTCGGAAAAATCGAAGCCGGTGAAGCGGCTGTTCGGGAAGGCCTCAGCCATCAGGTTGATGGCGTGACCGCTTCCGCAGCCGACGTCGGCGACATCGATGCCGGCGCGTAGTCGATCTACAAGTCCGGGGACCAGCGGGAGCATGGACGAAATGAGCGACGCGTCGTACTGCGCGCCGCTTACCGCGGCCATCAGCGCCGGGAATTTTGTGAACGAGGAGTAGGGCACGCCGCCGCCATTCCGGAACGCCGTGACGAGCTGGTCGAGAGCCTCGCCGAAACCGGTCATAGCGAAGGCCCAGAGGGCCATGTTCATGGGGCCGGCGGCCTTCGTCAGGCTTGCCGCATGTTCATCCGGCAGGCTGAACGACGCGGTCACCGGGTCGTAATCGACGATGCCGGCCGAGGCCATGCAGGCCAGCCACTCACGCACGTAGCGTTCGTTGAGCCCCGCGACATCGGCGATCAGTTGGCTGGTCGCCGGGGGTTTCCCGGCCATCGCTTCGAACAGGCCGACTTCGTGGGCGATGCTGGTCATGGACATGAGCATCCCGTTGCTGCAGATCTCCAGCATGCGGGCGCCGAACGCCTGGGCCTTTTCCTCGTCGAGCGCGGTTGCGGTGGTCATTGTGTCCTCCTTTGTCTCATCGCACTCATGAAACCTCACGAGAACAACGAATCCCGCGTGTTGTACCGGACGATATAGCGAAATGTCAAGAGGTAATTGTGCGCCTATGTGAGTGTTGCTCAGTCCTGCTGAGCGGCGGATACTTCCGACATGGAACCGATGGCACCCGGATGGACGTTCGGAAGCGCCGCACCCGCATGGGGTAGAGACTTATGGCGGCGAATCCTTGAGCTCGCCGCCGCGCTCGACTACGTGCCGTTCAGTGCGGACATCGAATTCGTCGCGTTTCTGCGGACCTTCAGCCAGTTCGGCTTTTTTCGATTCGGGCCTATCACCATCGATGTGAACGTGGTGGAAGACATCCTGATGCGGACGCACCCTCGCGGAGCAGGCGGACCGGAGCATCCACCGGGATCTCTGGAGGCGATCGAGCTTGGCGAATTGCAATGGGCTATCGCCGCAGAGCGCGGTTCTCTGCATATCGACGAGCTCTCTTGCCTCTTCGGTTATCTGCGCTGGGGAAAAGGACTCCCGGCGAGGGTCTTCGGGGAACTTGGCGTGACGGAGGACGAACTCGAAGGTTATGTTACCGAACTAAGTGCCGGGGGCCGTCGCGAGCCCTCTCATCCCCCGGTGGTACAGAAGCTGTACAGCACAGAGGACGCCGCCGGGTACCTGGGCGTCCACATACAGACGGTCCGGGCCTGGATTCGATCGGGAAAACTCCCGGCGTCGCGGCTCGCCGGGCAGAAGTCCATCCGCATTCGAGAGCGCGACCTTGAGGCCGTCCTCGAACCTATCGATCCCCGTGAATTCGACGGAGACCGACCCGAAGGGTCAGGAGGCTGAGTGATGCGCCTGTTCGCACTCCAACGCAAATTCGATGAAGCCTGGACCGATGTCGACTTCGAACGAATGATGCGCCGATCGATCGGCGGCCTCCACTGGGATCCGCCCATCTTCTGGCGCCGTTCATTCGGGGTTGATCTGCCGGGGCCGGTCGTGGGCTTCTGTGTCTACGAGACGGACTCGATCAAGACGATTCGTGAGCATCAGAACATCTGCTGGGTCCCATTCACCGAAGCGCGCGAGGTCGAAGAAGCATGCGGGGCAGCATCAGGGCACGGCCGCTCCGAGGTACCTGATGGATTTTCGTTGTTCCTTGTAGAACGCACGTTTGAGCGTCCGTGTTCTCTCCCCGGCCTTACCCAGGCCAACGCTGCGGCACAGACGGACATGGCAGTGTGGGTTCGTTCGTTTTGGGACGCCGAGCGCAGGACGGCCCGCTGCATTTTCGCGGCCTGCAACGCCGAGGCGGTCGGTGCCGCTATAAAGGAAACACCCGCAACCGAAGTGGCAATTTCTCCAGTGCTCGAAGAGCACCCTTCGGCCTGGGCCGAAGTCTACGACCAGGCAGGCGTACCCAAGAGCTGGGAGACAGACTCGGCGGCAGCGCCGAAAACAGGCTCTGCGGCGTCTGTGTAAGGTTTCTCCAGCACGCCGGTCTTACTCCCAACCAAGACACCTGGTGGGAGCAAAACACCGTGAACAAGAAACTCAAGCTTTTCGTCCTCGGCGCCGCGGCCATCGTGCCGGCGGCCGCCGTCATGATGACTTCGGCCGCTAGCCCGAACCTGATCGCCAACGGCAACTTCGATAGCAACGTCGCCGGCTGGGATAACTTCAGCGGCAACCCGACGCTGTTCAAGAATTCGATGCAAGTCACCGACGATTACAAGGGCGAAGGAAACTCGTACTACAGCGGCTGGTACTGCGTGAAGAACGTTACGCCCGGCACCCAGTACTCGACGACTGGCGACGCCTGGGTCCCGGAGAGCGCCCCCGACCATTCCGGCGCTGACCTTTCGACGGTCTACTACGCATCGAACGACTGCAGCGGTTCGAACCTGAAGACCGGCGGCGGCAGCGAATCTGGTGGCCGTAACCCGGACCAGCGTGGGAAATGGCTGCACTTCTCGTTCAAGAGCACGGCCCCCGATGGCGCTCATTCCGTCCGTGTCCGGGCGACAGCCTTCAAGGAGCCGAAAGCCCCCGCGACGTCCATCCAGGAAACCAACGTTGTCTACTTCGACAACATGTACTTCGGCGAAGCTGAGAAGTTGATCGCCATCCCCGACCCGACAAAGGCGCCGAAGGGCCCCGGTGACATCGTCGCGGCCGACCCTCAGCCCACGCAGACGCCGAAAGGCCCGGGCGACATCGTGGCGAACAACCCGCAGCCGACTTCGACCCCGCAGGCGCCGGACACCGGGGACACCGCCCCGGTCGATGACGCGAAGCCCGGCGACGACGCCAACACCAACACCAACACCACCGATGGCATCGATGTCCTTCCGCAGGGAAGCGACACCAAGAACGCCGACAGCAACAACGACACGAATACAAAGGCCTCCGACGGCTACCTGGCGCCTGCGGCCCAGGACGAAGGCGGCAGTGTTGGGCTGGGCCTCGGCCTGATGTTCATCGCCTTCGGCGGCCTGTTCGCCGCGATTGGCCTCGGGTTCGGAGCGCTGGCCAAGCGCCGCCGCAACCAGGACTAAACCGTCAACGGGCGGGATATGAAGGAGGCGCCACCGGGGAGGTGGCGCCTTCTTCGTGTGTTTTGCCGAGGTTACGCCCCGGGGGCTAGTTGGGACTGGATTGTCCCGAGGTCGAAATAATCGCGCCAGGTGGCGATCTGGCCGCCGCGCACCTCGTACACGCCGGTCACCGGGAGTTCGACCCAGCCACTGTCGAAGCGGTGACGGTCCAATCGTTCGACAAAGACCGTCTCGTTATTCGCCGCTTCCCGCTTGATGATGAATTCGTTCTCGCGAATGGGAGCGAAGAACGGCTCGAGAATCGCCTTCACTCCTGCGGGGCCGACGACCGTTTCCATGGGGCCGTTCGTGTATTGGCAATCAGCGGCGACGTAGGCCATCGCGGCAGGGAAGTCCACTTTCGCCATGGCCTCGTTGAACGACCTGACCACTTCCAACGGCGACGGGGTATGCTGAGTCATCACTTCCTCCTGTTTTGTAGTTAGAACTACATTCTCATAATGTAGCGCGGACTACAATCTTGTCAACCTATGGGATATCGCCACACCCGCGAAGAGATCCTCGATGCCGCCGCGGCTGTCGCCGTCGAAGGGGGCATGGCTGCGCTGACCTTCGGAGCAGTTGGCAGGCGGCTCGGGATCAGCGATCGCATGATCGTTTACTACTTCCCGACGAAGCCGGCCCTCGTCATCGCGGTGGCCGAAAAGCTGGGAGCAGGCCTCGAACTTCTCCTCGAAGCTGCCTTCGGGTCGGAGCGACTTCATCGGGAGGACCTGCTTCGGCGGGCTTGGCCGGCGCTCGCAGCGGAAAGCAACGACCGGGTGTTCTCTCTTTTCTTCGAAATCGTCGGTCTCGCGGCAGCGGCGCAACCACCATACGACGCTCTCGGCCCGGCACTGCTGCAGCGATGGGTCGATTGGCTAACCCCACAC
>JBDTNM010000253.1:0-4985 GCA_039933735.1 bacterium | reverse complement strand
TTTCGTCCATGACGATCAGGTCGGCTTTGCGGAGGATTTCGAGCTTGTCCTTGGTGACTTCGCCGATGCAGCGGATGGCGAGCCCCGGCCCCGGGAACGGATGCCGCCAGACCATCTCCTCGGGAAGCCCGAGGGCTTCGCCGATGCGGCGCACTTCATCCTTGAAGAGGTAGCGCAGCGGTTCGACGAGGCCGAGTTTCATATCGGCCGGGAGACCGCCAACGTTGTGGTGCGTCTTGATGACGTGGGCGCCTTTGCCGTGCGAGCCGCTTTCGATCACGTCCGGGTAGAGCGTGCCCTGGCAGAGGAATCGCGCGTCTTCGATGGCGCGCGATTCGCGTTCGAAGATGCGGACGAAGGTGTTGCCAATGCGGATGCGCTTGGTCTCGGGGTTGGTTACCTCGGCGAGCTGGGCGAGGAACTGTTCTTCTGCCTCGACGTGGACGAGGTTGATGCTCATGTTTCGGGTGAAGGTTTCGACGACCTGCGCGGCCTCGCCGGCGCGAAGGAGGCCGTTGTCGACGAAGATGCAGACCAGTTGGTCGCCGATTGCGCGGTGGACGAGGGCGGCGGCAACGGCGCTGTCGACGCCTCCGGAGAGGCCGCAAATGACCTTGCCGGTGCCGACCTGCTGGCGGATTCCGGCAACGGTCTCTTCGATGAAGTTGCCGGCGGTCCAGGTGCCTTCGCTGCCGCAAACGTCGCGGACGAAGTTGCGCAGCATGTCCTTGCCGCGAGGGGTGTGGACGACTTCCGGATGGAACTGAAGGCCGTAGTAGCCGCGGACCGGGTCGGCCATGACGGCGTAAGGGGAGTTGCCGGAGTGGGCGATGGAGCTGAAGCCCGGCGGCAATGATTCGAGGCGGTCGCCGTGGCTCATCCAGACATCGACCTGGTCGGGGAGGCCTGCGAGGAGGGGGGTGGCGACGGAGCGCGTGATGGAGGCCGGGCCGAATTCGCGTTCGGTGCCGGGAACGACCTTCCCGCCAAGCTGGTGGGCGAGAAGCTGCATTCCATAACAGATGCCAAGGATTGGCTTGCCGGAATCGAACACCCACTGGGGAGCGAGCGGCGCGTCTTCATCGTAGACGGACGATGGCCCGCCGGAGAGGATGAAGCCGCGGACATCGAGGCCAGCGATCCTGTCGGCCGGGGCATCCCAGGGAATGAGTTCGCAATAGGTGTTGAGCTCGCGCACGCGGCGGGCGATGAGCATCGAATACTGGGCGCCAAAATCGAGGACGACGATGGATTCGTGTCCTTTGGCGGGGTTGGCGGCGGCGGCGTTTTGTGCTTCGGTGAGGGCGTCGGTCATTGGTTGCGCGGTACCCATACCCAAGGCTAACCAAAATGTAGACTTTGATCTACGAATTGGCCTGGAGCGGCGCTGAGCCCCAAGAAAACGGCAGAGGAAATGCACGATTGAAGGAGTTTCTCGCTGGAGCTGAGGGGATCGCCGCTGCTGCCGAGGCGCTGGCCCTGGGGGAGCTTGCGATTCTCCCGACGGACACGGTGTACGGCGTGGCAGCGGACATCCGAAACGATGGCGCTGTGCGCGGGATATATGCGGCCAAACGGAGGTCGCCCGACTTTCCGTTGCAGCTTCTCTTCGGCCGTGATCCGGAGCTTTTGGGTCAGTTTGCAGAAGTGAACAAGGCCGCGCGGACGCTTGTGGACGCATTCGGGCCGGGCCCGTGGACCATCATCGTGCCGGCGAAAGACCGCTGGGATTCGCCGGCATTGAGCGGCGGGCGGACGGTCGGGTTTCGGATGATGCCGGTGGACGTGACCCTGGATGTGCTGGATAGGCTCGGAGGACCGGTGGCGGCATCGAGCGCGAACATTGCCGAGGGCCAGAGCCCCACAACGTGCGCGGACGCTATCGAGCAATTGGGAGAATCGTGCGCGGTTGCGATCGATGCGGGCGCGACGGCGCAGGGCCTGGACTCCACGGTGATCGACGTTTCGGGGGACCTGCCGGTAATCCTGCGGGAGGGCGCGATAGACCGCGCAACGGTCGCCCGTATACTTGGGTTGGCCCAAATCCAGGTAGTGAGGAGCGTGCGATCGTGAAGGTCGGTTTTGGCGCGGATCACGCTGGTTTCGAACTGAAACAGCACCTTATCGAAACGGCAAAATCGCTCGGCCACGAGCCTGTCGACTTCGGCACGTACGCGGCGGACAGCGTTGATTACCCGGACTTCGCGGAGCCAGTGGCGCGTGCGACGGTCGCGGGCGAAGTCGACCTCGGGGTTGTCATCTGCAGCAATGGCGTCGGCGTCAGCATCGTCGCGAACAAAGTGCCCGGTGCGCGCTGCGCGCTTTGCCACAGCCACTGGGGCGCTGAACGAGCGCGCCAGCACACAGATGCGAACGTACTTGCGCTTGGCGCCTGGGAGATTGGCCGGGCGATTGCCGACGAATGCCTGACCGCATTCCTGTCGGCGACGCCAGAGGGCGGCAATCACACGCGTCGTCGGGAAAAGTTGGCCAAGGTAGAGCGGCGCGGCATTGGGGCCGGCTCCGCATTATGAGTGACGACATCGGCAAGAAGACGATTCGCGACATCGATGTGGCAGGTAAGCGCGTCCTGGTTCGCGCCGACCTGAATGTGCCGATGGAGAACGGCACGGTGACGGACGACACGCGAATCAAGGAATCGCTGCCGACGATTCAGTATTTGTTAGAGCACGGTGCGCACGTGATCGTGTGTTCGCACCTGGGCCGCCCGAAGGGGCCATCCCCGGAGCTGTCACTGGCGCCGATCGCCGGGCGGATGTCGAACCTGCTCGGGCGCGAGGTGCTGTTCGCAGACGACTGTGTCGGGCCTGTGGCTGAAGCGGCCGTGGCGGCGATGGGCAACCACGTGCTGCTGCTCGAGAATTTGCGATTCCACGCGGAAGAAGAGAAGAACGATCCGGAGTTCGCGCGACAGCTGGCGAGCCTCGCCGACGTGTTCGTCAACGACGCATTCGGCGCTGCGCACAGGGCTCACGCTTCGACTGAAGGCGTGACGCATTTCCTCCCATCCGTGGCGGGCTTTCTGATGGAGAAGGAAGTGCGCTACCTGAGCGCGCTGGTCGCGAATCCACCGAAGCCGTTCGCGGCAGTGGTTGGCGGAGCCAAGGTGAGTACCAAGATCCCGGCCATCGAGCATCTGCTGCCGAAAATCGACATGCTCCTGGTGGGAGGCGGCATGGCGAACACGTTTCTCAAAGCGACAGGCGTGAACGTGCAGATGTCGTTGGTGGAGGACGAACAGGTGGAGGCGGCGAAGCGCATCCTCGAACGCGCGAAGGCTGACGGAGTTGAGGTGCACCTGCCGGTGGATGTCATCGCGGCGAGCAAGTTCGCCGAGGACGCCGAAGCGCTGGTCCGGGGAGTGGGAGAGATTCCGAAGGGTTACATGGTGCTGGATATCGGCCCGGAAACGGTGAAGCAATACGCGACGGCGTTGAAGCGTGCGAAGGCCGTGGTGTGGAACGGTCCCATGGGAGTGTTCGAAATGGAGAAGTTCTCCAAGGGGTCGTTCGACCTGGCGCGGGCAATTGCGAATCTCGATGCGGTGACGGTCGTCGGTGGCGGCGAAACGGCGGCAGTTGTTGCCCAGGCGGGCCTGCAGGCTCGGTTCACGCACGTTTCGACCGGCGGCGGCGCCTCGCTGGAGATGCTCGAAGGGCGAGCACTGCCTGGCGTGACTGCTTTGATGGACTCCTGATGACCTCTCAGAAAGTCACCGACCCGGGACCGACGCCGTTGCTGTTTTCGTTCCGCGGGGTCCGTGGCCTGCAGATCATCGTTGCGATTGCGGCTGGATCGATCGCGATTGGCGGCGTGGTGATGCTGAAGGCGTACACCGACGGCGGGCCGGTGTGGCTGGTGTTGCTGGCGGTCGTCTTCGTGATGCTATTCATCTGGATGTTCGGCATCGCGCTGAGGCTGCCGACGTCGTTCGTGGCGATCTCGCAAGACAAAATGCGTATCCGGTTCGCCGGGTTCGTCGACACGATCGTGGAAACGCGGCAAGTGGAAGGCGCGCGCCTCGTGCAATGGAAGTTGTGGCAGGGCCTCGGGGTGCGTGCAGGATCGGGCGGAGGCGTTGCGCTGGTGTCGGCATGGGGGCCGGTGGCAGAGGTGACGCTCAAGCAGCCGATCGGAGTGTGGGTGATCCCCCGGATCTGGCGGATAAAGGCGACCCGCGTGGCCTTGAGCGTGCGGAACCCTTCCAAGCTGGCCGACCGCTTCGGGCCTGTCCCGACAGCTTCCACCGCGCCAATTTCGAAAAAGAAGCGCCGTTAGGAGCATCCAGTGAGAAAGCCATTCATCGCCGGTAACTGGAAGATGAACACGAGCGAAGCCGAAGCCATCGCGCTGGCGCAGGGTGTTGTCGCCACGACGCAGCAAGCGAGTTGCGACATCGCGGTGGGCGTTCCATTTCCGCACCTCGGATCGGTCCGGGCCGCGATCAAGGGTTCCAGGGTTGGGCTGGCCGCCCAGGACGTGTATTGGGAAGCCAAGGGAGCGTTCACCGGCGAAGTGAGCGTGACGATGCTTGAGGATTACTGCCAGTACGTGATCATCGGCCACAGCGAGCGCCGGCAGTTCTTCGGGGAAACCGACGACTGGGTGAACCGGAAGGTTGCCGCCGTTCTGGCTTCGAAGCTCGACCCGATTGTTTGCGTGGGCGAACTGCTGCAAGAGCGGAAGGACGGGCTGACGGAGAAGGTGCTCTATCGCCAGCTTCGGGCAGGCCTCACGGGCCTGACGATGTCGCCACGGGTGACGGTCGCTTATGAGCCCGTTTGGGCGATCGGCACCGGGGAAACGGCAACTCCGGCGGTCGCGCAGGAAGCGTGCTCGTACATTCGCGGGGTGCTGCGGGAAATCAGCCCGGTCCATGCGGACGCGATCCGGATCCAGTACGGCGGCAGCGTGAACGCGGAGAATGCCGCCGAGTTGCTTTCGCAGCCGGATATCGATGGCGC
>JBDTNM010000252.1:0-5019 GCA_039933735.1 bacterium | reverse complement strand
ACGCATCACCGCTCAGAAACCTCGCCCCGCATGTACGAAATGATTGCATCGGTCACTGTCTCCGAGGGAGACGCCCTTCGTTCACGAGACTCCCCTCCATCGACCCAGTCGGCGAACGAAGAGAGGCCCTTCAGCGCACCACGAAGGCGGCCGCCAATGGCTCGGGTCTTGGGTGCGTCGGTATCAGAAGTTACGGGGGCGAGTGCGAACATTGGTCTACTCCTTGAGTTGCTTTTGTCAGGCGGGTCGGTGATGCGGGCTCAACTGGCGAAAGAGAGTCCCTCGATGAGCAGCTTGATCACGATGAATGGAGACGAAACCAATCCGAGGACGGCGAGAGGGCGGAGTTCAGTTGAGATGATTGCTTTCACGATCGCCTCAGGCCGCCGCGCTGACATCCGACTCGGATCCGTTCGTCGTCCAGGTCAGGCGCAGCGTCGAATTTTCGAGAATCCATCGCCCGGAAGGCCGCTTGCTCCGACAGCTGTTGGCTCCCTGGGCGGCTCCGTTGGACTTGTTCAATCGGTTGTTCATGGCCTTTGACTCCTCTGTGCTTCTTGCCGGCGCCCCGGTTTGTGAGCGCCTCTTGCTGAAGACAAGACTGAACCTCCGGCCTGCCCATTCCCACGGCGACTACCCGTAGACTTCCCGTATAGTTGCCTGGGATAGCCGGGCTGCAGGGCCTCCGAACCCTTCGCGAACTGGAGGGGAAGCTCCGTGTTCGCGTCGAAACACCACGTACCGCCGGGCGCGAGTTTCGCGGCGCGGGGGGCGTGCGCCGGACGGAGACCGATGGCAGATGATTCCGCGATAGGCCTTGCAGAGTTCGTTCGAACGCACAGGCTGCGCGCCGGCCTCACGCAAGAAGACCTCGCCGAACGCTCTGGCCTCACGGTCGACACCATTGGCGCCCTCGAACGCGGATTGCGACGCCGCCTCTACCCCCACACCGCGGCCGCCATCGCAGACGCGCTCGTTCTCCCCGCCTCCGAACGGGCGGACCTTACCGACCTCGCCCGCGGCCCGTCCCGCAAGCCGGCAGTTGCAGTCCCCGGCCAGCCACCCGCCACGGCCGCTCTCCACAACTTACCCACACGCCTGACTGCCATGATCGGACGGGAACGGGAGTTGCTGGAGGTGGAGCAACGAGTACTCGGTGCCCGCCTACTCACACTCACCGGCCCTGGCGGCATCGGCAAGACACGACTGGTCATTGCGGCCGCCGAATCGCTTCGCCCACGCTTCCCCCGGGGCGCATGGTTCGTCGAACTAGCGCCTGTCACGACCAGTGATCTCGCGCTCAAAGCCATCGCAGAGGTCCTGCGTGTCCGCCAGGAAGCCGGGCAGTCGCTTCGTGCCGCTCTGATCGACGCATTCCAGGGCGAGGCCATCCTCCTGGTCCTCGACAATTGCGAACAAGTCCTCAACTGCGCTCCGGACCTGGCCGCGATCCTCGGTTCCTCTCCCGCGCTCACCATCCTCGCGACCAGCCGGTCGCCGCTCCACATTTCGGGCGAACAGGAAATGCCCGTGCCCGTACTGTCTGCGCCCAATGAACGACGCTCCGGCACCTTCGAAGCCCTCGCCGGTGCTCCGGCGGTACGGTTGTTCGTGGAACGCGCGAAGGCCGTCAATCCTAATTTCGCGCTTACGCCGGAAAATGCCACCGACGTCGCGGAGATTTGTTCTCGTCTCGATTGCCTGCCGCTCGCCCTCGAACTCGCCGCTGCTCGAGTCAAGTTGTTCACGCCGAACGCGCTCCTCGCCCGGCTCGACCAGAGCCTCGCGCTGCTGACGGGCGGGCCCCTCGATCATCCCGAGCGCCAGCGCACCCTTCGCGCAGCGATCGAATGGAGCTATAACCTCCTTTCGCCCGCGGAGCAGACGTTCTTTCGCCAATTGGGCGTCTTCGTTGGCGGCTTTACGCTTGCGGCGGCCGAGGCGTGCTGTCCGCCCGAACTTGCAGGCTCGCTCGACGTACTCGATGCCCTCAGTTCCCTCGTCGACAAGAGTCTGATTCGCCGCGACACGACTCGCTACGGCTCCAATGACGATCATGCGATGGTCGAAGGTTCCACTCCGCCCATCGCCTCCTTCGAATTTGAACAGGGTGACGACGGACCGCGGTTCACGATGCTCCAAACGATCAACGACTACGCACGCGAACGACTCGACGCCAGTAACGAACTTGAGTCGGCCGCCACCCGGCACCTGATCTGGTGCCAGGAACTCATGGGAAGCGCCGCAGCCGACCTCGAGGAGACGGCTCCCGTATCGGCCCTCTTTCGCGCTCGCGCCCTGCTCGCCCCGGAACAGTCGAACCTCCGTGCCGCCATCAGCTGGGCTGTTTCCGCGGGGCGAGCTCCGGACGCCCTTCGGTTGGCCGCATCTCTCTCATCGCTCTGGGTTCCGGCAGGCAATCTCCGCGTCTCCAGGCGCTGGTTCGAACATTCATCGTCGACGCTCGCCGAAGCCCGGCTTTGGCTCGAACAGGCCCTTGCCCTTCCCGGCCCAGGTCTTGAAGCGCTCCGTGCGGATGCGCTGTACGGCCTCGGCCGCGTACTCCTCTTCCAATGGGAGGATCCGAATGCCGAACGCGGATATGCAATCCGAGCCTTCAAAGAAAGTGCTGAGATGTATCGCCGGTTCGATGAGAAAGCCGGATTGGCTCGCTGCCTCATCGACCTGGCTTTCGCCCAGTTCGACCAGTCCGAACTCGGACCGGCATCTGAGGCCTTCGAGGAAAGCCTGGCCCTCGCCGAAAAGCTCGCCTCCCACTCGGTCCGCGGGTGGGCGTTGATCGGTATCGGCCGCATCGCGCAATCAGAAGGAGACTATGAGCGCGCGGCCGAACTCTTCGTTTCCGCTTACGAGGCCCATGACGCAGCGGCGAACCTGCTCGGCACGGCCGCGGCTCGCGATGGCCTGGGGCTGGTTCGCCAGGCCCAGCGCGACCTTTCCGGCGCACTCGATTGCTTCGAAGAAGCGGTCGCCATCCGTCGCCGCGTTGGTGCGCAGTCGGGCCTCGCAACCGCGCTCCAGCGCCTGTCCGTAGCCCTCGGCCTCAGCCGCCAACCCGAACGCGCCCTTGACCTTGCCCGGGAAAGCCTCCTCCTCGGGCAGCGCATGGCCAACCCGTGGGACATCATGAACGGGCTGCTCATCCTCGCCTCCATGGCAGGCCTGATGGCCAGACCGACGATCGCAGCCAGGCTTTTCGCGGCCGGAGAGGCGTATCGAGCACGCAAGGGCCTCGTCAATGCGGCGGATTACACGGCGATTTACGGCCGCTCCGTCGCGGCAGTGAGTCGCACCCTCGGTGAACAGGCCTTCGCAACGGAATCAGCCATCGGCGCCGCCCTCACCCTCGATGCCGCCATCGCTGAAGCCCTGCAACTCGGCCCGAATCCGCCCGAGCCACCCGGCTGACCGTCCTTCGAGGCACCGTCGCGGCAGGCCCAAAACTTGCGGAACCTTCACGTACACGGTAGACATTGTGACTGCATTCACAGCCGGAACCCTTATCAGGGCCCGGACTCCACGTACAGGCAGGACCGTTTGCACGACTACACCCGTTTGGCCCCCAAGGCCACTCCCGAGACCGAGCCCTATTGGGCCGGGCTCCGGGAAGGAAAGCTGATGATTCAGCGCAACAAGAAGACCGGCAAGGCCTACTTCCCGCCTCGCCCGTTCGACCCTTCCGATCCGTTCGCTGAAGTCGAATGGTTCCAGGCCAGCGGCAAGGGCACCCTTCTCACCTACATCATCAGCCACCGCCCACCTCCAGGTTTCGTCGCCCCGTTCTCCATCGCTGTCGTCCAGCTCGAAGAGGGCGTCCAAATGGGCACGAACATCATCGATTGTCCGCAGACACCGGAAGCGCTCCAGCTCGATATGGCCCTCGAACTGGCCCCTACCAAAGTCAACGACGAAATAACGCTGCCCACGTGGCGCCCGGCGAAGGGAGCCTGATCGAGTGCCAACCCCAGGAAAAGTAGCAATTGTCGGCGCTTCCGAGATGGTCAGCCCCCTCGGCGTCTTCCCCGAATATTCACAGCTTGGGCTTCACGCCGAAGCCGCCATCCGCGCCATGAAGGACGCGGGTCTCAAGCCCTCAGACATCGATGGCGTCGCCTGCGCCGGCGCCAGTCCGACTGAGACCGCCTACTACCTGGGCATCACGCCTACGTACGTCGACGGCACCTCGGTCGGCGGTTGCTCGTTCATGATTCACGTCCGCCACGCGGTAGCAGCTATCGAAGCCGGCCTTGCCACCACCGTCCTCATAACTCACGGCGAAAGCGGCAAGAGCGGCATCGGCCGCGGCGGCTGGCCTATGGGCGGCGGCGCCAGCCTCCAGGCCCAGTTCGAGCAGTGGACCGGCCCGATGGGCGCGCCCACCTCGTTCACCATCCCCGTGATGCGCTACTTGAAGAAGTACAACGTCTCGCAGGAAGAACTGGCGATGGTCGCCGTCGTCCAGCGCGAGTACGCGGCCAAGAACCCGAACGCCATGATGAAGGACCCGATCACCGTTGAGGATGTCCTCAACTCCCGCATGATCGCCTACCCATTCCGCCTCTTCATGTGCTGCCTCGTCACCGATGGCGCCGGCGCCCTGATCCTCACCAGTGCCGACCGCGCGAAGGACTTCCCCACGAAGCCCGTCTACATCCTCGGCACTGGCGAATCGGTCGAAACGCCGATGGTCACCCAGATGGAAGACATGACCTCGTCACGCGCCTTCCGCGTCGCTGGCCCCAATGCCTTCCGTGAAGCCGGCATCACCCACGACGACGTCGACCATCTCATGATTTACGACGCGTTCGCCCACCTTCCCCTTTACGGCCTTGAGGACCTCGGTTTCGTCGGCCCCGGCGAAGCTGGCGCCTTCATCTCCGCTGGAAACACCCGCCCCGGCGGCAAGCTCCCGCTGAACACCAACGGCGGCGGCCTCAGCTACACCCACTCCGGCATGTACGGCATGTACGCCCTCCAGGAGAGCGTCCGCCAGATGCG
>JBDTNM010000251.1:0-5068 GCA_039933735.1 bacterium | reverse complement strand
CGCCGCGTCCTCGTCGACACCGGCGACCACAACCACCCCAACGACTTCATCGTCACGGCAGTCTGGGCCTGATCCGGCGCTATCCCTGGGCTTCGAGCGCTTCGTCGTCGGTTTCGAACGTGTAGGCGACAAGTTCGCCATCGTCCCAGCGGTCGCCCATTTCGTGTACGCCCCGCACGGGCGTTTCGCCCGGCCGGTAGAGCAAGGCGAAGACCTGCTCGTAGCCGCCCACCCGGTGATCGCCTTCAAGGGCGGCCTCGACGTGGACGAGCGGAATCGATTCATTGGGGATGACGAGGAATGCGCGGGCCTCTTCGTGCCGGCGCTGTTCCGTCAACATTGGCCCGATCACATCGCCTTCGGAGTCGCGATATTCGCCATCGATCATGTCGCTGTCGGCGTCCCGCGTGAACGTGCCCACGAGCGCACCCCTGTAGGCGATGCGCCGGTGGCGCCGGTCGCCCGTGACGAACGCGTCTTCTGAGTGAGGCATGGTGCTCATGGGGAATCTCCCAGGGGAATCGGCTGCAACGAGCATGGTTCTTGCCCGGCCTACATTGAACGCCCCTTTGGTCGCAAATCCGGGTACGGGTGGGCGCGAAAGCGGTACCTCCATCGTTAACGGCGGTGCGCTACGCTACCCCACACTATGACCACCGATTCGAACCTTCGCGAACCAGAAGGCATCCACAATTTCCGTGAACTGGCCAATTACGAATTCGCCGGCGGCGCCATTCGGCCGGGGCGCATCTACCGTTCTGGCGCGCTCGAACTGATGAGCGAAGCCGACCGCGAATGGCTCGCTGAAGAACTCGAAATTCGGACCATTCTCGACCTTCGCCACGCCGACGAACTGGCCCTCCGCAAAGGACCGCACCCGCTCGAAGAGCGTGTCCGGCCGCATTCGATTTTCCCGCAGACGAACCGCCTGGAGGATGTGACGGCGGAACTCAACGGCCTGCATGGGGTCGGCATCTCCCCGGCCCGCTATTTGCACTACCTCGACATTGGCGGCGACCGCCTCGCGAGTGCCTTCCAGCTGTTCGCCGAAGAAGAGAATTATCCGTTTCTTGTGCACTGCACGGCCGGGAAGGACCGCACCGGCGTGTTGCTCGGGCTGATCATGGAAGTCCTCGGCTGCTCCGATGAGGACATCGCCAATGAGTACGGCCTCAGCGATGCCAACACCGACGCGCTCATCGCCTATCTCGTGAGCAGCGGCAGGCAGCTCGAAGGCAGCGAAGACGAAATCCGGGCCCGCCTCGCGACGCCTCCGGAGAAGATGGCCGGCTTCCTGAAGCTGATGCGTGAGAAATACGGCAGCGCAGCCGGGTTCCTGCTTTCGCAGGGAGTTTCCCAGGAGGAGATCGACCGGGTCCGGGAAGTGCTCTCCTGAGTTTGGCTTTTCGCTTTTCCGTCGGCCCCCGCTAGACTCGCGCCACTACGTTCACTCGAAGGGGTCCTTCTTCATGCCAACTCGCGCACTCGTCCTTGGTGGAGGCGGCCCCGTCGGGATCGCCTGGGAAACCGGCCTTGCAGCCGGACTAACGGAGTCCGGCGTCGACGTCAGCCAGGCCGACCTGATCATTGGCACTTCAGCGGGTTCAGCGGTTGGCGCGCAACTGGCGATGGGGCGGACGCCGCAGCAGATGTTCGCCGCCGTTTCGGCTGATGCCGGCAGTTCGCGGCCCGGCCCGACGCGCGCAAATACGGGTGAGGGCGGCGCTCCCCCGAACCTCCTCCCCCTCATGGAACTGATGCAGAAGAGCCTCCGTGAGGACGTGGACCCAACCGAAGTCCGCAAGGAACTGGGGGCGTTCGCGCTGCAGGCGAAGACGATGAGCGAAGAGCAGTTCATCGCCACGTTCGGCAAGATCCTGGCTACCAGCGAAGGCTGGCCAGCGAAGAAGTACACCTGCACCGCCGTCGACGCGCTCACGGGTGAATTCCAGGCCTGGGGCAACGATTCGGGTGTGCCGCTCAGCCGCGCCGTTGCCTCGAGTTGCAGCGTCCCCGGCGTGTATCCGCCGATCACCATCAATGGACGCCGTTACATCGATGGCGGCATGCGTTCGGCAACAAACGCCGACCTGGCCAAGGGCTACGAGACGGTGATCGTCGTGGCCGTGACCTCGAACGTCGAAGGCCCAATGGCGGATGTATCGAGGAAGCGCCTCGAGGCCGAACTGGACGTCCTGCGTGACTCCGGGAGTGCCGTGGTCCTGGTCACTCCGGATGCGGACTCACGCCAGTCGTTTGGGCCGAACCTGATGGACTTTACCCGTCGCGGCGGCGCTGCCGAAGCTGGCCTCGCGCAGGGGCGTGCCGAGGCCGCCAGGCTTTCCGGCGCCTGGTAATACGCCTCCGACAGAATATTTGCCCCTTTTGTTTGGGATTTCACCTACGGCGGGTAGGGAGGATGCTCCGGTAAGATTCTCGTGGGCGACAGGCGGCAGCGAGCATCATGACCAGTGAGCCCCAGGTAGCCAGTCTCGACATCGAGCGCACGATTAGCGCCGAGCAGTTTCCAGTGGGCGTCTTTCGCACCCGCACCAACGGCCGCTGCTACGCCGTTAATCCGCGCTGGTGCGAGCTCTCCGGGCTGACCGAAGAGGAATCGCTGGACCTCGGCTGGATGACCGCGATCCACCCCGATGACCGCGAACGCGTGGCGCGCGAGCAAGCGGAGCATCTGAAGATTGGCAAGAACCTCCGCATCGAGTTCCGCCTGGTAAAACCCGGCGGCGAAATCGTCTGGGTGCTCTCGCAGGCAGTGGCGTCTTTTGGCGAGGACGGGTCAGTCGAAGGCTTTGTCGGCACCGTCACCGATATCACCGGGCGCGTGAAGGCAGAGGCCCGGCTGCGCGAAAGCGAGGAACGCTTCCGCAACCTGGTGGAGCTTTCACCGGACTTCATCTGCATCCATCGCGGCGGGATCATGGAGTATGTGAACGAAGCCGGCCGAAGAATGATGCGGGCATCGCTGCCGAGCGACATCGTCGGCCATCACATCCTCGACTTTGTTTTGCCGGCCCACCAGGAAGTCGCCGCCGGACGGATGCGCGATCTGCAGCAGGGCGAAGCGATTGCGCTCGCCGAAATGGAAGTTCAGCGCTGCGACGGCGAAGTCATATGGATAGAGACGATCGCGAGCGTCACCACCTGGGAAGGCGAGCCTGCGGTGCAACTGGTGGCCCGCGACGTGACCGAGCGACGGAAAATCGCTGAGACGTACCGCGGCGTGGTCGAGAGCGTACGTGAGGCGATGTGGGTGGTTGATCGCGGATCGGATGGCGAATGGCGCGCGTCTTTCGTGAACGGTTCCTACCTTCGCCAAACCCAGATGGAATCGGCCGACGCGATCGTTGGCAAGACATTCGCGCAGTTAATCGCCGATGGGCTCACCGACGAGGAAACGGCCGCGCGTTCGATCGAACGTTACGAGGCTGCCTGCGTCTCCGACCGGCCCCTCGATTTCGAAAATCAGCTCGTCTGGAACGGGGTCAAGGCCTACATCGTGACCACGGTTACGCCCGTGCGCGACCCCATGGGTCGCTGCGACAGGTTGATCTGCTGGAGCCGCGACCTCAGCCGCCGGCGCGCCCAGGAACAGGCGGTCGCAGACTCGGAAGCCAACTACCGGGCCGTCGTTGAAGGTACCTCAGACGCCGTCTGGGTGATGGATAAAGACGCCAACGGGATCTACCGGGTGCGGCTCGCGAACCCCCGGACCCTCGCGCTCCTGGGCCTCGACCCGGAGACGATGGTCGGCCACAGCCTTGCCGAATTCCTCACGCCAGCCGCCGCCGCCGCCGCCGAGTTGCGCTACAAAGAAGCCGAGGCCGCCGGGGAACCGATCGAGTACGCGAACGTCATCGAACGCCGGGGCTTCCGGATGGAAGTGGTCACCCACCTCACACCGCTGTTCGATTCCGAAGGCAAGTGCTACCGCATCATCGGCTCTGCCCGCGACGTGACCGACAGGCGCAGGGCCGAAGCAGCCCTGCTCCAGGCGCAGAAGCTGGAAAGCCTCGGTGTGCTCGCCGGCGGAATAGCCCACGACTTCAACAATCTCCTGACGACGATCCTCGGAAACCTGTATTTGCTTGAGGGCGAACTCGGGCCAGAGAGCCCATTGCGGGCATACACCACCGATTCACGGATCGCCGGAGAACGCGGCGCCGACCTTGTAAAACGACTCCTCGGCTATAGCAGGCCCGGTGTGCATGCGCGGGACGCCGTGCCGCTCGACACCTTGATCGCCGAGACGGTCGCGCTCGTGCAACGGACGCTTGGCCCCTCCGTTGAACTTCGCATCGAACCCGGCGAGGAATCGGCGCAGGTGGCGGGGGAATTTGGATCGCTGCAGCAAGTGCTGGTCAACCTCCTGTTGAACGCGCGCGACGCGATGCCGGACGGCGGCGCCATCGTCATTCGCCATGCGGACAAGACCATCACAACAGAGCCGATCTGGGCCCAGCGCGGCATCGTGGCGGGCAAGTACCGCGAGATCACGGTGGCCGATACCGGCTCGGGCATGTCGCGCGATCTGATCCAGCGCATCTTCGACCCATTCTTCACAACGAAGGGCGTCGGTAAGGGCACCGGTTTGGGCCTCTCGACCTCGCTCAGCATCGTCCGCGCACATGGCGGTTGGCTCGAAGCGGAAAGCACCGAAGGCGAAGGCAGCACCTTCCGCCTGCTCCTCCCACACGCCTGAGTCGCTCCAAAATCTTCTCTGCTGGACCGCCCGGAAGTAGACTAAGCAGTCCATGACGTTGCCGACTCCGACAACCCGGGTGCTCGAAGATACCGATACCCGGATAGAGCCTCCGTACCACCTGATCCTGCTGGATGACAACGAACACACGTATCAGTACGTCATCGCGATGCTCGGCAGCATCTTCGGCTACGCGCCGGAAAAAGGGTTCGCCATCGCCTGCGTGGTGGATAAAGACGGCCGGGCCATCCTGATGACCGCGGGCCTCGACGAAGTAAAGCTCAAGCAAGACCAGATCCACGGTTTCGGCGCGGACCCGGCGATGCCCGAATCGAAGGGCAGCATGTC